>JBDHSU010000171.1:0-6898 GCA_039808325.1 Variibacter sp. | reverse complement strand
AAGTCCATTCGCCCACGCTTGTTAAAATGCTGAAGCCGGCAGCTCCGGCTTCAGTGGCGAAATGGACTTCTAAGGAAGTCCATTCGCCCACGCTTGTTAAAATGCTGAAGCCGGCAGCTCCGGCTTCAGTGGCGAAATGGACTTCTAAGGAAATCCATTCGCCCACGCTCTCATAAACAAGCTGAAGCCGGGCAGACCCGGCTTCAGTGGTAACATGGACTTCCAAACTCCATCCGCCCGAAATTAGAGCATCGTCCTGCCTGCGCGGACATGACAGCGGAATGTTTGAAAGGGCCCGGAACCTCCCCGGGCCCTTTCCTGTTGAGCACCCGCCATTTCGACTGTAGATTTTGATTCTGGCGCGGCCCGCGCCTCCCCCCTCCACCGGGAAAGCACACATCATGCAGGGCACTTTCATCATCGGACCAACTGTTCGAGCGCGAAGCATAAGGAGGGGTTGCGAGACTTGCTCGGAATAGGAGGTTCTCCCATGCGGCTTTCCGCGCCGATTTATCGACTGAAACGCCAGGCGAAACGCCTCTCACGCGACGGCAATATCGCGCTCGTCACCGCGCTCGATCAGATCGCGGCGGCGGAAGGGTTTTCAACCTGGAGCATGCTTGCCGCGCAGGCGGCGCGTATCACGCCGGCGCAGAAAATATTCGCGCGGCTGTCTCCGGGCGACCTGATGCTGCTCGGCGCTCGGCCAGGCCATGGCAAGACGCTCCTCGGTCTCGAACTTGCCGTGGCGGCCATGAAGCGCGGCCACCGCAGTATGTTCTTCACCCTGGAATATATCGAGCGCGATGTGCACGATCGTTTTCGCGATCTCGGCGTCGATCTGAACCGGTTTGCGCAACTCTTCGGCTTCGACGCATCCGACGACATCAGTTCCGACTACATCACCGCGCGGCTGTCGAGCGCCGCCCGCGGCACGCTCGCCGTCATCGACTATCTGCAACTGCTGGACCAGCGGCGCGACAAGCCGGCGCTGACGACTCAAATACGCACGCTGCACGCTTTCGCGCGAGAACGCGGGCTCATCTTTGTCTTCATCTCGCAAATCGACCGGACTTACGATCCGGCGGTGAAATCCTGCCCGGACCTAAGTGACGTTAGAATGCCGAATGCGCTGGACGTCACCCTGTTCGCCAAAGCGTGCTTCCTGCACGACGGCGAAATCCGGTTCCAATCGGTAAACTAGAGCGGGATGAGGAAAAGTGTGGAGCGGTTTTCCGCTCGCTCTAAGTTATGAGAATCGATCACGTTCATGATCTTGGATCGATTCGATCCAAAATCATCGTGATCTAGCGCCGGCGCGCGCCGCCTTGATCGGCGGCCGTATCTTGGAAGCGGCTCTGCGACACTCGGCGGAGGCGGGGATCGGCGATAGAACGCAGGCGAGCGCGAGAAAGACGAAGCCGACGAGCTTGAACGCGGAAACCACCATGTGGCCGCTCTCCCAACGCAGCCGCACGGCATCGAAATTGGCCGGCAACGGGCCCGGCGTCCATGTCGCGAGGATACCGTTCGCCGGCTCGACGAGAAGGAACCACGCCGCGAGGGCGGCGGCAAAACAGAGCGTTCCGGCGAGCGCGAAGGCCGCAAGCCGGTTATACCCCGCGCGACGAAGGGCCCAGGTCAAAGCCGCCGGCACGAGAACGGCGAGAATATCGATCGGCGCGCCGATCACCGCGAACAGCCAGAACTGTGCGTTGAACACTGTCGCCTCGCGCCACAGTTCCGGCGACCAGATGGCGATGCGTGGATGCGCTTCGAGGACATGCGCGTAAGACGGCGCAAGGCTCAGCGCCACGATGACGAGCGTGATGGTTTTCAAGACGGTCAAGCGCACCGAGAGCAAACTTCACGCACTCTCGATCGTTCCACGAGGCGGCCTCACCAAAGGCGCCATGCCCGGGTCAAGCCCGGCAATGACGAAAACCCCGGCCTGCCCGCGCGCGAAACTCGTTGCCCGCGACCCCCGCCCGGTTTGCTTCGCAAACCGACCTCCCCTTTTCAAGGGAGGTGAAAAACTCAAATCGTCAGCTTTCCGGCTTTCGCGGCGGCGTAACGTTCGCCGATCTTGTCCCAGTTCACGACATTCCACCACGCCTTGAGATAGTCCGGCCGGCGGTTCTGATATTTCAGGTAATAGGCGTGCTCCCACACGTCGTTGCCGAACAGCACGTGGTGACCGTCCATCAGCGGCGTGTCCTGGTTGGGCCTGGAGACGAGCGCCAGTTTTCCGTCCTTCGTCACGGCGACGAAGACCCAGCCCGAGCCGAAGACTTTGCCGCCGGCGGCGTTGAAGTCGTCCTTGAGCTTGTTGAAACCGCCGAGGTCCCGGTCGATCGCGGCTTTGACGTCGCCTTTCGGATCGCCGCCGGCGCCGCCCATCACCTGCCAGAACATGGTGTGGTTGGCGTGGCCACCGCCGTTGTTGCGCACGGTGGTGCGGATCGATTCCGGCACGGCGGAGAGCTTGGCGAGGATCTCCTGCAGCGGCTTCTTCGCCACCTCGCTGTGCTTGGCGACCGCCTCGTTGAGGTTCTTGACATAAGCCGCATGGTGCTTGTCGTGGTGCAGCTCCATGGTCAGCGCGTCGATATACGGCTCGTTCTTACCGTTGGGGTAAGGCAGCGGGTCGAGCTTGAACGGGCCGGCGGGGGCGGCGGTCTGGGCATAAGCGCGCGGCGCGGTGGCCGCGACGCCGGTAGCGCCCAGCGTGAGCAGCAGCGAACGGCGATTCATCGGCAACATATCTCTCTCCTCCAGGAGCCATTGATGAGGTAGCCTGTGGCGAATTCTCGGGCGGCCGGCCGGATCGCTGTCGCGGCCATTGTTCGAGCGCCCGCAGGAGACAACGCGCGAAACGCAAAGAAGGTCAGTGATGGCGAAACAAGGCCGTATCTTCGTCGGAATCGGCGGCTGGACGTTCGAGCCATGGCGCGGCGTGTTCTATCCGGACAAGCTGCCGCACGCGCAGGAACTGTCCTATGCCAGCCGCCAACTGACCTCGATCGAGATCAACGGCACATTTTACCGCACGCAGACACCGGCGACGTTCCGCAAATGGGCGCAGGAGGTTCCGGATGGCTTCGTCTTCTCGCTCAAGGGGCCGCGTTTTACCACCAATCGCCGCGTTCTCGCGGAAGCGGGCGAGTCGGTGAACCGCTTCATCGATTCCGGCGTTCTCGAGCTCGGCGACCGTCTCGGCCCCCTGCTCTGGCAATTCCCGCCGACGAAGAAATTCGACGCCGACGACTTCGCGGCCTTCCTCGACTGCCTGCCGGCGGAACGCAGCGGGCGCAAACTGCGCCACGTCGTCGAGGTGCGGCATGACAGCTTCAAGGCGCCGGAGTTCATCGCGCTGCTGCGCCGGCACAACGTCGCCGTCGTCTATGCCGAGCACGCGAGCTATCCCGCCATCGCCGACGTCACGGCGGATTTCGTTTATGCGCGATTGCAGAAAGGCAAGGACGACGTCCCGACCGCCTATCCGCCGAAGCAGCTCACGCGCTGGACCGAGCGGCTGCGCGAATGGGCGGACGGCGGCACGCCGGGCGACCTGCCGTGCATCGATCCCGGCCATAAGACGAAGAAGCAAGCCCGCGATGTCTTCGCCTACGTAATCCACGAGGGCAAAGTGCGGGCGCCCGCCGCCGCGATGGCGATGATCAAGATGCTGACAAGGCCATGAAGAACTCCGCGACACCCAAAGAAACGACAAAGCCCGCCAAGCCCTCTGCCAAGCGAGCGAAACCTTCCAGGAATATGCCGCCGCTGTTCACCATCGGCTACGAGCACGCGACCTCGAAAGCCGTGCTTGATGCTCTCGCCGCAGCGGGCGTCGAACTCGTTGTCGACACGCGCGCGGTCGCCGCCTCCCGCCGTCCGGGATTCTCGAAGCGGCAGCTCGCGGCGAGCCTCGACGCGCAGGGCATCGGCTATCTGCATCTACGCGGCCTCGGCACGCCGACGGAAGGGCGCAACGCCGCGCATAGCGGGCATCTCGACAAGATGTTCCGCATCTACGAGAAGCATGTTCACACGCCCGAGGCGCGCGAACAGCTCGACGAACTCGTCTCCCTCGTCTCGGCGGGGCGGCGGGTGTGCCTGCTGTGCTACGAGCGCGACGCGAACCATTGCCATCGCCGCCGCATCGCGGAACTCGTGTGCGAACACGTCGCGACGAAGACTGACAACCTGGTGCCGTCGCCGCTGTAAGGCTGTCCTCGCGGGCGAGCAGCAAAGCCGCGAGACCCGGGATCCACGGTTCCTCATATCCCCTATCAGAGGAAGGGGTTCATGGGTCCCGGCTTGCGCCGCCGTCGCTTGGCCGGGTTGACATCGACGTTATTGTCCTCGCTTTCGCGGGACGAGCGGAATAGGCTCAGCGTTGCCGTTCCGGCGGCGGCGTACGGTCGAACGGGTCGCCCTTGCGGCCTTCGACACGCGCGAGGATGTAGCTCTCGATCGCGATTCCGCGCCGGCTGCGCGTCACGACGCCAAGCTTCTCGAAACGATTGAAGCGGCTGGCGTCGTTCGCCAGCGCCGCGTAATTCGGCAGGCACACATAAAGCATCGGCCCGTCGAACAGCGCCATCGGCGGCTCGGGTCGGTGGACGAAGCGGAAACGCTGCGTGACTTGCACCACCGGCGGATGCGACGGCAGATAGAACGACAGCCAAGCGGTCATCGCATAGTCGGTCGTGAGTACGGTACGCGCGCCGATCTTTTCACGTATCGCATCGATCTCGCGAGCGAGCGCCCGCATTCCGACGCCGATCTGCCGCGCGGTCGGATCGGCGGCACCGGCGGGAAAGACGCCGAAAATCGCCTGCGCGTAAATCGCCACCGTGATCGCGACACCCAAGGGCACCGCGAGGATCCGCGACCAGCGCATCAGCGGCGCGCGCCATCCGGACCAAGCCACCTGATGCGCGGCAAACGCGGCGACGAGAGAAAAGGCCGGAACGACGGGTCCAGTCCAATTGCCCTGCACGCGGGCGTGCAGCGAATGCCAGATGAAGTACAGCGCCATCGGCGCGATGAGGGCGATGAGCAGCGCGCGCGCGCGCGGCACCGCATCCCACCGGCGCACGAGCACGATGAATCCCGCAACGCCAAGGATGAAGACCGACGGCGTCGCGACGCCGGCCTGCGTCACCACATATTCGATCAGTTTCACCGGCTCCCAGCCGCTGACCCCGGTGCGCCCGAACTGCTTGAGGAACGACGCCCAGTCGTGCTGCGCGTTCCACACCACGACGGGCGCGAACATCGCGAGCGCGATCACACCGCCAAGATATGGCCATGGCGTCAGGAGCCACTTGCGCATCGAGGGCGTGAAGAGGAGCCAGGCGACGATGCCGACGCCGAGGAAGAAGGCACTGTACTTGGCGAGCAGGGTGAAGCCCGCGGCGGCACCGACCGCAAGCCACCAAACGCCGCGACCGGTTTGCACGACCTTGGCGAGAAAGAAGAGAACGAAGGCGGCGCCGGCGACCAGCGGCGCATCGATGGTCGCAAGCACCGTGCCGATCGACACGATCAAGGACAGGTTGAAGTAGAGCGCCGCATCCGCGCCGACGCGCCGGCTGTTGAACAGGATGGTCGCCGCGCGCCAGACCGCCCAGGTCGCCGGGATGCCAAGCAGAACCGCGACGAGGCGCACGCCGAATTCGGTGTCGCCGGCGATCATCGTCCCCAGCCGGATCACCAGCGCGATCATCGGCGGATGGTCGTAGTATCCGAACGAAAGCTCTTTCGACCACAGCCAGTAATAGGCCTCGTCGAAAGCGAGCGGGAGAACGGCGGCGCAGATCAAACGTCCGACGATCAGAACGGCGATCAACGCCACGGCCCCGCGCGCGTAGCGGGACGACGCCGCATCCTCCTCCGCCTGGCTCACTGCGCGACCGCCACTGTCGGGTCGGGCGGCTTTGCGGCGCGGCCCTGGTTTGCGTTCTCGACCATGGCCTTTTCATCCCGGCAAGCGGCGTCGCCGTCAAGCCGGGGGAGCTTATCGGCAGGCCTACTCCGCCGGCTGCACCGCGTTCCGCCGTTCGCGCTCGATGCCGGAGACCAGGACCACGAAGGTGAGCACCGAGACCACCAGCGCCGCCGCCACGGCGGCAATCGTGCCGAGGACGAGATCGAAGCCGCCGCGCGCATAGAGGAACGCGATGATCGACACCGACACGCCCGCGGACACGAATGTGAGGAAGAAGCGCACGGCGTAGACGCGGCCGCGCCAAGCGTCGGCGGTATAGCGCGCAATCACGATGTCGCCGACGGTTACCTGTCCGTAGATCGCGGTCATGCTGACGGCAAGCGCCACCACCAGCGCCGGGCCGCTCGCGTAGGAGGCCCAAATAATGCCGATCAACTGCGCGACCACGACACCGGCGAACAGCAGATGCGGCGGGAAGCGCTCGACAAGCCGCCCCATCGCCAACTGCCCGAGCGCGCCACAGAGGAAGACGGCGGTCGCCAAGCTGCCGACGGCCATCAGCGACGCGCCGGCACCGAAACGCTCGTCGACGATCTTCGGCAGCGCGATCGAGATCGTGTTGAAGACGAGGCCGCTGCAGATCGAAATGACGACATAGACCGCGAACATGATAGCGGCGAGACGCCACGGCACATGCACGTCGGCGACCGATTTGCGCTTGCCGGTGCGATTGCGATCATCCGTCGTCAATGCAAGGTAGGCAATACCGCTCGCGATGCAGATGACCGAGGGCACAACGAACGCGCCGCGCCAGCCGAACCACGAGGCGAGCGCGGCGCTGACCGCGGCCGCGAGCGCCGCACCGACATTGCCGCACACGCCGTTGAAGGCGAGCGTGCGGCCGCGCGCATTCGACGCCTCGATCAGCATCGCGGTGCC
>JBDHSU010000170.1:0-7013 GCA_039808325.1 Variibacter sp. | reverse complement strand
CTAGCGGGCGGAAGCCATAGTGGTTGAGCCAACGCACGTCCGCCTCGAAGAACGCGCGCAGGTCCGGCATGCCGTATTTCAGCATGGCGATGCGGTCGATCCCCATGCCCCAGGCGAAGCCCTGATATTCGTCCGGATCGAGCCCGCAATTGCGCAGCACGTTCGGATGCACCATGCCGCAGCCAAGAATCTCCAGCCAGTCCTCGCCCTCGCCGAAGCGGATCTCGCCCTTGTCGCGCTTGCATTGGATGTCGACTTCGAGCGACGGCTCGGTGAACGGGAAGAATGACGGCCGGAACCGCATATTGACGTTGTCGACCTCGAAGAACGCCTTGCAGAACTCGGCGAGAATCCATTTCAGGTGGCCGAGATGCGAGCCCTTGTCGATCACCAGGCCCTCGACCTGATGGAACATCGGCGTGTGCGTCTGGTCGCTGTCGCAGCGATAGGTGCGGCCGGGAATGATCACGCGGATCGGCGGCTTCTGCGCCAGCATGGTGCGGATCTGCACCGGCGACGTGTGCGTGCGCAAAAGCATCCGCGAGCCGTCCGGCTTCGGATTGAAGAAGAACGTGTCGTGCATCTCCCGCGCCGGATGGTCGGCCTGGAAGTTCAGCATCGTGAAATTGAGCTCGTCGGTCTCGATGTCGGGTCCCTCGGCGACGGCGAAACCCATGTCGGCGAAGATCGCGGTCAGCTCGTCCACGACCTGCGTGATCGGATGAATGCGGCCCGCCTCCGCCGGCGTCTCGCGCACGGGAAGCGTGACGTCGACCGTCTCGCTGTTGAGCCGCGCGTTCAGCGCCGCGTCCTTGAGCGCGCCCTTGCGGCTGTTGATCCCCGCCGCCACGCGGTCGCGCAGGCCGTTGATCGCCGGCCCCTTGGTCTTGCGCTCCTCCGGCGTCATCGCGCCGAGCGTCTTGAGAAGCTCGGAGACCGAACCCTTCTTGCCGAGCGCGGCGATGCGCACGGTTTCGAGCGCGGCCTCGTCGGAGGCGGCCTCGATCTCGTTGAGGAGCTTGCGTTCGAGCGTTTCGATATCGGACATACCCATCCCCATTCACAGGGTGTCATCACCCGCGAAAGCGGATGATCCAGTACGCCTCGGCATCACGACAGAGGAAACGCCCGCGGATACTGGATGCCCGCCGCAGCGGGCATGACGAGCGCGTGGACGATGCGGCTTAGGCCGCCTTCGGCAGCGCGGCCTTGACCTTCTCGACGATCGCCGCGAACGCCGCCGGCTCGCGGATGGCGAGATCGGAGAGCACCTTGCGGTCGATGTCGATGCCGGCGGCGGCAAGGCCGCCGATAAAGCGGCTGTAGGTCAGGTCGAACGGGCGCACCGCCGCGTTGAGGCGCTGGATCCACAGGGCGCGGAAGGTGCGCTTGCGGCGCTTGCGGTCGCGGAACGCGTATTGCTGCGACTTCTCCACCGCCTGCTTGGCGATGCGGATCGTGTTCTTGCGACGGCCGTAAAAGCCCTTGGCGGCCTTGAGGACCTTCTTGTGCTTGGCGTGGGCGGTAACGCCGCGCTTGACGCGAGCCATGGCTGAACTCCTGGGTCTTTTGCATCGCCGCGCTTTAAGCGCTCAGGCCGATGCGGATCACACGGGAAATGACGGAAGCGGAATGGAGCGCCCGGCGGTCAGCCGTTCGGCATCCAGTACTTCTTGATGTTGTCGCCATCGGCCTTGAAGCGGACGCTGGTGCCGCGATGGTCGCGGATCTGCTTCTTGGTCCGCTTGATCATGCCGTGGCGCTTGCCCGCCATGGCCGACACGACCTTCCCCGAACCGGTGATCTTGAAGCGCTTTTTAGCGCCCGACTTGGTCTTCATCTTGGGCATTTTGGCTCTCCTGATGCCGGTCGCGACGCCAACGGCCAAGCCAAAAGGCCACGGCCCAGCGTCCGCCGGACGGGTGCTCGATAGTGAGCAAGTGCTCGGAATGAGCGAAATCCGCCGCCACGGCAGCCCTTTTCAGCCGGGCGACGGAAGGGCAGGCTTATGACAGAGGGCCGGGAAAAGATCAATCACCGGACCGCGAGACCTCAGTCCTCGCCCGTGGCCTCGCAGTGATCCTCGCGGTCGGCTCCGCCGGGCTAAGCCCGGCAATGACGGCCTGCTTCTACTGCCATCTTCAAGCCCCGCGCCGACACACACTCATGAATTGAGCCGACGTCGATCACCGCGCGCCGCTCGAGAGGGGGGATTTATTGGCGCACGGCCCCTAACGAAAAGACCGGCCGGGGGCCGGTCTTTCATTCAGCAGGCTCTGCAACCGGGCTCTGATCGTTCGCGCCGGCCGCCGCTCGGTCCTGCTTACCGCGGCGCCAGGACCATGACGATCTGGCGACCCTCGAACTTCGGCTCCTGCTCCACCTTGGCGTCCTCGACGAGGTCGTCCTTGACGCGGTTGAGCAGCTTCTGGCCGATATCCTGATGCGCCATCTCGCGGCCGCGAAAGCGCAGGGTGACCTTCACCTTGTCGCCTTCCTCGAAGAACCGCTTCATCGAGCGCATCTTCACGTCGTAGTCGTGGTCGTCGATCATCGGGCGAAGCTTGATCTCCTTGATCTCGACGACCTTCTGCTTCTTCCGTGCTTCCGACGCCTTCTTCTGCGCCTGGAACTTATACTTGCCGTGGTCGAGGATCTTGCAAACGGGCGGCGTGGAATTGGGCGCGATCTCGACCAAGTCGAGGCCAGCCTCCTGCGCCATGGCATAGGCCACGCGGAATTCCACTGTACCGTGGTTCTGGCCGTCTTGATCGATCAGTTGCACCTCGCGCGAGCGTATCTCGTCGTTGACGCGCGGGCCGTCCTTCTGGACCGGCACCGGGGCTCTCATGGGGCGGCGAATGGTCGAACTCTCCTCTACTGTTGAGACTGTAAGACGATCGAAAAAACCA
The DNA here is from genome assembly GCA_039808325.1 of Variibacter sp. Taxonomy (GTDB): domain Bacteria; phylum Pseudomonadota; class Alphaproteobacteria; order Rhizobiales; family Xanthobacteraceae; genus JAFKKS01. Next base: position 4,101 of record JBDHSU010000170.1, on the reverse strand, counting down.
TGATCGGTTCTTTATCGGCTCTGGATTTCCAATGGATAGCACGCCGGCACGGCAAAACGACGCTGACCGCTTCAACCCATAGGCTGACCGCAGTGAACGCCCGATGAACCAAGCCGGTTCCGTGAAACCCGCCTTTTATAGAACATCGGGAGGATTCGATACGAAGTCAACGCCGATAAAGCCATGCCGGGGCGCCATCAAGGGAGGTCCTGAGGTAAAAATCACGCGTCCGGCTTCGTCCGGCCGACCGCCTCGTAGAGCGCCAGCGTTTGCCCGCGGATCGCCGTGGCGTTGAAATTGGCGCTCGCCCATACCCGGCCGCGCGCGCCGATGGCGATCCTGGCGGCTTCCGGAATGGAGAAAAGCCGCACCACGGCGGCCGCGAGCGCCGACGCGTCGCCGGCCGGAAAACGCATTCCCGTCATTCGGTCCTCGCTCACGGCCGGCGGCGCCAGCACCACGTCGGCGCCGGCGCTGAGGTCCGACACGATGACCGGGCGCGCCATCGCCTGTGCCTCCAGCGTCGCGCGCTGCACGCCCTCGGCCTGGACCGCCGCCGAGACGACGACGCTCGACGCCGCATAGGCCGCCGGCAGATCGTCGATCCGCCCGGCGAGGCGGACGAAGTTGGCCGCGCCCGTGGTCAGGACACGATCCCAAAGCGCCGCGGCATAGCGGGTGCGCACGCCGCCCTCGCTCGCGAACACGCAGAGAAAATCCTTCAGGCCCAGCGCATTAAGCCGCCCGACGGCATCCACGACCACGTGATGTCCCTTGCGCCGGCTCATGCGACCGACCACGAGCATCACCTTCGTTTGCGGCCCCGCGCCCCAGCTTCTGCGCATCGCCTCGATCCGCTCGGCCGACACGGCGCCCAGGTCGAAACGATCGAGATCGACGCTCGGCGGGATGACGTCGATGCGCGACAGCGGCAGCCCGTAACGTTCGCCCAGCAGGTCCGCGATCTGGTCGCTGACCACGATCACGCGCGCGCCCCGCGCCATGACCCCGTTATAGAGCCGTTTGAAGACGTTCTGCTCGCGGAAGCCCTTGTACCAGGTCGTCACCAGCGGCCGGCGCATGCAGCGCGCCGCGAGATAAGCGCTCCACGCCGCGGCGCGCCCGTGCGCATGCACGAGGTCGCATTGGCGCGTGCGCATCAGACGCATCAGACGCGGCACGTTGGCGAGCATCACCGCGGGATTGATGCTGGCGACCCGCATCGGAAACCACTCCACGCCGTGAGCGGCGAGTTCGTCCGTCCGCGATCCGCCCTCGGTCACGACGATCGGACGGTGGCCCGCGCCTGCGAGAATGCGCACGAGTTCGATCACGCCCGAGCCGGCCGCCCCGGAATCCAGCTTCGGAACGACGATCAGCGGCTGCAGCGGCCGCGCTTGCGGAGGCGCGACGGCACCCTCGTGTCCGTACGGCACGACCGATGGCGGCGCAGGCGGAAATTGCAGTTCATTCTGATGCGGGTCCGCGGACGTGCGGACGGCAGCGGAACTGGCGGGCACCGAAACCTCGTCGTTGAGAGCCGATTAAGGAGCGGCACCGAGCACGCCGCCGAACCGGCCAGCCTCCAAAGTGATACCGCTGCCCCCGCGGCGGCGCAACGGCCGAAGCATCGGTACGAAAAGAGCGTGCCCGATCAAAACAATAGAGCGGGACGACGATTCGGCCTCACGCCGTTTCGCTTGCGACGTCGCCTTCGAGCAACGCGTCGTAGACATCGAGAACCGCGGCAGCGACCCGCAACGGCGAGAACGTCTGGTTGGCAACGGCATGCGCCCGCATGCCCATGGCGTCGCGTTCCGGCCTCTCGGCTTCAATTGCTTCCGCGAGCGCGCGCGCCAGCGAAAACGTATCGTGCGGCTTCACCAGCCAGCCGGTGCGGGCTTCCGTCGGCACGAGCGGCGGGGCAAGCACGATCTCGGACAGCGCGCCGACATCGGAGGCGATCACCGGCCGTCCCATCGCCTGCGCTTCCGCCGCGATATCGTCGAAACTCGAAGCACGCGCCGTTCCGACGACAACGACGTCGGCGGCCGCATAGGCGGCCGGCATGTCGCGGCAATGGCCGACGCGGCGGAAGGCGTTGCCCAGGCCCTGCGCGATCACCTGCGCCTCGATCTCCTTCGCGTAACTCTCATCCGCCGTACCATCCGCTGCAATCACGAAGACGGTGTCGCGTAAGCCGCCGTTGAACAGAACGCGCGCGGCATCGACCAGCGTCAATTGGCCTTGCCACGGGGCAATGCGGCCGGGCGCGAGAACGATCCGTTCGTGCGGATGAACGTGCCATGCGTGCCGCAGCGCCGCGACCCGTTCGGCGCCGATGGACGCGGGTGCGAACCAGTCGGTATCGATCGACGGCGGCACCACGACGACGCGCTCGCGCGGGATCGCGTGATGTTTCACGATCATGTTCGCGGCGTAGACCGACTGCGCCAGCACGATATTGCCCTTGACGACCGGATCGACACCGAACCCCTGAGGGGCGCCGGGCACACCGAGATAGGTCGTGACCAGCGGAACGGCTTTGCGCCGCAGCGCCGTGCACAAGGCGCGCGCGGTTTCCGAGCCATGGGCATGCAGGAGTTCCACCCGCTCGCCGTCGATCAATTCACGCAGCTTGGTCATATTGGCGCGGCGGCGCAGCGGATGCGACGTCGAGAACCCGAACTCCATCCATTCCCCGCCGAGCGCCTGCAGTTCGCCGACGAGCGCGCCTTCCTCGCCGAGCACGATGACGCGCGCGCCGGAACGCAGCAGCGCCAACGCAAGATTGAGCGTCGCATGCCCGCTCCGATCGTCATCGAGCCGAGTGACGGCCTGCAGCACGGTCGAACCGACAAGCGTGCGCGCCGTGCGCGGCGCGATCCGCTCATCCTCCGCAACGCCCACCATTCCAGCCGCCCCGCCTCGTCCATCGGTCGAAAGATCGATCCAGGCATCATAGCGGATGCGTGATCATCCGAAAGCCGGACTTGCATGATGTCACCAACTCGCGCCACACCTCGCCGATGATCGAATCGCAGCCGACATTCCTCACCCACGGGACCGGGCCGGACCAGCGCCGCATCGCGGTGCGCGCGCGTGAAGGGGCCGAGCCCGGCCTGTTCTGGCTCGGCGGCTTCAAGTCCGACATGAAAGGCACGAAGGCGGCGGCGCTCGACGCGTGGGCTGCCGCGCAAGCGCGCGCTTGCGTGCGTTTCGATTATTCCGGCCACGGCGAGTCCGACGGCGCTTTCACCGACGGCACCATCGGCCGCTGGCTCGAGGAGAGCGTCGCCGTCTTCGCGCAATGCTGCCACGGGCCGCAGGTCGTCGTCGGCTCCTCCATGGGCGGATGGATCGCGCTCCTGCTCGCGCGCGAACTGCAACGGCGACCGGCGCCGAAGGCGTCACTGAGGGCGCTGGTGCTGATCGCCCCGGCCGCCGATTTCACCGAAGCGCTGATGTGGAAGAATTTCCCGGCCGACGTGAAGCGCGAAATCGAGGAGAAGGGCGTCTGGGAGCGTCCTTCCCAATACGGCGACGGCCCCTATCCGATCACGCGCGCGCTGATCGAGGACGGCCGCAAGCATCTGGTGATGGGCGATCTCATCACCACGGGCTGCCCGGTGCGCATCATCCAGGGCGTGCAGGATGACGCGGTGCCGTGGCGTCACGCCGCCGAACTCGTATCGCTCCTGGCGCAGGATGATGTCGTTTTCACCCTCGTGAAGGACGGCGACCACCGCCTCTCGCGGCCGGAAGACATCGCGCGGCTCGAAGCGGCGATCGCGGAGTTCGACTAGATCGCGATGATTTGGATCGAATCGATCCAAAGTCATGAATATGATCGATGCTCATAACTTAGAGCGGGATGCGGGCGGAAAACCGCTCCACACTTTTCCTCATCCCGCTCGCGCTGCGGCCTCTTCTTGAGGAGCGTCGCAAAGCGACGCGGCTCGAAGAATGGTCAAGGAGCCATCCTTCGAGACGCCGTTCTGACGAGACGGCTCATCAGGATGAAGCCCTATCCCGCTGAGCGCCCTCCATCCACTCACCGAGCACATCCGGGTCGCTCTCGCGAACGCGATGCGCCCGCTC
>JBDHSU010000169.1:0-7084 GCA_039808325.1 Variibacter sp. | reverse complement strand
CCCCTCACCGAAAAACGCTTTAGCGCCAGAGGGCGCGAATGTCCGTTCGTTTCCCCGGCAAGCTCGCCGCGACCTGAAAGAAAGCCTTGATCGTCGGGCGCATCCGGTCGCTCTTGAGGCAAGCGACGTAGTCGATGCTCTGCATCTTGGCATTGCGAAACGGCAACGTGCGAAAGCGCGTGGAACCATACGCCTCGATCTCCCAAATCACCCCGAGACCGAGGCCGGCGCTGACGGCCTCGCAAAGCGCCTCGCGGCTTCCGAGTTCCAGCACGATCTTCGGCTTGACGCCGGCGCGCGACAGCGCCTCGTTGACGATGCGGCGCGTCATCGAGCCTTCCTCGCGCGCGACCATCGGCTGCTCGTGCAGGTCCTCGATGTTGACGGCGCGCCGCCCGGCCCAGGGATGCGGGCTCGGAGCGATCAGCACCGCGGTGTGATGCCAAAGCGGCACGGCATGAATTCGCGGATGCTTCTGAATGCCGGGCAGGATCGCGAGGTCGACCGCGCGATCCAAAAGCTGCTGGCGCACGAAGCTCGTGTTTCCCGCGGCGACAGACAGCGACACATTGGGAAAACGCTCGAGGAAGCGAGCGAACAGACCCATCACGATATGCGGGCCGTCGACCGCTATCCGCAAGCTGCCGCGCTCAGCTCCCTGTGAAGCGTCGAGAGTGCTGCGGATCTCCTCCTCGAGCGAAGCGAGTTGCCGCGACTTCCGGTAAAGCCGCCGGCCAACCTCGGTGAGCGTGACGTTGCGCCCTTGGCGCAGGAACAGCTTCATGCCGTACGACGCCTCCAGCGCTCGCACCTGAATCGTCAGCGCCGGCTGCGTCACGCCGAGCACGGTCGCCGCGCGCGAAAAGCTTCCCTCGCGCGCAACCGCGTCAAAGGCGCGCAATTGCGTGTAGAGCATCGTGCCTCCTTATTCGTCCGGCGCTCAATCTATAAAAAAAATTATCTTATGATGACATCGTTTTAAATTGCCTTTGCGAAACGGCCGCCCTGAAATCTTGCTCCGGGACGGGGATGCGCTTTGGGGGCGGGCCGTGGAACAACTTCAGCATGCACTTGCCCTGGCGCGGGATCAGCAGACCCGCAGCATCGATACGCTGCGCATGCTGGTGCGCGCGCGCAGCCTCACGGGTGAGGAAGGCGACGCACAACGCATGGTCGCCAATCTCGTTCGCGTTCTCGGCGCCGACGTCACCACGGCCGAGCCGGATGTCGCCGCGCTCTTCGAGGCATTCCCGACGGTGGCGCAGTACCCGACGCACTGGGAACACGACCTCATCCTGCCGTACATGGACCTGCCGACGCATCAGGCGCTGCGGGACAGCGGCCTACAGAGCGTGCTCAACTACGACGGCCGTCCGAATGTAATCGCGGTCTGGAAGGGAAGCGGGGGCGGGCGCTCCCTGGTTCTCAACGCGCATATCGACACGGTCACGATCGAGCCGGCGGCGCAATGGACGCGCGATCCGTTCGGCGGCGAGGTGGTCGACGGCGTCATGTACGGCCGCGGCACTTCCGATATGAAGGGAGGCATGACCGCCGCGCTCATGGCGATCACATACCTCCAGGAAGCCGGCGTAAAACTGCGCGGCGACGTCGTGTTCCACAGCGTCGTCAACGAGGAACACGCCGGCAACGGAACGCTCGACGCCGTTCGGCGCGGGTTCGGCGCCGACGCGGCGATCGTGCTGGAGCCGACCAACAACACGATCATGATCAGCCATCCGGGCGGCCTCTACTGGCAGGTGACGCTGACCGGGACGTCACGCTCGCCGGGCGCGCGCTGGAAGGGGGCGGAGCAGGACGGCGTGAGCGCGATCGAGCTCCTGCCGCCCGTCGTGGATGCGCTGCTCGGCGTCGAGCGGTTCTATAACCAGGGCCGATCCGGCGCGGCCGGCGACCCCGCGCCGTTCTCGATGGTCATGGGCAAGATCGCGGGCGGGCACTACGAGACCGTGACGGCCGGCGAGGCGATCTTAAAGGGCGGCGCCTATTTCGCGCCCGACGTCGGGGACGTCGTCGCCGTGATGCAGCGCTTCCGCGCGGCGATCGACGAGGCGAATGCGCGCCACCCGCTCCTGCGGCGGCATCCGGCGAAGCTCGAATTCCTGCATCACGACGACAGCACGTCGCAGCCACGCGACATCGCCATCGCCCAAGAAATGAGCGCGGTGCTAGCGCGCAGGGGCGCCGAGAGCGGCATCCATGCCGGCACCTTCTGCTGCGACATGCGTCATCTGGTCAATCAAGGCCAAATCCCGTCGATTATTTTCGGCCCGGGAACGATCGCGCAGGCGCACAAACCCGATGAGCACATCGTGCTCGCGGAATATCTCGCCTGCATCGAGCATCTCATCGCGTTCATCGCGCACTGGTGCAACGAAGACACGGATCGAGCGCCTTCCGGCGCAACGATCCGGCGACATGCGTCAATTCTCACATAGATCGGATGGAGATTTCGCCATGCTCAAGTCCGTAAACTCGATCGCCCTCGCCGCCACGATCCTCACGCTGACGGCGGGCACGGCGCTCGCTCAATCCTGCTCCAAGACCGGGGGCACGCTGACCTACGTTTATCACCCCGAACCGACGGCGCTTTCCACCATCGCCACGTCGGCGGTGCCGGTGGCGATCATCTCGACCAAGATCTACGAGAGCCTGCTGAGCTACGAGGGCGCGGAGATGACGCCGAAGCCGAGCCTGGCGGAATCCTGGACGATCTCGGATGACAAGCTCACCTACACGTTCAAGCTGCGCCACGACGTGAAATGGCACGACGGCAAGCCGTTCACCGCCGAGGACGTGAAATTCAGCGTCGAGAAGATCATCCGGCCCTACCACTCGCGCGGCAAGGTTTACTTCGGCGACGTCGCCAGCATCGACACACCCGATCCCTACACCGTCGTATTCAAGCTCAAGGACCCGGTGCCGTTCTTCATGAACGTGTTCCAGCCGGGCGAGGCGCCGATCATGCCCAAGCATGCCTTCGACGGCGTCGATCTGAGCACCGCCGGCGCGGTGCGCAAGGCCGACATCATGCAGAAGCCGATCGGCACCGGCCCGTTCCGCTTCAAGGAATGGCGCAAAGGCAGCGACATCATCCTCGAGCGCAATTCCGACTACTGGCGCAAAGGCCATCCGTGTCTCGACCAGGTCGTCCTGCGCGTTCTTCCCGACGGCGCGGCGCGCGCCATCGCGGTCGAAACCGGGGAAGTCGACCTCGCGCCGATGAGCGGACTGCCGGAGGCGGAAATCCTGCGTCTTTCGAAACTGCCGCAGCTCGAGACCTCGAAGGCTGGCGCGGAAGCGCTCGGCCCGAACATGTGGCTCGAAGTGAATATGCGCGAAAAGCCGCTCTCCGACGTCAAGGTGCGCCAGGCGATCAGCCTCGTCCTCGACCGCGAGAAGATCGTGGACGTCATCTGGTACGGCCAGGGAACGCCCGCGACCGGGCCGATCGTGAGCGCCAACCCGGTGTTCTACAACAAGGCGCTGAAGCCCTTCGAGTACAATCCGAAGAAGGCCAACGCCCTGCTCGACGAGGCCGGATACAAGCGCGGCGCCGACGGCGTCCGCTTCAAGATGAGCCAGAACTTCCTGCCCTACGGCGAAAACTGGGTGCGGCTCGCCGAGTATGTGCGTCAGGAGCTCGGCAAGGTCGGCATCGTCGTCGAGACGCAGAGCCTCGACCTCGGCGGCTGGCTGAAAGCCATCTATACCGACTGGAACTTCAACATCACCAGTACCTTCAGCCACAACTATTCCGACCCCTCGATCGGCGTAGAGCGCACGTTCACGTCGTCGAACATCAAGAAGGGCGCGACCTTCACCAACTCGATGGGCTACAAGAACGCGCGCGTCGACGAGTTGTTCGCCAAGGCCGCGCGGGAGATGGACCCGAAAGCGCGCAAGGCCCAGTTCGACGAAATCCAGCAAATCCTGCACAATGACCTGCCGGTGATTTTCCTGGTCGAGCTGTCGTACACTCACGTCTGGAACAAGCGCATCCACGGCCTGATCACCAACGGCATCTCGATGTATTCGAGCTGGGATTCAGTGTGGAAGGACTGAGCTTCCCGATGACATCGCGCCGCAACATCGGCTCGCACGCGCCTCTCTTTTCGCGATAAGCGGCGAGTCATGTCTGCGACGCTCTGGTTTGTGATACGGCGAACGCTACAGATCGTTCCTGTGGTGCTGGCGATCGCCGCGCTCAATTTCCTCCTGCTGCATCTCGCGCCGGGAGACGCCGCGGACATCATCGCGGCGCAATCGGGCGGGGCCTCGGCCGAATTCACGGCCGAGCTTCGCCGCTCCTTCGGGCTCGATCTGCCGCTTTACCAGCAGTTCTTCGTCTATATCGGACGACTGCTGACGTTCGACCTCGGCTTCTCCAACGTACAGCACCGGCCGGTCTTCGACCTGATCGCGGAGCGCGTGCCGGCGACGCTGCTGCTCATGGTCGTGTCGATCGGCTTCGCGCTGCTGATCGGCGTCGCGCTCGGCATCGTCTCCGCCATGCGCCACCGGAGCTGGGTCGACTCCATCGTTTCCGTCATCGCGCTGCTCGTCTACGCGACGCCGCAGTTCTGGCTCGGCCTGATGCTGATCGTCCTGTTCTCCATCATGTTCGGCACCCTGCCCTCGGGCGGGATGATGACGATCGCGACCGACATGAGCGTCTGGGGGCGCGCCGTCGACATCGGCCGCCACCTGATCCTGCCCAGCATCACGCTGGCGCTGTTCTACGTCGCCGTCTATGCGCGGCTGATGCGCGCCTCGATGCTGGAAGTCTATACATTCGACTTCGTCACCACCGCCCGCGCCAAGGGGCTCTCCGAGGCGCGTGTCGGCCTCGTTCACGCCGCGTCCAACGCGCTGTTGCCGGTGATCACGCTGGCGGGCGTGCAGGTCGGCCACCTGCTCGGCGGCTCCATCTTGATCGAAACGGTTTTCGGATGGCCGGGGCTCGGCCGGCTCGTCTTCGATGCGCTGCTGCAGCGCGACCTCAATCTCCTGCTCGGCATCCTCTTCATCTCGTCCATCGTGGTCGTCCTGGCGAACCTCGCGGTCGATCTTCTCTATGGCTTCCTCGATCCGCGGATCGTGCACCAATGAAGGGCTTCCTCCACTTCTGGCGCCGCTTCCGCCGCAACCGCGCGGCGCTGGTCGCCTTGTTCGTCCTTCTCGCGATCACGCTCATCGCGATCGTCGGCCCGTATGTCTACACGGTCGATCCTTTCGAGATGATGGGCCGCGCCTCGACGCCGCCGTCGAAGCGCTTCTGGCTCGGCACCGACGTCTCCGGCCGCGACATGCTCGCCGGCCTGATCCACGGCGCGCGCGTCTCCCTCCTGATCGGCATCGCCGCCAGTCTCTGCGCCACGCTCGTCGGGCTGATCGTCGGCGCCACCGCCGGCTATTACGGCCGTGCGGTCGACAACATCTTGATGCGCTGCACCGACTTCTTCCTGACCATTCCGTCCTTCGTCCTCGCCGTCGTCCTCATCGCGATCTTCCGCCCATCCGTGACGAACGTGACGATCGCGATCGGGATCGTGTCGTGGCCACCGGTGGCGAGGCTCGTGCGCGCCGAATTCATCGCGCAGCGCGAGCGCGAATATGTGCTCGCCGCACGCGCGCTCGGCATGTCCGACATCGAGATCATGATCCGGCAGATTCTCCCGAACGCGCTGCCGCCGGTGATCGTCGTCTCGTCGCTTCTCGTCGCGACGGCGATCCTGACCGAGTCCGGCTTGTCGTTCCTGGGCCTCAGCGACCCCAACGTCATCTCGTGGGGCTATATGATCGGGGTCGGGCGCACGGTGCTGCGGCTCGCCTGGTGGATGCCGGCGATCCCCGGCATCGCCATCCTGGTGACGGTGCTCTGCATCAATCTCGTGGGCGAAGGGCTCAACGACGCGCTTAATCCGCGGGTGCAGCGGCGATGAACGCACTTCTTCGGGTCGAAGGCCTGTCCGTCCAGTTCCCGACCGACCGGGGGCCGGTCCGCGCCGTGGAGGATCTCTCCTTCTCGGTCGCCGCCGGCGAAACGGTCGCGATGGTCGGAGAATCCGGCTCGGGAAAGAGCACGGCGGCGCTGGCGCTATTGCGGCTGATCGAGCCGGCCGGCGGCCAGGTCTCGGCGGGGCGCATCCTGTTCGACGGCATCGATCTCCTGGCGTTGCCGTCGCGCCAATTGCGCCGCGTGCGCGGCGGCCGCGTCGGCATGATCTTCCAGGACCCGATGATGGCGCTCAATCCGATCTTCACCATCGGGTGGCAGATATCGGAAGCGCTGCGCGAGCATCTCGGCCTGTCGCGGCGGGCGGCGCGCGACCGCACCCTCGAGCTGCTGCAGCGCGTCGGCATTCCCGCCCCCGGGGAGCGCATCGACCAGTATCCCCACAACCTCTCCGGCGGCATGCGCCAGCGCGTGATGATCGCCATGGCGCTCGCCTGCCGCCCGAGCCTCCTGATCGCCGACGAGCCGACCACGGCGCTCGACGTCACCGTCCAGGCGCAAGTGCTGGCTTTGATCAATACGCTCAAGGACGAGTTCGGAATGGCCGTGCTTCTGATCACGCACGATCTCGGCGTGGTGTGGGAGACGGCGCAGCGCGTCGTCGTCATGTATGCGGGACGCAAGGTGGAGGAGGGCTCGGTTGCCGACGTCTTCGAGCGCCCCGAGCATCCCTACACCCGCGGCCTGCTGAAGACCGCGCGATTGTCGGAAGACCGCGCCGGCCCGCTGGTCGAGATCCCCGGCACCGTGCCGAACGCCTTCGAGATGCCGCGCGGCTGCCGCTTCGCGCCGCGCTGCGCGCAGGCTTTCGCGCGCTGCGCGGACGGCGTGCCGCCCGATATCAAGGTCGCCGCCGGCCACGACGTCGCCTGCCTGCTCGCCGAGCGCGCATCATGAACGCCCCTCTCCTGCGCGCACAGAACCTGGTGAAGGAGTTCCGCACCGGTGGACGATGGTCGGGCAGCGTCGGCGTCGTGCATGCGCTGAGCGATGTGTCCTTCGACATCGAGCCGGGCGAGACGCTCGCCGTGGTCGGCGAGTCCG
>JBDHSU010000168.1:0-7176 GCA_039808325.1 Variibacter sp. | reverse complement strand
TCCGCCGTCACGCAGACAACCCCAGCGCGTGGCGCACTTTACATCCGTTAACGAAACATTAACCTTACTCGCTCGGCCGTCCCCCCGATCGAGGAGCTTGCTATGGGCGCAGTTGCCCAAGCCGAAACAACGAATCTCCCAGAAGCACCGAGTCTCTCCCAGCGCATCCAGCGATTCATGCAGCGAGTCGACTATCGGCGCGCCGATACGGCTGAACAGCGCGAGGAGATTTTCCGCCTGCGCCACGACGCTTATTCGCGCGATGGTTACATCCAGCAGAATCTCTACCGACGCTTTACGGACCCTGTCGACGACCGCGACAACACCTGGCTGTTCGGCGTCTATGTCGACGACAGGCTGGCGAGCGCGATCCGTATGACCGTGACCGTGCCGGGCGACACCTACGTGCCGGCCTATGACGTGTTTGCGGAGACGCTCGACCCCTACCTCGCCGCCGGCAAGGTGCTCGTCGATCCGAGCCGCTTCGTCACCGATCGCGACGCGTCGAAGAATTATCCGGAATTGCGCTACGTCACGCTGCGGCTGCCATGGCTCGCGCTCGGCTATTTCAACGCCGACTACATGCTGGCGGCGGTGCGTCCGACGCACGAGGCCTTCTACAGACGACTATGGGGCCATCAGACCGTCGCGCCTCCGCGGCTGTATCCGAACCTGCAGATGCATGTCGGGCTGATGATGCTGGACTATCGCAACCAGCGGCTCGCGGTGCACCGGCGCTATCCGTTCTTCGAATCGAATTACTTCGAGCGGCGGATGCTGTTCGAGCGCGATGCGCGGACGACGCGGCGCGAGGCGGCAGCGTAAAAGAAGAGCTATTGCGCGGACCAGCCGCCGTCGAGCGGCAGGACCGCGCCGGTGATGCCGAGACCGGCTTCGCTGCAGAGGAACACGACCTGCCCCGCCACCGTTTCCGGCGCGATGAAGCGCCGGCTGGGCTGACGCTGCTCCATGTAGCGCCGCGTCGCCTCCTCGTGCGAAATGCCGTCCTTCTCGGCCATCGCGACGATGCGCGCCTCGATCGCGGGCGTCGGGACGGTCGCCGGGCAGAGCGCGTTGCAGGTGATATTCTCCGTCACCGTCTCCGCGGCGACGGCGCGCGTCATCCCGATCAGGCCGGTCTTCGTGGTGACGTAGTCGACGCGGCTGGCGGCGCCGATGAGACCATAGATCGACGAGATGTTGACGATGCGTCCATAGCCGCGCGCACGCATTTGCGGCAGCAGCAGCCGGATCAGGTGGAACGGCGCCGAGAGGTTGACGGCAAGCGCTTCCTCCCATCGCTCGGACGGGAACGCTTCGACCGGCGCGAAGTGGCGCACGACCGCATTGTTCACCAGGATATCGACCGCGCCGAAGGCCGCGACGGCGGCGCGCGCCATCGCCGCGATGGCCTCGGGCTTGCGCAGATCCGCGGCGTCATAGAGCGCGCGCACGCCGAACGTCGCCTCAAGCTCCCGCCGGCGTTCCTCGGCATGGCCCGGATCGGCCAAGCCGTTGATGACGACGTTGCAGCCTTCCGCCGCCAGGCTGCGCGCAATGGCGAAACCGAGACCGTCGGTCGCGCCGGTCACCAGCGCGCTCTTGCCCTGCAACGTCATCGGCACACCGCGCGGCGCGGCGCGCTCAAGCGACCGGATCGGCGTCGAGGCGCACGACCCAATCCTCGAGCCCGGCGCGGGCCACGGGATATTTTCCGATCACTTTCGGATCGTGGCCGGGGATCACATGCTTCGGCGACGAAGCGAGACGCAGCAGCGTCTCGTAGCCTTCCAGCACTTCCGCGACGTTGTAGGTGATCGGGAAGACACGCCGCTGCTCGAAATGATTGTAGAGATGCGTCGCGTCCGCCGCGAGCACGACGTAGCCGCGCTTCGTCTTCACGCGCACGGACTGCAGCCCCTTCGAATGGCCGCCGATGCGGTGCACGCTGACGCCCGGCGCGATCTCGTCGACGCCGTCGTGAAAATTGACGCGCCCGGCGAAGACCTTGCGCACCATCGCGACGACGTCGTCCTCCTCGAACGGCAGGCGCATATGCGTGTGGCACATGCAGCGGCCGGTCGCGTAGGCCATCTCGCAGTCCTGCAGGTGGTAGCGCGCCTGCGGGAACAGATCGTAGTTGCCGGTGTGGTCGTAATGCAGATGGCTGACGATCACGTCCTTGACGTTCGCGGCATCGACGCCGATGGCGTTGAGCCCCTCGCCGATCGGCTTCAGCAAGGTGCGGCCGCGCTTCTTCGCCACCACCGGATCGAAGCCGGTGTCGACGACGAAGCTGCGATGCGCGCCCTTGATCGCCCAGACGAAGTAATCGAGCGGCTCGGAGGTCTCATGCGCGTCGCCGCCGATATAGTTCTCCGACGACGGACGCTCGTGATGCGCGTATTTGATCGCATAGACCTCGTAGATGTCGTCGTCGGCCATACCCGTCCCCATGGCTCAGTTCCGGCTTGCTTTCGGCTTCACCTCGACGCCCGCCCAGGCTTCGAGCGGCTTCACGGTTTCGGTGATGTCGGACCCCTCTCCCTGCGTCGCCTTCGTCACCGCGAGCAGTTGGCGCACGGCGTTGCCGACGATCATCGGAACGCCCAGACGCTCGGCCTCCTCCAGGCAGAGCCGCACGTCCTTGTAGAGCAGATCGCTCGCGAAGCCGAAATCGAACTTGCGCGGCAGCACGCAGCGCGGGAACTTGTCGGCGCTCGCCGTGTTGCGGCCCGAGCCGGCATTGATGACGTCAAGCATGATCGCCGGATCGAGCCCCGCCTTGGTGCCGACCACGAGCGCCTCCGACGTGATCGCGACGGCGGTCGCCGACATCAGGTTGTTGCAGACCTTCATGGTCTGGCCCATGCCGGGCTCCTCGCCGACCCAGAAGACCTTGCCGATCACGCTCAGGATCGGCTGAAGCTGCTTTTCCAGCGCCTTCGGTCCTGACACCATGACGGCCAGCGTTCCCTTGTCGGCGCCGCCGGGCCCGCCGCTCACCGGCGCGTCGATCGCCGTGATGCCCTTCTCCTTCAGGGCCCGCGCGACTTCCATCGCCGCCTTCGGCCCGGTGGTGGACAGATCGACGAAGATCTTCGCCGTCTTGCCGGATGAGACGCCTTTGTCGCCGAGCGCGACCGCCTTCACGATGTCGGGCGTCGGCAAGCTGACCAGCACGATCTCGGCTTGCGAAGCGACGTCGGCGGGAGAGTGCGCGGCGTTCGCGCCGTGCGATGTCGCTTCCTGCAGCGCGCGCGCGCTGTTGTCGTAGGCGACGACCTTATGGCCGGCCTCCAGCAGACGCCGCGACATATGCCGGCCCATGCGGCCGACGCCGATAAATCCAATGGTCTTGTCGCTCATGACGAATTCCTCGATGCGCCTGTCAGGATTGAAATGCGGAGTTTTGGGGAAACGCGCCGGCGGCCCCGCCGGCGCGGAGATGTTGAAGAAGACGTTGAAGTCATGGGCCGCGCCGGACCTCAGTTTCCGTCGACGGAATGAATCTCGGGGAAGAACAGATCCTTCCATGAAGCCGGACGGACTTTCAGCGTGCCGACGTCGGCCATGAAATTCGCATATTTCATGACGTTCTGCGGCGCCGTCGTGAAGTGGATGTCCGGCCGCGACAGGTTCTCGAAAATCTCGTCCTCGGTCCAGCCCTTCGCTCCGCTCATCTCGAGGAAGAGTTTGGCGGCGGCGCGCTTGTCGCTGTTGATGATCTTGATCGCCTCGGTCAGCGCGTCGAGCAGCGCCTTGTAGGTTTTCGGATTCTCGTCGTGGAACTTGGACGTGGTGTAGAGCATCGTGAACGTCGTCGAACCGCCCATCACGTCGTCGCTCGTCTGGATGGTGTGGATCTTCGGGTCGCGCAGCTCGCGCAGGAAGAAGGGCGGCGAGGTGTAGTGCAGATTCACCTCATGGTGGCCGGACAGCATCGCCGCGACGCCGTCGGGGTGCGTCAGCGACACCGTGAACTTGTCGAACCGCGTGGTCTCGTCGGGGCCGTATTTCTTCCGGGCATACATCTGCATGATGATCGCCGGGATCGACACCTTGACCGCCGTCACCGCGATCTTGTCGTCCCCCTTGACGTCGTCCAGCGACTTGATGTCGGCGGAGCGGGTATTGAGATACATCGGCATCGACGTCATGGCGGCCACGCCTTTGATCTTCATCGAGCCTTGAGTCTTCGCCCAGGTGGTCAGGAACGCCGGGGGTCCGGCGGGCGCCAAGTGGGCCGACCCCGAGATCAGCGCATCGTTGACCGTCGAGGGGCCGCCGAGATTCAAGAACTGGACCTTGAGGTCAAGGCCCGCCTCTTTCGCATGCTTCTCGACCAGCTTGTATTTTTCCATCACCTGCAGCGGCAGGAAGCCGAAGCCGCCGGCGCCCTTGGGGATGGTGACCTCACTGACTTCGGCCTGCGCCAGAGCCGGCGCAAGGGCGGCAACGGCGAGTGCAACAAAAGCAGCCTTCAATTTCATCATTATGCGTTCTCCCTGAAACCGGTAAGTGACGAGGATCGAGGCTGTCTGTCAATCGGACAAAACGCATGCTGGCCGTTGGCGCCGTCATGCCCGGGGGCTGCACGGATGGGTTGTTGCCGTGGCGGCCGAGAGGCTACGATGGCCCTCGACGCGCCGCGAGAGCGCAGGGACGGGAGGAATCTTGGCCGGAACGGGAACGCAAAGCTGGACCGCGGTCGACTGCGACGTGCATCCGCGCGTGCCGAACATGCGCGCGCTGCACCCTTACCTCGACGAATACTGGCGCGAGCAGGTGATCGACCGCGGCATCGAGACGCTGGAGAGCATCGCCTACCCGCCGAACGCGCCCATCAGCGCCCGGCCGGATTGGCGCGACGCGAAGGGCGAGGCCGGGCTCGACATCGCGCAGATGCAAACCCACGTTCTCGACCGCTGGGAAACGAGCGCCGCCATCTGCAACTGCCTCTTCGGCGTTCAGATGGTCTACAACGAGGACATGGCGGCCGCCTTCGCGCGGGCGATGAACGACTGGCTTGCCAAGGAATGGCTCGACCGCGACCCGCGGCTGCGCGGCTCCATCGTCATCCCGCTACAGAACGTCGAATACGCCGTCGACGAGATCGAGCGCTGCGCCAAGGACAAGCGCTTCGTGCAGATCCTCGTCCTGTGCATGGGAGAGCTTCCGCTCGGACGCCGGCAGTATTGGCCGATCTATGCGGCGGCGGAGCGCCACGGCCTGCCGCTCGGCATCCACGCCGGCTCGAGCTATCACCATCCGGTCACGTCGCTCGGCTGGCCGAATTTTTATCTCGAGGATTATCTCAGCCAGTCGCAGGGCTTTCAGAGCCAGGTCGCGAGCCTGATCTGCGAGGGCGTGTTCGTCAAATATCCGAAGCTGAAAGTCGTGCTGATCGAATCCGGCATCACCTGGGCGCCGGGATTCCTCTGGCGTCTCGCGAAATTCTGGCGCGGCGTACGCTTCGAGGTGCCATGGGTGAAGGTCTCGCCGCTCGAAACCTTCCGCGAGAATTTCCGCCTCACCATTCAGCCGCTCGACGCGCCGGAGAGCGGCGACACCGTCGCGCGCCTCATCGACCATCTGCGCTCCGACGACATCCTGCTCTATTCCTCGGACTATCCGCACTGGCAGTTCGACGGCGACACCGTGATTTCACCGGCGATTCCGGATAGACTGCGCCGCAAGATCCAAGTCGACAATCCGCTGGCGACCTACAGCCGGCTCTCGGAGGAAGCGCCATGAACGTGGACGTGCGCCCACCGATGCAAACCGAGCGCGCCAAGCGCGTGCGGCCCGCCATCGTCGATTGCGACATCCATCCGCGCACGCGCTCGCCCGCGGACCTCAAGCCGTATATGACGCAGCGCTGGTGGGACTATCTGCAGACCTACGGCGCGCGCCGGCGGCACGGCTACACCAAGGGCACGCCGTATCCGAAGGCGCAGCCCGGGGAGGCGAGCCGGCGTGACGCCTGGCCGCCGGGCGGGGGACTTCCGGGCTGCGACCTGGACTTCATGCGCGAGCAGCATCTCGACGCTTACGGCATCACGCACGGCATCATGAATCCGCTCGGCCTCACCGGCCAGGGTGACCAGAACCGCGAATTCAGCGCGGCGCTGACATCGGCCGTCAACGACTGGCAGGTCGCCGCCTGGTGCGAGCCGGAACCACGGCTGAAAGCCTCGATCGTCGTGCCGTACGAAGACGGCGAAGCGGCACGCGCGGAGATCAACAAGCGCGCGAGCGACAAGAACTACGCGCAGGTGATGTTGCTCAGCCGCACGGCGGAGGCGCTGGGGCGGCCGCGCTACTGGCCGATCTACGAAGCGGCGGTCGAGCACGGCCTCGTCGTCGGCATCCATGTCTTCGGCTACAGCGGCTGGCCGATCAGCAACAGCGGCTGGCCGTCGTTCTACATCGAGGAGATGGCGGAGCACGAGACGGCGTGCTCCGCGCTCGTCACCAGCATGATCCTCGAAGGCGTGTTCGAGCGCTATCCGACGCTGAAAGTCGCGATGATCGAGAGCGGCTTCGCCTGGCTGCCGCCGCTCGGCTGGCGGCTCGACAAGCACTGGAAACGGCTGAAGGACGAGGTGCCGCATCTGCGCAAGGCGCCGTCCGAATACATCCGTGAGCACTTCTGGATCTCGACACAGCCGATGGAGGAGCCGGAGAAGCCGGATCACCTCATCGACGTGATGGGCTGGATCGGATGGGATCGCATCATGTTCGCGAGCGACTATCCGCACTGGGATTTCGACGATCCGTTCATGGCGCTGCCGCCGAGCCTCGATGAAGAGCGGCGGCGCGACATCTTCGCCGGCAACGCGCAGAAGCTCTACGGGCTGGCATGACGGCGCTCGAGGCGCAGAAAAAGCCGCGCACCAAACATGTCGTGGCGACGGTCGGCGAGATTCCGCCGGGCGGCCACAAGCTCGTGGAGCTGCAGGGCCGTCAGATCGGCGTCTTCAACGTCAAGGGCGAGTTCCTCGCCATCGCCAACCGCTGCCCGCATCAGGGCGGATCGCTCTGCCGCGGCAAGCTCGTCGGCCTTGCGGAATCGGAAGAGCCCGGACAATACAAACTGTCGCGGCACGGCGAGTTGCTGCGTTGCCCCTGGCACGGCTGGGAGTTCGATATCCGCACGGGGCAATCCTGGTG
>JBDHSU010000167.1:0-7209 GCA_039808325.1 Variibacter sp. | reverse complement strand
CGCATCCCGCTCTAAAATATGAGAATCGATAACGTTCATGATTTTGGATCGATCCGATCCAAAATCATCGTGATCTAGAAGTCCTTGAGCAGCCGCTCGATATAGTCGAGCTCGATCTGTGGCCGGGCGGGGTCGGCCAGGCGCTTGCGCAGTTCCTCGAGGATGCGCCGCGCCCGCTGCACGTCGATCTCTCCCGGCACCTTCACCGTCGTGTCGTCGCCATAGTCGCGGCCGCGCAAAGGCCGCCCGAGCGGGTCGGTATCCTGGCCCGCGCGCGCTTGTCCGCGGCCGGGCTGCCCATTCGGGCCGGGGCCGTTCGGGCCCTGCTGCATCTGCTGCGCGAGATTCTGCGCGCCCTTGCGCATCGCATCGATCGCGCGGCCTTGGGCGTCGACCGCGCCTTCGCCGTCACCTTCGCTAAGCGCGCCCTCGGCATCGCGCATCGCTTGTTCGGCGCGGCCGAGCGCGTCGCTGCCGTCGTCGCCTTGCTGCTGGCCTTGCCCCTGTTGGCCCTGCCCTTGCTGCCCTTGCTGCTTACCTTGCTGGCCCATCTGGCCGCGCTTACGCATCTCGTCGAGCAGCTTCTGCAGTTGCTGCCGCAGCGCTTGCTGGTTTTGCTGCAGGTCGTTGAAGTCCTGTTGGCCCTGCTGACCGCGCTGCCCTTGTTGGCCGCGCTGGCGGTCGCGCCGGCTGTCCTGCCCCTGCCGGAAGGTGCGATCGCGCAATTGCTGTTCCTTGCGGATCATGTCGCCAAGCTCATCGAGCGCCGACATGTCGTCGCTGTCGCCCTGCTGGCCGGGCCGCGCCATCTGCAAATTCTCGAGCATCGATTGCAATTGCTCGAGCAATTGCCGCGCCGCATCCTTGGCGCCGGACCGCGCCAGATTCTCCAGGCGGTCGAGCATGTTCTTGAGATCCCGCGAGCTCAATTCGCGCGTATTGCGATCGAGCGGCCGCGCCAATTGCTGCGGATTCTTGCGCAGTTCCTCCCTCATCGCCTGCAGGAACTTGTCGAGCGCCGCGCGCAGATTGTCCATCAGGCGCTTGATTTCATCGTCGCTCGCGCCGCGCTCCAGGGCCTGGCGCAACGCGTCCTGCGCATTGCGCAGCGCCTGCTCGGCATCGGAGACGTTGCCGTCCTCGATCTGCACCGCCATCTCCCACATGCGGTCGGCGACGGCGCGCAGATCGTCGTCCTGCGTCGCGTTTCTGAGATTCCAATAGAGCGAGCGCAGACCGAGATAGATGCTCACTTCCGGCGTGAACTTCTCCGGCGCAAGCGCCAGCGCATCGAGCGCCGTCAGCACGTTCTGGCGATCGCCGGCATTCATCGCCAGAGTACGCCGCTGCTCCACCAAGGCCTTCGCCAGCGGCTTGTAGAACGGGCGTTGCGGCAGGACGAACGTCTTCGGCTCGCTGCGCCCTTCGTTCTTCGCCTCGTCGCGGGCATAGAGCGTCATGACGACCTCGGCGCCCGCCCACGGATGGCCGCTCAGGTCCTTGATCGTCTGGGCGTCGCCGTTGCGCGTGCGTGCCTGCGGCATCACCAGCGTGAAGTCGGGCGCGCCGTACAGCGGATGCGGATCGTTGCCGTTGCGCGCGGCCGGCGGGTTCTTCAGCGCGAACCTCGCCCCGGCCTGCGTCGCGCCGTAGTCGTCCTCGATGCGATAGGAAAGCTTCAAGGAGCCGCGCGCCTGCGCCTCCGGGTCCTTCACGAGAGCGATCGTCGGCGCATGGTCGGCGATCGCGTTGAAGGCCCAAGTGACGTCACGGCCTGCGTTGCGCACCATCACCGTGCCGCTGTCGTTGATGGTGAAGCGCTGCTCTTCCGTGCCCGCGGGCGGGCGCGCCGCGTTTTGATCGGCGGCGCCTTCCGTCAGTCCTTTCACCGCGAGGTCCAGCTTGATGCCGCTTGCCCGCACGGTGAGCACGCTGCCCTCCGGTACCGTGAGCACATGCGCGTCGCGCGATGCCTCGCCGGCGCGAATGCCGGGCAGGATGACCGGCGGCTTGCCGGTGTAGTTCGGCGGCGTCACCCAGGCGTCGATGCGGTAATTGGCGCTCGCGACCACACCGTTCCAGTCGAACGCGGCGAGGATGCGCCGTGTCCGGTCGCCGGTGGCGCCGAAGAACGACGCGACGACGAGCAGCAGAACCAGCGCGCGGAGCGCGAAGCCGTCGCGCTGCGGCAAGCGCGGATGCGGCGCGCCGGACTTGAGCCTCTTCGCCTCCGCGATGGCGCGCAGGACATGGGCTTTCCACAGCGCCTGCGATCCGGCATCCGCTTGGCCGGCGGCGAGATCGTCGAGGATCGCTGTCGCGGGGCGGTGCGGCAGATGGCTTTCGAGGTCGAGACGCCGCAGGCAGTCGCGATAGGTGGGAAGCCGGAGGCGCGCGAGCGGCACCATGCAGGCGAGCGCCAGCAGGCCGAACAGAGCGACGCCGGCGACGCGCGCGGAGGGCGGCACGGAGAGCCACAGTCCAGCCCATGACAGGGTCAGGAAAAGTCCGCATGCGGCCGCGAGCGCTGCCAACGCGGGCCAAACACGTTCCCACAGCAACGCCCACCAAGCGCGGGTGAGCGCCCGCGAAAGCAAAATCTCGGCCTGTCTGGCATCGGTGCGGCGACGCGCGTCGTCGCTCGCGCTCCCCGCCGGCGGCTGTGTCACGCCCGTCTCCATCACGCCGGAAGCTATCACGCGGCCAAATCGGCGTCAGCGCCGGCGTCAGTCAACAACCCGCGAAGGTCGCGCGGTCAGGCCAACCATCTAGGAAGCCGATCGAGACCGAGCAATGCGTCGACTTCGAGGCGGGGGCGGATCAGCTGCCATTCCCCCTCTCGCACAAGCACTTCCGGCACCAGCGGCCGGGTATTGTAGGTGCCGGCCTGGACAGCGCCGTAAGCGCCGGCGGTCATGACTGCGACAAGATCACTCGGCTGCGGGCGCGCCATCTCGCGATCCAGCGCCAGGAAATCGCCCGATTCGCAGACCGGGCCGACGACGTCGGCGACGATCCGCGGCGCGCCGGGCTCCGGCTCGCGCACCGGCAGAATGTCATGATGCGCGTCGTAAAGAGTCGGGCGAACGAGGTCGTTCATCCCGGCATCGACGATGACGAAGGTCTTCGCTTCGCCGCGCTTGACGTAGATCACGCGCGTCACCAGCACGCCGGCGTTGCCGACGATCATCCGGCCCGGCTCGAAGATCAGCTTGCAGCCGAGGTCACGGGTCGCGCGCTTGACGACCGCAGCGTAGGCGTCGGGCAGCGGCGGCGGCTCGTTCGTGCGCACATAAGGGATGCCGAGACCGCCGCCGAGATCGACGTGCTCGATCACGTGCCCGTCGCTCCGCAGCGTGCGCACGAAGCCGGAGAGGAGCGCGAACGCATCGTCGAACGGCTGCAGGTCTGTGATCTGGCTGCCGATATGCATGTCGACGCCGATCACGCGCACGCCGGGAAGCTTGGCGGCATGCGCATAAACCTCGCGCGCGCGGCTGATCGGGATACCAAACTTGTTCTCCGACTTACCCGTCGAGATCTTCGCATGTGTCTTCGGGTCGACGTCCGGATTGACGCGGATGGAGATGTTCGCGACGCGCCCCTTCGCCGCCGCGATCTGCGACAGCGCATCAAGTTCAGGTTCGGACTCGACATTGATGCAGAGGATATTTTCGTCGACCGCGAGCGCGAGTTCCCGCGCCGTCTTGCCGACGCCGGAGAACATAATCTTTTCCGGCGGCACGCCGGCGGCGCGCGCGCGCTTGAGCTCACCCTCGGAGACGACGTCGGCGCCGGCGCCGAGCCGCGCGAGCGTGCGAATGACCGCCTGATTGGAGTTCGCCTTCATGGCGTAGCATACGAGCGCCGGCACGTCGGCGAAGGCGTCCGCGAAAACGCGGTAGTGCCGCTCCAGGGTCGCCGTCGAGTAGCAATAGAAGGGCGTCCCGACGGCGTCCGCGAGTGCGGCGAGACTCACCGCCTCGGCGTGCAGCACGCCGTTCCGATAAGCGAAGTGATGCATCGCGTCAGCTCAGTCGACGAGCCAGTCCAGCACGCTACGCTGGCGCGCCGCGGGCGCGTTCGCCACGGCCGGGGCCGTTCTGCCGCTGGTGATCACCCGCTGGGTCGGGTTCGGCCCCGTATACGCGTCCCCGAGCGGATCGAACGGACCCCGCTCCTCCGTCACGGATGACGTCGTCGCGGCTGTATTCGGCGCCGCATTGGCGGAGGGTGGCGGCTCGACGGCGCCTCTCACCCCGCAGCCCGCAAGGGCCAGACCCGCGGCCCCCAGCAGGGCAACGGCGACAAGGCGGGCTCCGAAACGGAAAGCGCCACAGCGGACGGCGCCGGGACCTGACGACGGACGGGACAACAAACGCTCCTCGATGCTGCGCCACCATACCAGATTATCGCCGATAGGCGATATCCATCCTTCTCTCCGGCTCCCCGCAGCGGTCCGAGCCACTTAGTTCTTGTCCAGTTTTTTCAGCCACTTGCGCGCTTCGCGGCGGACATTGGCCGGGGCCGTGCCGCCAAAGCTCACGCGGCTCCTCACCGACTTGTCCACCGAAAGCACACCGAAAACGGCGTCGGTGATCCGCGGCTCGATGCTTTGCATCTGCGCGAGCGGCAGCCGGTGCAGCGCGAGCCCCGCATCCGCCGCCGCGGCAACGATGCGGCCGGTGACGTGGTGCGCTTCGCGGAACGGCAGGCCGAGCGCGCGCACCAGCCAGTCGGCCAGATCGGTCGCGGTGGCGTAGCCGTCGCCGGCCGCCTTTTTCAGGCGCGCTGCGTCGGGAACCATGTCGCGCACCATGCCGGTCATCGCGACGAGGCAGAGGGAGAGCCCGGAAAGCGCGTCGATCGCGCCTTCTTTGTCCTCCTGCATGTCCTTTTGATAGGCGAGCGGCAGCCCTTTCATGACGATCAAGAGAGCATTGAGCGCGCCGATGATGCGGCCCGCTTTCGCGCGCACCAGTTCCGCCGCGTCCGGGTTACGCTTCTGCGGCATGATCGACGAGCCGGTGGTGAATTTGTCGGAAAGCCGCAGGAAGCCGGTGAGCGGCGACGTCCACAGCACGATCTCCTCCGCGAAGCGGGAGAGATGCACCGCCGTGATCGCGGCCGCCGACAGGGTTTCCAGCACGAAGTCACGATCCGACACGGCGTCGAGCGAGTTCGCCATCGGCCGCGTGAAACCGAGGGCCTGCGCCGTCATCTCCCGATCGATGGGAAACGACGTGCCGGCGAGCGCGGCGGCGCCGAGGGGGCTTTCGTTGAGGCGGGCGCGCGCGTCGGTAAAGCGCCCCCGGTCGCGCGACGCCATCTCGACGTAAGCGAGAAGATGGTGCCCGAGCGTCACCGGCTGCGCCGTCTGCAGGTGGGTGAAGCCCGGCATCACGGTACCGGCGTGATCGAGCGCCTTCTCCGCCAGCGCCCGCTGATAGTCGGCCAGCAGCACCGCGAGCGCGTCGACCGTATCGCGGACATAGAGGCGGAAATCGGTCGCCACCTGGTCGTTGCGCGAGCGCGCGGTGTGCAGCCGCCCGGC
Source organism: Variibacter sp. (assembly GCA_039808325.1). Classification (GTDB taxonomy): domain Bacteria; phylum Pseudomonadota; class Alphaproteobacteria; order Rhizobiales; family Xanthobacteraceae; genus JAFKKS01. The sequence goes on along the minus strand of JBDHSU010000167.1, from coordinate 1,655 downwards.
GGGCGGGCCGATCAATTCGGCAAGCCGCGATTCGACATTCATATGAATGTCCTCGAGCGCGCGCTTGAACGCGAACGTGCCGGATTCGATCTCTGACAGGATCGTGTCTAGACCGTGAGCGATCTTGGCGGCATCGTCCGCCGTGATGATGCCCGCCTTCGCCAACATTGCCGCATGCGCCTTGGACGCGGCGATATCCTGCCGGTAAAGATGCCGATCGAAATCGATCGAGGCATTGATTTCCTGCATGATCGCGTCCGGCGCGGACGTGAAGCGGCCGCCCCACATCTTGTTGCTCATGGTTGACCCACTAAGCTCCTCCTGCTCATGACCACGCCGTCCGATCTGAAACCGTCCGTCCGCCGCAAAGCGCTCCCCATCGTCGCAGGCTTGGTCGTCGTCGCGGCCGCCGGTCTCGCGGCGGTATACGGGATTGCGGGCTTCGGACGCAATGCGACCCCTGCCGAATGCCAGCAGACGGTCGATATCACCAAGCGCATCGCCCGATTGACGACCGGCGAGGTGGCCGCCGCGACGCCGGCGCCCACGCCGCGCCTGCTGCCCGATCTCGCCTTCCACGATGCCGACGGCAATGCCCGCAAGCTCTCGGACTGGCGCGGCAAGACCGTCCTGCTGAACCTGTGGGCGACATGGTGCGTGCCCTGCCGCAAGGAAATGCCGGCCCTCGACGCCTTGGAGACGAAGCTCGGCAGCGACAACTTCCAGGTCGTCGCCGTCAATATCGACACACGCAGCATCGAAAAGCCAAAGGCCTGGCTTAGAGACACCGGCGCGACGCGCCTGGCCTATTTCGCCGACCCGAGCGCCAAGGTGTTTCAGGAGCTCAAGGCCGTGGGGAAGGCGTTTGGCATGCCGACGACGCTGCTCGTCGATCCGCACGGATGCGAGATCGCCTCGCTCGCAGGGCCCGCGGAATGGGCGAGCCCGGACGCGGTGAAGCTCGTCGAGACGGCAATCGGGAAATAGTCCGCCTCTGATCGGTCAAGCCCGGCAATGGCGACTGGGTGCTTCGCGTCTTAAACGCTGATGTCGAGATTGGCGCCGAGGCCGTTGGCGGCGGCCGCAAGCTGCGCGCCGCTCCGCTGCGCCGATTCGAGAAGCTGTGCGACGGCCGCCTGCGAATCCGCGTTCATGCGCATCATCTTCGCCGCGACGGCAAGCTGAACTTGCGCGGTCTTTGCGCCGACAAAGGCTGATGCGAGAGCGCCAACATCCATGGCGGCGATTCTAACGTCCAACCCTCAATAACGTTTTAAAGCGGGCTCAGACGGTCAAATTCAGGGACGAAGTGAGAGCCGAGCTGGATGCCTTCAGCGACGCCTGACTTTCAGCCTGGATGCGGTCGACCGCGGTCTGCGTGGTGTTTTGCACGGCGCCGGAAACCGCCCCCGTCCAGGCCGCCTGGAAGCTGTCGAACGCAGACGCCGCGGCCGACGTGAAGGACTCGCTGGCGGTGCGCTGCTTCTCACGCCATCCTTGCGTCGATTCCCAGGCGGTCGGGTTGCGCACCCAGTTGAAGCGTTTGATGGTGGCCATGTCGCGGTAAAGGCTACGACGACAGGCTTAACAGAGGGTTGACGTTTGAGGCGCGGCCGGGCCCGGGCTCAGCGCGTCGGCACCGGCTTCTCGCCGCG
>JBDHSU010000166.1:0-7304 GCA_039808325.1 Variibacter sp. | reverse complement strand
TCCCCGGGGCCTTATCGATCTCGAAGGGAGCTGTCCCTGACCGGGCCCGTGGGCTCGGACATATGGCGCCCACCTACTTTCGTAGGGAACCCGGGATCGCGTGCTCCAACGGCCATCGCGGCCCCGCGCTCTATTTGTTGATCGGATCGAGAATAAGACCGACGCCTATGCCTGTTGCCGATCCGATTGCCCAGCCCAATCCGGTTATCGAACGGAAGGCGCGTTTGCGCGCGGAGGCGCTGGCGCGCCGCGACGCGATGGACCCCGCGGCGCGCGCCGACGCCGTCGTGGCCGTGCTGGCGCATCCGTTTCCCGTCGAAGTTCGCCCGGGGCAGGTCGTCTCCGGCTTCTCCCCGATCCGCAGCGAGATCAACCCGTTGCCGCTGATGCGCCGATGCGCGGAGCAGGGCGCGGTACTGGCGTTGCCGGCGATCGCCGGGCGCGGGCGGCCGCTTGTGATGCGCGTTTGGGAAAAGGACGTGCCGCTGGTGCGGGGGCAATGGGGCATTCGCGAGCCGCGCGCCGAGGCGCCGGAGGTCGTCCCCGATATCCTGATCGTGCCGCTCGCGACGTTCGACCGGCGGGGCAACCGCATCGGCTATGGCGCCGGCTATTACGACATGACGATCGCGGCGGCGCGGGCGCGCAAGCCCGCCGTTGCCATCGGGCTCGCTTTCGCTACTCAAGAATCCGAGGACGTCCCGGCATTGCCGCACGATCAACCTCTCGATTTCGTGCTCACGGAGCGCGAAGTCATTGCATGTCGCCGGTCTTAAGCGATGCGCATCCTCTTCGTCGGCGATGTGGTCGGCCGGACCGGCCGGATGGCGGTCACCGAGCGATTGCCGGGATTGATCGCGGAGTGGAAGCTCGATTGCGTCATCGTCAACGGCGAGAACGCGGCCGGCGGCTTCGGCATCACCGAAGCGATCTATAACGAAATGATCGAGGCGGGAGCCGACGCGGTGACGCTCGGCAATCACGCATGGGATCAGCGCGAGGCGTTGGTGTTTATCGAGCGGGCGCCGAACCTCGTGCGGCCGCTGAATTTTCCGCCTGGAACGCCGGGGCGCGGCGCGGCGCTCGTCACCGCGAAGAACGGCGCGCAGGTGCTCGTGGTCAACGCGCTCGGACGTATCTTCATCGAACCCCTGGACGATCCCTTTACCGCCATCGACCGGGAGTTGCAGACCTGCCCGCTCAAGCAGACGGCGGACGCCATCGTCGTCGATTTCCACGCGGAAGCGACGAGCGAGAAGCAGTCGCTCGGCTATTTTCTCGACGGCCGCGCGAGCCTGGTCGTCGGCACGCACACGCACGCGCCGACGGCGGACCACCGCATTCTGCCGAACGGCACGGCGTTCATGTCCGACGCGGGGATGACCGGGGACTACGATTCGGTGCTCGGCATGGGCAAGGAGGAGCCGGTTGGACGGTTCCTGCGCCGCATTCCCTCCGGGCGCTTCGAGCCGGCGCGCGGGCCGGCGACCTTGTGCGGCCTCGCCGTCGAGACCGACGACGCCACGGGAACGGCACGGCGCATCGCGCCGGTCCGCCTGGGAGGGAAGCTGGAGCCGGCGCGCGCCACGTTCTGGGACTGAAAACGCTTCTCACGTCCGCGCATCCTGCTTTATAAGGCCGCCGCCGCCCCGTTACGGGCCTTGGCGCGGCGGCGGACCATCGATCACGCGGAAAGGGTAGCATGGCCGGTCATTCGCAATTCAAGAACATCATGCACCGCAAGGGCCGCCAGGACGCGGTCCGCTCGAAGATTTTCGGCAAGCTGGCACGCGAAATCACGGTGTCGGCGAAGCTCGGCCTGCCCGATCCGGGGATGAATCCGCGGCTTCGCGCGGCGATCCTCGCGGCCCGCGCCGAGAACATGCCCAAGGACAACATCGAGCGCGCGATCAAGAAGGCGCAGGGCGGCGATGCCGAGAACTATGACGAGATCCGCTACGAGGGATACGGCCCCGGCGGCGTCGCCATCATCGTCGAGGTTCTGACCGACAATCGTAACCGCACCGCCTCGGACGTGCGCTCGACCTTAACGAAAAGCGGCGGGAACCTCGCGGAAACCGGCGCGGTGTCGTTCATGTTCGATCGCCTCGGCGTGGTGGAGTTCGATGCCAAGGTGGCGGATGCCGATGCGATGCTGGAAGCGGCGATCGAAGCCGGCGCCGACGACGTGGTATCGAGCGAGAGCGGACACGAGGTATTCACGGCGCAGGAATCGCTGCGCGATGTCGCCAAGGCGCTCGAGGACAAGTTCGGCGAGCCACGCAAGGCGGCGCTGGTCTGGCGGCCGCAGAACACCATCGCGCTCGACGACGAGCAGGGCGAGAAGCTGCTGCGCCTGATCGAGACCTTGAACGAGCACGACGACGTGCAGAACGTCTACGCGAACTTCGAAGTGTCCGACGCGCTCGTGCAGAAATTGAGCGCCTGACCCGATCGCCGGCGCGATGCGCCGGCGAGAATCGATTTTCCTCTTGACGTCATTTCGAAAGAAGCCCAGTTCAGTCGCGTGCAGCGGCGCCATCGCGCTGCCTGCCCCATCGGAAACCATCGCCATTATGCCCAGCGACAGTCCCAGTCCAGAAACCATGCCGCACGCGGCTGACGTGGCCTGATCGCCGGATCGGTTCACCGTCGCCGCCGTGTGGCGGACGTTCAGGTGAATCATGCAAGACGTTACCCTTACCCAGGATGAGGCATTCGATCCGGCTGCGTTCGCGCTCGCGCATGGGAGCGATCACGTCGCGGATATCGTCGAGAAGCTCAATCAGCAGCCGCCGGAAGCCGTCGCCGCCGTCCTGACGCAACTTTCGCCCGAACGCGCGGCGGAAATTCTCGATCAGCCGTCGCTGGCGGAAGCGGCCGGCGTGATTACACTGCTTCCGGCGTCCCATGCGGGCCGGCTGCTGACCGCGATGGCGGACGACCGGGCGGCCGATCTTTTCCGCGAATTGGAGCTTCCGGACCGCACGCGGCTCCTGGCGCAGCTTGCGCCTCCGATCCGCCAGGCGATCCTCGGCCTGCTCGGGCATTCGCCGCACACGGCCGGCGGTCTGATGACGACCGAATTCGTCAGCGTTCCCGACAGTTGGACGGTCCGCGAAGTGCTCGACCACATTCGCAAGGTGGAGCGCACGCGGGAGACGATCTACGCGATCTATGTCCTCGACCGGACGACGCAGCGGCTGCTGCAGGCGGTGAGTTTGCGCCGGCTCATCATCGCAAATCCCGACGATCCGATCCTTGCCGCGGCACGGCAAATCGCGCCGGTGACGACCTCTCCCGACGCCGATCGCGAGGAGGTGGCGCGCCTGATCACGAAATATGATCTGCTCGCCGTGCCCGTCGTCGACGACGTCAGCGGCCGCGTGCTCGGCATCGTTACGGTCGACGACGTCGTCGACGCCATTCTGCAGGAGAGCTCCGAGGACGTGCAGAAGTTCGGCGGCATGGAGGCGATCGCGGAGCCGTATCTGCAGACCCGCTTCCTGGAAATGATCCGCAAGCGCGCCGGCTGGCTTTGCATTCTTTTCGTCGGCGAGATGCTCACCGCGAGCGCCATGCAGCACTTCGAGGACGAGCTCGGCAAGGCGCTCGTCTTGTCGCTGTTCATCCCCTTGATCATGAGCTCCGGCGGCAATTCGGGGTCGCAGGCGACCTCGCTTCTCATCCGCGCGTTGGCGCTGCATGAGCTGCGTCTGCGCGATTGGTGGCGCGTGGCTTTGCGTGAAATACCGACGGGACTGATGCTGGGTGTCATTCTCGGCGTGATCGGCGTCGCGCGAATCACGCTGTGGCAGACGTTAGGGTTCTTCGACTATGGGCCGCACTGGGAGCTGATCGCCCTGACCGTCGCTTGCGCGCTCGTCGGCGTCGTCACCTTCGGCTCGCTGTCCGGCTCGATGCTACCCTTCATTCTCCAGCGCGTCGGCTTCGACCCGGCGAGCGCGTCGGCGCCGTTCGTCGCCACGCTCGTCGATGTCACGGGCCTGATGATCTATTTCAGCATTGCGCTGGTCATTTTGCGCGGCACGTTGTTATGAGGCTGGCGGGACCTGCCCATTTGCGGCATTGACGGGCTGTGATCAGGCCCGCGATTCGCATTCTCGGCATCGACCCGGGGCTCCGCCATACGGGATGGGGCATCGTCGGCATTGACGGTAACCGTCTGACCTTCATCGCCTGCGATTGCATCCACACGAACGAGAAGGCGACGCTCGCCGAGCGGCTGGTCACGATCCATGACGGCTTGAGCCGGATCGTCGCGGAATTCGCGCCCGACGAGGCGGCGGTGGAGGCGACGTTCGTGAACCGCGACGCGGTCGCGACCTTGAAGCTCGGGCAGGCGCGGGGCATCGCCCTGCTGGTGCCGGCGCGCGCCGGGCTTTCGGTCGCGGAATACGCTCCCAATCTCGTGAAGAAAACGATTGTCGGAGCGGGGCACGCGGAGAAGGTGCAAATTCGCAAGATGATCGGCGTCCTGCTGCCGAAAGCGGTTCCCGAGACAGAGGACGCCGCCGACGCCCTGGCCATCGCCATCACGCACGCGCATCATCGGCAAAGCATGACGGCGAAGGTTGCGACCAAGCTGGCGGTGGGAATGGCGGCGGGATGATCGGCAAGCTCAAGGGCGTCGTCGACAGCTACGGCGAGGATTTCGTCGTCGTCGATGTGCACGGCGTCGGCTACGTGGTGCATTGTTCGGCGCGGGCGTTGCAGGCGCTGCCGGCGGCGGGCGAAGCGGTGACGCTGGCGATCGAGACGCATGTGCGCGAGGACCAGATCCGGCTATTCGGATTCCAGGCGGATACCGAGCGTGAATGGTTCCGCCTGCTGCAGACGGTGCAAGGCGTCGGCACGCGCGTCGCGCTCGCCATTCTCGGGACGCTGCGCCCGGCCGATCTCGCAACCGCCATCGCGATGCGCGACAAGGCGGCGATCGCGCGCACGCCCGGCGTCGGGCCGAAAGTCGCCGAGCGCATCTGCACCGAGCTCAAGGACAAGGCGCCGGCTTTCGCCGCCGTCGATCCGGCCGCCGCGAAACTCTCTGGCGATCTCGAGGAGAGCCGCGCGCCGCAGCCGGTGCGTGACGCCGTTTCCGCGCTGGTCAATCTCGGCTACGGCCAGCCGCAGGCGGCGGCCGCAATCGCGGCCGCCGCCGCCGCCGCCGGGGAAGGGGCCGATACGGCACGCCTCATCCGGCTCGGCCTGAAGGAACTGTCGCGGTGATCGAATCGGAGATCGCGCTGTGAGCACGCCGCCGCGCCTGGTCGCGCCCGAGAAGCAAGAGGACGACGCGGATACGTCGCTGCGGCCGCAAAAGCTGTCGGAATTCATCGGACAGAAGCAGGCGCGCGCCAACCTTGAAATCTTCATTCGCGCGGCGCGGGAGCGCAAGGAAGCGCTCGACCACGTTCTCTTCGTCGGGCCGCCAGGGCTCGGCAAGACGACGCTCGCGCAGATCGTCGCGCGCGAGCTCGGCGTGAACTTCCGCGCGACATCAGGTCCCGTCATCGTCAAGGCCGGCGATCTCGCGGCGCTGCTCACCAATCTCGAGGATCGCGATGTTCTCTTCATCGACGAGATCCATCGCCTCAATCCCGCGGTCGAGGAAGTGCTCTATCCGGCGATGGAGGATTTCCAGCTCGACCTGATCATCGGCGAGGGACCGGCGGCGCGGTCGGTGAAGATCGATTTGTCGCGGTTCACCTTGATCGGCGCGACGACGCGCGCGGGACTGCTCACGACCCCGCTGCGCGACCGCTTCGGCATTCCCGTCCGGCTGAATTTCTACACCGAGGACGAACTCGAAGAGATCGTGAACCGCGCGTCGCGCGTGCTCGGCATCGGCATGTCGAAGGACGGCGCGAACGAGATCGCGCGCCGCGCGCGCGGCACGCCGCGCGTCGGCGGACGCCTGCTGCGACGCGTGCGCGACTTCGCGCATGTCGCGAATGCGAAGACCGTCGATCGCGCTATCGCCGATCGCGCGTTGCGCGCCCTCGAAGTCGACGCGGCGGGACTGGACGCGATGGATCGGCGTTATCTCACGATCATCGCGATGAACTACGGCGGCGGCCCTGTGGGGATCGAGACGATCGCGGCGGCGCTGTCGGAGCCGCGCGACGCCATCGAGGACATCATCGAGCCGTTCCTCATTCAGCGCGGATTCGTGCAGCGCACGCCGCGCGGCCGCCTGCTGACCGGCCCGGCGTTCCAGCATCTCGGCCTCGCCGAACCGCGGCGCGACGCCGGGCAGTTCCAAATGTTCGATCGGGGCGACGACGACTGAGGGCTACGCGATATTGCGCTCGTCATGCGCGGGCTTGACCCGCGCATCCATCCTCTCCGCGAGAATCCTTAATTGATGGATTGCCGAGTCAAGCCCGGCAATGACCGCCCGCGATCAGATGTCGCCCGTGCAGAAACGGTTAACCGTTTTCCTCCACTTTAAGCTCACCACGACTTCAATCGGAGCGATTGCGGTCATTCCTGTGTTGCGTTTCCGTGGGGCGACGGTCCGCGGCGGTGAGGAGGGATGTCGTGAAAAAATTTCTTGCAATGACGACCCTGGCGGCGGCGCTGGCGCTGACGGCGAATGCCGCGTCGGCGGACAAGCTCGGCAACGGCGCCATGGGCGCGCTCGCCGGCGGCCTCGTGCTCGGCCCCGTCGGCCTCGTCGCGGGCGGTGTCATCGGCTACACCGAGGGCCACAATATCGCGCGCGGCATGGGGCTGAAGGGGAAGCGTCACCATCGCCACTACCGTCACCATCGCCGGCACGATGTCTCGCGCTGAGCAGGCTTCGCGTCGGAGATGACACGACGCCCCGGGCTCCTGTAGACCGGAGGCCATGACGCCACCCTCGCTCGCCGGTGATCTGCATGACGGCCGCCACGTGCTGCATGTGCGGATCTACTACGAAGACACCGATTTCTCCGGCGTGGTCTATCACGCCAGCTATCTGCGCTTCATGGAGCGCGGCCGCACCGACTATCTGCGTCTTCTCGGCGTCGATCATCGCAGCCTGTTCGAAGAGACGGAGAAGGAGGCGCCGGGCTTCGCCTTCGTCGTGCGCGCGATGACGCTCGATTTCCTCAAGCCCGCGCGCATGGACGACGTCCTCACGGTGACGACGACGCCGGAAGAGGTCGCGGGCGCCTCGATCACCCTGCGTCAGACCGTCGCCCGCGACGGCGTCGCGCTCGTCGAGGCGCGCGTGCGCGTCGCATTCGTTTCCGGCGGCAGGGCGCAACGCATCCCGAAGCCGCTGCGCATCGCGATGC
>JBDHSU010000165.1:0-7417 GCA_039808325.1 Variibacter sp. | reverse complement strand
ACACGCCTTCGAGATGCGCGAACACCGGCACGCGGGCATCGTTCTGCACGCGCGCGACCAGGCTCTTGCCGCCGCGCGGCACGATCACGTCGATCGCGCCGCCGAGCCCCGCGAGCATCATGCCGACGGCGGCGCGGTCGCGCGCCGGAACGCGCTGGATCGCGTCTTGCGGCAATCCTGCGGCGCCAAGCCCGGCGACCAGCGCGGCATGGATCGCGCGCGCGGAGTGGAAACTGTCGGAACCGCCGCGCAGGATCACCGCGTTCCCGGCCTTCAGGCAGAGCGCGCCGGCGTCGGCGGTGACGTTGGGGCGGCTTTCATAGATCACGCCGACGACGCCGAGCGGCGTGCGCACGCGCTCGATCGTCATGCCGTTCGGCCGCGTCCAGCGTTCCGTCACGGCGCCGACAGGGTCGGGCAGCGCCGCGATCGCCTCGAGCCCGGCGGCCATCCCCGCGATGCGCTTGTCGTCGAGGGTGAGACGGTCGATGAAGGCCGCCGCGGCGCCGTTCGCTTTCGCCGCACCGATGTCCTCGGCGTTGGCGGCAAGCAACGTCGCGCGCGCGTCGCGCAACGCCACGGCCATCGCGGCGAGCGCGGCATTCTTTCGTGCCGCGTCGGTCAAGGCGAGCACGCGGGCGGCCGCCCGCGCCCGCCGTCCGATGTCCTGCATCGTGGCGGTAAGGTCTTCGGCCTGGTGGATCGATTTCAGCGGCGCGGTCATGCGGCTGCATATAACATGCGGCCCGATGTCCTGCGAGCGGCCCGCGCACGACCGTCACTCCCGTTCCGGGACGGCAGCCGGCCCTCACGGAGAACGAAACGCCGCGCGACACCGCGGCCGCATGACAATTGCCCGTTGCCACGCTATCTGGGGCGGATGGATGAAAAACGCCAGCTTCCGACCGGCTTGAAACTCGCGCTCGATCTCGGGCCGCTTTTGATCTTCTTCTTCGCCAATGCCCGCTGGGGCGTCTTCGCCGGCACGGCGGCGTTCATGGTGGCGATGCTGGTCGCGCTCGTCGTGTCCTATGTGAAGATCCGGCGGCTGCCGCTGATGACCATCGTCACCGCGATCGTCGTCGCCGTGTTCGGCACGCTGACGCTCCTGCTGCACGACGACACCTTCATCAAGCTCAAGCCGACCATCATCTATGTGCTGTTCGGCGGCATCCTGCTCGGCGGCCTCGCCTTCGGGAAATCGTTGCTGGCGGTCGTTTTCGATTCCGTCTTCGATCTCGACGAGCAGGGCTGGCGCAAGCTGACCCTGCGCTGGGCGCTGTTCTTCCTGGCGCTCGCCGTTCTCAACGAGATCGTCTGGCGCACCCAGTCGACGGATTTCTGGGTGACGTTCAAGGTGTTCGGCGTGGTGCCGCTCACCTTCCTGTTCGCGATGCTGCAGTATCCGCTGCTGACCCGCCACGGGCGGGGAAAGCTGGCGACGGACGAGCGCGGCGATGCGCGCGAATAGCCGGCATCTGTCTCGCCGGACCTGAGCGCGTCTCGGGAAGCGGGAACCGCGCCCCATGGCTGTCCGTTTCTCCTCATCGCTGCAAGCCGGGAGAACCGCCATGGCCCGCGTCGTCGGCATCGATCATATCGTCATCCGGGTCAGCGATTTCGCGGCATCGAAGGCGTTCTACGACAAGCTGTTTGCGTTCCTCGGCTTCAAGGTGATGGACGAATACGCCGACGCGATCGGCTGGTCGAACGGCAAGACGCGCTTCTGGATCGGCCAGTCGCCGCCGGGGCGCAGGCACAAGCACCGCACGGGCGACGTCGGCCTGCATCACTATGCGTTCGAACTGCGCAGCCGCAAGGACGTCGACGCGCTCGGCGCCTTTCTGGAAGAAGCGGGCGTCGAAATCGTCGATCCGCCGGACGAATATTACGATGACTACTATGCGGTGTTTTTTCTCGACCCCGACGGCATCAAGCTCGAGGGGATGAAATACGGTGAGGAGAAAGCGAAGGCCGCGCGGCGGCGCAAGGCGAAGCGGGCGAAGAAATGAAAACGCGCCTTGGCCTTGTCCCGTCACTGTCAGGTGCGAGGCGGATCAGCGCCGAGCCTCGCAGGGGTGCGGCCGTGCTTCCTTCGAGGCTCGCTTCGCGAGCGCCTCAGGGACAATAAGGTGAAAGGCCGCAACGTCCTCTAGCGATAGAGGCCGTATTCGTTCCACTTCTCTTCCGGGATCGCGGAGCCGATCTTGTAGTCGAACGAGAGGACCTTCATCCGGTCCGGCGACGTGCTGCAGGTGAAAGAGAACTGATACCACTTGCCCTTGCTGCGAAAGGCGCCGCCTTTTCCCTTCACGGTATTGTTGCTGACGGCGGGGTTCGACACGGCGTCGATCACGGCGCGGTCCGGCCGGTATGGATTGGCGGCGCGGCCGATCGCTTCCATCGCCTTGAGATCGCACACTTGGGTCAGCCGCGACGAAGGGTCGAGCCTCTTGAGGGCACGCTCCACGCGCGAATCGGCGGCGGAAGCTTGGGCCGGCAGGAGCGCCGAGAGCGGCAGGAGCGCCGCGCCGAGACCGGCAAGGGCGGCGGATAGCAATGGCTTCACGTCGAAATCTCCGTCACGGACGCGCGCATTGCTGCGCGCGAATATGCCAGGGCGCCAGCCGATCACCGGCGCGGTGCGCAAAATGGACGATCGTGAGGGGAGATTTCAACCTAATTTGTCGCGAAGTAAAAGTGTTCGCGATCTGTCCGCGAAGCCGTCGGCTGAATGCGGCCCATTGTCCCGATCGCGTTGCGCGCGGGGATGCAGGCATCGACGCGCGCAACGGTCAACCGGACAGGACGTTAGCGTCAGTCGATGACTTCGACGACGCGCCGCGTGCGGGGCTCGACGAGAACCGGGTGATCGTTGACGACAGTGTACCGATATTCGGTCACGCCGTATTCCGCCGGCACCTCGTAATAGGTCACGCCATCAGCCGGCAAGATGGTGCCGACGCGCACGACCTCACGATAGCGATACGAGGGGCGATGCTCGCGCACGACATATTCGCGAAAGCGCGGCCGTTGGTCGACACCGAGAACGCCCGCGACGCCCCCGGCGACACCACCTACGACGCCACCAACTACGGCGCCGACCGGACCGGCGGCCTGTCCGCCCTCGCGTGCGCCGCGTTCCGTGCCGTTGATGACGCCTTGAGCGCTAGCGACGGTCGGGATGGCGAGCACGCCACAGATGAGCGCAGTACTGAGCAGGCGATGGGACATGAAAATCTCCGAGGTTGTTTCGGTCCTATCGCCAACGTCGGGGAGGTTTTGCGGGTTCCTTTGCGAAATGCGGTCTCATTGCGGTGGCGGCACGGCGTTGCCGCAATCGGCACGGGCAAATTTGCGTGAGCCCGGAACTGATCGATGCCGGATCGATACGATGAGCCGTACGTACATCGCAGCGCTCGCGAAAATCGGCCAAACAAAAAGCCCGGCTAAGAGCCGGCCTTTGGAGCGCATCGCGCCGCCCTCGTCATGAAACGGCGCGACGAACTCTCAATTACTCGGCAGCGATCAATGCGCCTGCGCGCGAATGGTGCGCGTAGGTTTTCCATGTCGGTCGATAATTTTCGTCCGCTTGATTGCCCCATGTCACCCACCCATCGCGCGTACCGCGCGCGAAGAGTTCGAGATAAGGCCCCGGACTGCACGCTTCGATAATGTCGTATTGTTCATCGGGCTTACGCGAATGTTCGCGCTTACGCGTTCCCAGAAAATTCACTTGACGGCGTCCCGGCGCGAGCGTGCGCGCATTCTTCCCCTTCACGCCGAAGAGGATGAGTTCCGTGACGTTACGAAAGTAGAAGCCGACCCCGCGTCCGTCGGATCCGCCGTCTTTTCGGATTTTGTGCCAGACGATGTTGGATTTGTAGGTGAAGCCCCAAGCCTTCATGACCGCAAGGCCTTCGGGAAGAAGCGCATTCGGGCACCAGAGATATAGGTGCGCCGTGCTCTGCGTTAGCGCGCCGACAGGCAATTCCATAATCTCCGGAAGCGTCAGCGTGGAGTAGCGCGCAAGCCGCCTATGCTCAGGTGCTACCTTGCCAGTCTTGTTGGTGAACTGCCATGGCGGGTCGGCGAGAAGGGTCGAAAAACATTGACCATTGGCAAATTTTAGAACGTCTACTGCAGCCTGACTACCGACTTCAGAGGCGTTCAATTTATTTTTCGACATAAGCCGCGCTCCGGATTCCGAAAACGACGACGGGACAACCTCCGCCGCTACCGCCATCAAGCCGCGGGAGAAGCTTGGCCATGTGTGTCGTTGAATTGCCAAAGCTCGGCCCTCTGCCTAAGCGGTTGAAGATCTGTTGCAACTCTGTGCAACGCGTAATGATCACGCCGACATCAATTGCGCGAAGCTCGAAGAGAAGTCGAAAGTTGTTGAGGTCGCGGTCGAAGAACGGATCTTTGTTGTTCCACTCGACTTCGAGCGCTACCCGGCTTTTGTAGCAGTCGACCTTGTGCGTGGGCGTCTCGAATTCGGACTCGTCCACGACAATTTTGGTTTCGAATTTCTTTTCGATCCAGCCCAGCCTTGTAAAGTGGGAGTCTAATCGTGAGGCGATTAGGCCCTTCGATCCACCCGGCTTGAGAATGTCGCTCTTGAGTAGAGAGAATCCCCGTAGCACGTCGAGAATGTCATTCCACTCGCTCACGTGCGCAGCATTCAGTATGGCTAGGCCATTCCGCCATTCGCGCACCTGGTAGCGCGCCGAGATGTCTGCGGGAACGAGAGGATGATTCGTCATTGTCCTAATAGTGACTGCGGAGATCGACGTGGATAGAGAGAGCTTACGATGTTCTCTTTATGTTCGCAATGTCGCCGGCCTGCAAATTACCAGCTGAGTCACTGAACCCGACTTCCGTTCAGTTAAGTGCATCACGGCGGGTTTCATCGCGGCGGTTTCGGCTATGATGCGGGCCGCCGGGCCGGTCGTCCGCGCGCAAGGAGACCATCATGACAGTTTCAGGAGGAAGCGGCGCCTCCGCCGCGGGCGTCGCCGCGCCGCAAGGGGCGTCTCAAGGCTCGCCTTGGCGGCCGAACGAGTGCTACCCGGACCCCTACATCCAGGCGCTCGATCCGAGCTTCGCCAAATACATGATCTTCAGCGCCGGCGTGGAGCGCCTCGCGCACGGCTTCCGCTGGGCGGAAGGACCCGTCTATTTCGGCGATCAGCGCTGTCTGCTGTGGAGCGACATTCCGAACCAGCGGATCATGCGCTGGGACGAGGAGACCGGGCAGACCTCGATCTTCCGCAAGCCGTCGAACTGGGCGAACGGCAACACGCGCGATCGCCAGGGCCGCCTCGTCACCTGCGAGCATGGGCGGCGCGTGACGCGTACGGAATATGACGGCCGCATCACCGTGCTGATGGACAGGTTCGAGGGCAAGCGGCTGAATTCGCCGAACGACATCGTCGTCAAGTCCGACGATTCGATCTGGTTCACCGATCCGGTCTTCGGCATCGCCGGCCATTACGAGGGCGACTTCGCGGAATCCGAGATCGCGCCGAACGTCTATCGTCTCGATCCGAAGACCGGCAAGGCGACTATCGTCGCCGAGGGCATCACGGGACCCAACGGTCTCGCCTTCTCGCCGGACGAAAAGATCCTCTACATCGTCGCCTCGCGCGACACGCCGAACCGCACGATCCGCGCGTTCGACGTGAGCGGCGAGGGCGACAAGACCAAGCTCTCGAACAATCGCGTGCTGATCGATTCCGGCTCGGGCGGCACGCCGGACGGGTTCCGCGTCGATGTCGACGGCAATCTCTGGTGCGGCTGGGGCATGGGCGGCGACCGCGACGGCGTCATGGTCTTCAATGCGTCGGGTAAGCCGATCGGCAAGATTTCACTGCCGGAACGCTGCGCCAATGTCTGCTTCGGCGGACCGAAACGCAACCGCCTGTTCATGGCGGCGAGCCACTCGATCTACGCCGTCTACGTCAACACCCAGGGCGTCGCGGGCGGCTGATCGGCTTTGTCGTTCCGGGCTCGCGGCCTTAGCGTCCGCGCCCCGGAATGGCATTGTACTTTTTCAAAGTCCTCAACAACGAAGGAGAGCAAAAGATGGCTATCGAACGTAAGGAAGTCGGCGCGCGCATGAGCCAGGCCGTCATCCACGGCAACACGGTCTATCTCGCCGGCGTCGTCGCGCACAATGCCGGCGGCAAGAGCATGACCGAGCAGACGAAGGATGTGCTGGCGAGCATCGACAACCTTCTCAAATCTGCCGGCACCGACAAGAGCAAGCTCCTCACCACGACCATCTACATCACCGACATGGCGCAGTTTGCCGAGATGAACGCGGTGTGGGACGCATGGGTGTCGCCCGGCAATACGCCGGCGCGCGCGACGGTGCAGGCCAAGCTCGCGTCGCCGCAATACTGCGTCGAGATCATGGTCGTCGCGGCGCGGTGAAGGCGGCGGGCGCATTGAAATCGCGCCGCGTCTATCGAGAAACGGCGGCCGGCGCTGATGCGCCGTCCGCACCGACGGCGACGCCGCACCCAAGGGGGGCGTTTCATAATTTAGGACGTTCATCATGTTCATGGTCATCTTCGAAGTGCAGCCCAAGCCCGAGCGCTGGGACGAGTATTTGATGATTGCCAAGGGATTGAAGCCGGAGCTCGAAGCCGTCGACGGCTTCATCGACAACGACCGCTTCGAGAGCCGCCGCACCAAGGGGCTTCTGCTTTCGCTCTCGACCTGGCGCGACGAGAAGGCGGTGATCCGCTGGCGCACGCACGGCGACCACCATAAGGCGCAGGCGAGAGGCCGCTTCAACGTCTTCGCCGATTATCATCTGCGCGTCGGGGAGATCACCGCCGACAGTCAGCCGCCGGCGGGGCTCTCCGTCGTCGAGGCGCGCTTCGACGCGACTGCCGTCGGCGTCGCGAAAATGATGACCATCACCGATCTTATCAGCCCGGCAGGAAGCGCGGCGAAGCCCTCGGGCGATGTCGGTCTCGATCCGCGCACGCCCGGCCTCGTCTCCGCCGAGGTTTTCGACAGCATCTACACGCCGGGAAAGGCGGTTCTGCTCGCGGGCTGGCGCGACGCGGAGGCGGCCAAGGCGTGGACGCCGGCGGCGGCGCCCGGACCGTCGCTGCGCCACCGCAGCGTGCGCATCATCCGCGATTACGGCATGGCGTCGCGAGAAGAGGCGCCGCAATATTTCCCGGAAGTGGAGCGCGTGAAGGCGTAGACTAGATCACGATGATTTTGGATCGAATCGATCCAAAATCGTGAACGTGATCGGTTCTCATAACTTAGAGCGGGATGCGGGCGGAAAACCGCTCCGCACTTTTCCTCGTCCCGCTCTAGGTGTTCAGTCCCGGCATTTGCTGGATTGGATCGATGATGAATCGATCCGGCTCTGAAGTCCACTGTTTGCAGA
>JBDHSU010000164.1:0-7700 GCA_039808325.1 Variibacter sp. | reverse complement strand
CCGGGACCCGAGGCGCGCACGAAGCTCTCCTCGAGCTCGCGCTCGTCGATGGCGATCTGGTCGGTGACGCGGATCATGGCCACGTTCTAGAGTATTCGGGTGAGCGGTGCCGCAATATACGGCACATGACTCTCACCCGTCATCCTGAGGTGCTCGCGAAGCGGGCCTCGAAGGATGTGCGGCCCCCGAAGTCGGCTACCGCCGATTTCAGCAGCATGAACTGCCGATGTCGGATATATCCGACATCGGTGGCTGTCGCCCTTCGAGGCTCGGCGCCAACGCGCCTCGCACCCCAGGATGACGAAAAAGCGTTAGAGCTCATCCGCCGGCGAGATACGTCTTCGCCAGCACCTTGCCCTCTTCCACCGCCGGCTGGTCGAAGGCGTCGACGCCCATCAGGTGCGCGGTGACGATCGTCTCCAGCATGAAATGCATGAGCAGCGCGCCGAGCGAACGCTCGTCGAGCGTCTCGATGTGGATGGTGCGCACGGGGCAGCCGTTCTTCGCCAAGGTCTCGGCGGTGGCGCGGCCCTCGGCGTCGACCATGTCGCCGATGGTCTTGCCGCCGAACTCGGGCTCGCCGACCGTCTTCGACAACGCGGCGTCGAGGCGCGGGCCATGCCCCTTGCTGCCGACGGTGACGACCGTGAAGAGCTTGTCGCGCGGGCCGCCGATGAAGAGCTGCACCTGGCTGTGCTGATCGACGGGGCCGAGCGCGCCGTGCGGCATCGTGCCCTTGCCGTCCTTGCCGAGGCTTTCCGCCCAGAGCTGCACGTACCAGTGGCTGAAGCGCTGCAACCGGTCAGCATAGGCCATGACGACGGAGATCGGCTTCGTTTTGGCGAGCGCGAAGCCGAGCGCGGCGCCGACCGCGGCGGTCACCTCCCGCGGCGGCTTTCCCGCGAGCACGGGCGCGAGCGCTTCCGCCGCGCCGGCGCGCACCTTGGCGATGTCGAGGCCGAGGATCGCGGCGGGAAGCAGGCCGACATTGGTCAACACCGAATAACGGCCGCCGACGCCGGGATCATGATCCTCCATCGGGACCTTGAAGCCGCCGAGAAGCTCGCGCAGCCCGTTGCGCTTGCCCGCCTTCGCCGGCTCGGTGATGCCGAAGAAATTCGCGGCGATATGGGCTTCGAGGCCCGCTTTCTTCACCGCGTCGAGCGCGGCGATCACCTGCATCAAGGTCTCGCCGGTGCCGCCGGACTTCGAGATGGCGACGAAGCGCGTCGTCTTCAGCGGCAATTTCTCGAGCAGGATCGCGTAGGTGTCGGCGTCGAGATTGTCGAGGAAATGCACGCGCGGACCGTCGCGCAGCGCGTCGACGCCGACGACGCCGTAGCCCGCGAGCTGCGCCAAGGTCTGGCCGCCGAGACTCGAGCCGCCGGTGCCGAGCAGCACGATATCGGTCGCGCCCTGGCGCAGCCGGTCGGCGGCTTTCTGAATCGCGGCCAGATCGCCGCGCTCCTGCGGCAGACGCAGCAATCGCAACCCGTCGTCGGCATGGCGCGCGCGCAGCCAGTCGAGCGCGGCGCGCGTGCGTTCCAACGTCGCGTCGAACGCCGCCGTGCCGACGCCCTCGCGGCCGATCGTCTCCTCGCGCGCCTTGTCGATGGAATGGTCGAAGGGAAGGTTTTGCATGCTGTGCCACTTCTTGTTGACTGGTGGATCACGCTTCAGCGGCCGTCCCCGCGAAGGCGGAGACCCCGTACGCCCGGCCTTTATGGTTCTCGAATTATCCCCGCTGGCCGGTCGACATGCCCTTCGGACGGCCGACGACCGTCGTGAGATAGCCGCCCTCGAACAGCGTGCGCGCGACGCGCTTGGCGTCGTCGAGCGTCACCGCCTCGATCTGCTCATTGCGATGATTGATGTAGTCGATGCCGAGCTCGTCGAGCTGGATCTGCACGAGCTGCTGCGCGATCTTCGCGGAACTGTCGAAACGCAGCGCATAGGAGCCGACGAGATAATCCTTCGCCTGCGCGAGCTCCTCCGCCGTCGGGCCGTCGGCCGCGAAACGTTTCGCTTCCTTCTGGATGATGTCGATCGCCTCTTTGGTCTTATCGGAACGCGTCGCCGTCCAGCCCATCACCAGCGCCGCCTCGTCCATCGGATAAAGGAAGGTCGAGACGCCGTAAGCGAGGCCGCGCTTCTCGCGCACCTCCTGATAGAGCCGCGAGGTGAAGCTGCCGCCACCGAAGATGTGGTTGACGACATAAGCGGTGACGAAATCCGGATGCTTGCGCGGCAGCCCGACGCCGCCGAAGGTCACGGTCGCCTGCGGCACGTCGAGGTCGATGACGTTGATGTCGCCGACGCCATGCAGCGTCGCCGGCGGCACCGCCACGAGTTGCGCCTTCGCCGGCAGCGCGCCGAACACGCGATCAAGCATCTGCCCGACCGCGGCGGCGTCGATGTCGCCGACGACGGCGACCTTGAGATTGTCGCGCGCGAAAACATGCGCGACGTAGGCGCGCAAATCATCGACGTTCAGTTTCGCCAGCGATTCGAGCGTGCCTTTCGGCGGACGGCCATAAGGATGGCCGGGAAACGCCGCCGCCCACCAGGCGTTGGACGCGATCTGGTTCGGGTCGACGCTTTCGCGACGAAGCTGCGCGGCGAGCTGCGTGCGCATGCGCTCGATCGCGTCGGCGTCGAAGCGCGGGGAGGTGAGGGCGAGGCGCAGCAGATCGAAGGCGGCATCCTTGCGATCGCTCAAGGTGCGCAACGAGCCGCGGAAGTCGTCGCGGTCCGACGCCCAGCTCATCTTGATCGCCTTGTCCTCGAGCTTCTGCTGGAAGGCGGCCGATTTGAGATCGCCCGCGCCCTCGTCAAGCAGCGTGGTGAGAAGGTGCGCGAGGCCGGGCTTGTCCGCGGGATCCTGGCTGGCGCCGCCGCGGAACGCGTATTCGACGGCGATCATCGGCACCGTCTTGTCGTGCACGAGCCACGCCTCGATGCCGCCGGGGCTGACCACGCGCTCGACCGTCGTCGCGTTCGCGGCCGGCAGCGCGGCGAAAAAACATCCGGCGAGCAGGCCCGCGAACGCGAGCGCGCGGGACGTCGTCATGCCGAAGGCGCTCATGATCGTTTCCCCTCCGCGCGCACGCTCTTCTCCTGCACCAGATAGCCGGTCGCCGAACGCTGCTTCTCGAGATAGCGCCGCGCGACCTCGTGCACCTGTTCGGCGGTCACCTTGTTGAGGCGGTCGGTCCAGGTGAACACCTTGTCCACGGTGGAGCCGGTGGTGAGCGCGGCACCGTACATCTGCGCCAGCGTCGTCTGGCTGTCGCGCGCATAGACCATGTCGGCGATCATGCGTTCCTTGGCGGTCTTGAGCTCGTCCTCGGTCACGCCCTTGTCGACGATGCCGGCGAGCACCTTGTCGAACGCCGCTTCCAGCGCCGGCAAGGTGACGCCCGCCGCCGGCGTCAGCCCGAACGTCATGCGCGAATCGTCAAGCGCCGTGCTGAGGTACCAGCCGCTGACGCTGGTGGCGATCTGCTGCTCGACCACGAGTTCGCGGTAGAGCCGGCTGACGGTGCCGCTGGCGATGATATGCGTGAGGAGATCCAGCGCCTCGGCCTCGCCCGGCTTCGCGGTCGTGTCGGACGGCACGAGATAGCTGCGCTGCAGGCTCGGCTGCCGCACTTGCGGATCGGCCAAGGTGACGTGTCGCTCCGCGATCGGCGGAGGCTCGAGCGGCCGCGTGCGCGGCTCAATGTCAGCGCGCGGCGCGACCTTGCCGTAGGTCTCTTCCGCCAGCTTGCGCACCTCGTCGGGCGTCACATCGCCGGCGACGACGAGCACCGCGTTGTTCGGTGTGTACCAGCGGCGATAGAAGGCGATGGCGTCGTCGCGCGTGAGCAACTCGATCTCCGGCCGCCAGCCGATCACCGGCTTGCGGTAGGGGTGGTTGAGATAAAGAATCGCGGCGACCTGCTCGCCGAGCTTCGCCGCCGGGCTGTTGGCGACGCGCTGGTTCTGCTCCTCGAGCACGACCTGGAGTTCCGGCTTGACCTGCTCCTCCGTCAAGGTGAGGCCGGTCATGCGATCCGATTCCAGTTCCATCACCGTGCGCAAGTGCTGCTTCGCAACGCGCTGATAGAAGCCGGTGTAATCCTGATTGGTGAAGGCGTTCTCCTGGCCGCCCAGCCGCGCCACGGTCCCGGAGAAAACGCCGGGGCCGTATTTCTTCGTCCCCTTGAACATCAGATGTTCGAGGAAGTGCGCGATGCCGGATTTGCCGGGCGGCTCGTCGGCCGCGCCGACCTTGTACCAGACCATCTGGGTGACCACCGGACTGCGATGGTCCTCCACCACCACGACCTCGAGCCCGTTGGACAGCTTGAAATAGGCCGGCTTGCCGGCGTTATCCGCCGCGCTCGCCGTCGCCGCCCCTGCACACGACAATGCGAAAGCAAGGGCGATCGCCACCATTCGATTGATCAAGGTCGAATCCCGGTCAGGTGAAAACGGCGCCGGGAATTCGGCGCCGGGACGTCGCAACCACGGCTTGCCGCGCAGCCTGCGCGGCAAAGGAGTCAAATTTGGCTTCCCGCCGCGTTTTGCGATTCACGTTCGCGCGATCACTCCAGCGGAAGCCACCGCCCAGCAACGGTGAACGCGCCGGGCGGTCCAAGCGTCA
Source organism: Variibacter sp. (assembly GCA_039808325.1). Classification (GTDB taxonomy): domain Bacteria; phylum Pseudomonadota; class Alphaproteobacteria; order Rhizobiales; family Xanthobacteraceae; genus JAFKKS01. The sequence continues at coordinate 3,052 of JBDHSU010000164.1, read as the reverse complement.
GTTCGACTCCTGGGTGCCGTGATCCCACAGGCTCGGCATCTTGAAGATCGGCTCCGACTTCGGCGGCTGGTAGGGCTGCGCCGGGGACGGCGTGCGGTAGCCCGGCGGCGGCTCGGTCAGCACTTCGCGCACCGGTTCGCCTGTGAACGGCTGGGGCTTCTCCGTCGTCATCGACTTTCCGAAGAGCTGGAACAGCGAATACTGCTTGCCGCCGATCTCGTCCGGCCGCAGCACGCGCGCCGATTCGTTGTCGCTCAGCGTGACGGAACGCTTGCGCTCGCTGCGCGCCACCTTCCCGCGGCGGATTTCGTCCGGCGACATCAGGGCCGACGCCGCGCGGTCGGATTCGTCGGCGCCGCGAATGGAGCGCCCCGCCTTCTTCTTCCGCGCCTTCAGGTCCGCGTCCTCGGGCCAGGCGGCGCTGCTCTGTACGGCGGCACCGCCGCCGGCGCCGGGCGCCGGAAGTTCCGCGCTCGGCGGGATCACCAGCGGCGAGCGCTCACGGTAGTCGATCGCGGGTTTGTTGCGCCCCAGCAGCTTCTGGAAAAGTTCCTGCTCGAACGTCGGCTCGTCGTCGTCCTGCGCCATGACGCTGGCACTCGATACCGCCAGGAGAGAGCAGGCCGCCGCCGCCATCATCAGGCGACGCTTGAAAAGGGACTTTGAAATTGCGCTCATTCGTTCGCTCGGGCCTTCACATTCCGCAAGTGCATGATCTGCAGGTGCGACAGCCGCCGCCCAGGGCTACGCAACGCAAATCCTGTCTCCGCATCAGGGCGCTTTTGCGGCGCGCGGCGGAAACACCGCCTCGTAGAGAAGCAGGGCGACGCCGGCTACGATAGCAGCATCCGCGAGATTGAACACGTACCAGCGAAATTGCCAGGCCGCGGTCTCGATATGGAACAGGACGAAATCGGCCACCGCGCCGTAGGCGAGGCGGTCGACGACGTTGCCCAGGGCGCCGCCGATGATGAGGCCGAGGGCGACGGCGGTCAGCCGCGACCCGACGCGGGCGAGCCAGACCCACAGCGCCACGACCGCCGCGACCTTGAACGCCACCAGCGCCCACTGGCCGAAATCGCTGTTCTGCTGGAACAGGCCGTAGCTGATGCCCTTGTTCCAGGTGAGCACGAAGTCGATCGCCGGCAGGACCGGCACGAAACCGCGCCGGCCGAGTTCGAAGACGAAGATCAGCCACAGCTTCAGCGCCTGGTCGGCAAGGCAAACCAAGAGGGCCACCGCCAGCCCGAGCGGGGTCAGCGGTCCGAACAAATAGCGCTCCCGCCGGTCGGGGGCACCCGCCGGCTCCCCCTTCGCATGCGAAGCCGTCAATCCGCTCTCCCGTCTCGCCCCGCCCGATTAAAGTGAATCCTCGATCACTTATTGCGGCGGCCGCTCAACCCCGCATCGCGGCCTTGAGCTTCTCCAGCGTCATGTCGGGGTCGCGCGCCGCCTGGATGATCTTGGCCTCCTTCTCGGTCAGGACCTCCATCGCCTTCATCATCTCCTCGATCTTGTCGGAGGGAACGACGATGGCGCCGTGGCGGTCGGCGTGGATCAACTCGCCGCTCTTCACGGCCATGCCATGGACGTTCACCGGCACGCCGAACTCCACCATATGGACGTAGGCGTGCGAGGGCGAGATCGACCCGGCGAGCATCTGGAAGCCCTCGGCGACCATCGGAATGTCGCGGACGCTGCCGTTGGTGATGACGCCGAGGATGCCGAGCGACTTATGCACGTTGGACTGCACCTCGCCCCAGAAGGCGCCGTAGCCGACATGCTCGCCATCCAGATCCTCGATGACGCTGATGCCCGGTTGCGGCTCCTCGGCGATATAATCGAGATAGTCGAGGCGCTTGGCGATGTAGGACTGGTCGCCGGCGCCGAACTCGTCCTTGGAGCGGATCGTCACCGTCTTGGCGAAGCCGACCATCGGCGGCAGGTCGGGGAAGGGGCAGTGCAGATGCTTCACGGTGTAGCCGAAGCCGCGCCGATGCGGCACCACCATCTCGACCAGGTTGCAGACCGTGGGCGTGTCGATGGAGCGCAGGAACTCAAGCTGCCGCGTGGTGAGGTTTTCGTGCATGACGTGATCCCGATCTCCCGATTGCGAATTTGACGCGGCACCATGCACCAACGCGATGCACTTGTCAGGCGGGAACGATTCTGTAACAGCCTGATCTTTCCGCCGCCGCCACGCACCCGCAATGAATGATCGCCCGGCCCGTGTGCCAACCCTGACCCGTGCCGGCATGCGCCTCGGCATGCAACTGACCGTGCCCTTGCTTCCCGGCACCGTCGCGATGTCCGCCGCGTTCGGCACGATCGCGGCGCAGAAAGGCATGACGCTCATCGAAGCGGTGATGATGAGCGCCTTCCTCTTCGCCGGCGCGTCGCAACTCGTCGCCATGGAAGTCTGGAACAATGTCTGGACCTTCGGGACCATCGTCACGCTGGCGCTCGTCACCGCGACCGTGAACATGCGCTATCTGCTGATGGGCGCGGCGCTGCAACCGTGGTTCAACGGGATGCCGCGCACGCGCATCGCGACGATGCTCGCATTCCTCGTCGACGCCAATTGGATCATCGCCATGCGCTACCGCAGCGAAGGCGGGTCCGACACCGGCGTGCTGCTCGGCAGCGGCCTCACGATGTGGACGTTCTGGGTCGCCGGCACGATCCCCGGCTTTCTGGTCGGCGATCTCGTACGCAATCCGCAGCGCTTCGGACTCGACCTGGTGCTGCCGATCTTCTTCGCCGCGATGCTGGTGCCGCTGTGGCGCGGGCGGCGCCGCGCGCTCGGCTGGGCGGTCGCCGGCGCGGTCGCATGGGCCACGGCGCACTTCATTGCGGGCTATTGGTTCATCATCGCCGGCGCCATCGCCGGCAGCATCGCGGGAGCGTTCCTCGATGAGCGCCGCTGACATCCACATCGGCCCGCTGATCGCCATCCTGGCGATGACGGCGGCGACCTATCTCATGCGCACCGGCGGCTATCTCGCGATGGCGCGCGTGCCGCTGACGCCGTGGGTGCAGCGCATGCTCGACG
>JBDHSU010000163.1:0-7706 GCA_039808325.1 Variibacter sp. | reverse complement strand
TACATGATGCGCTATGTCGACATCTTCGACCTGGATTCCGTCTCCTACTCCGAGGAAGAGCTGTTTTCGGCGCTGACCGATGCTGGCATCCAACGTGCCGTCATGCAGGCCGAGTGGTCATCCGGCGATTATCGGAAGGAAAACGAATGTGTCGCCGCCATTGTGCGCAAGCGGCCTGATTTCTTACTCGGCTTTGCCTCTGTCAATGCCGCCGACGGTATGCGCGCCGTCGATGAGCTGAAGCGTGCGGTTGAGAATGATGGTCTGCGCGGGTTGAATGTACAACCGTTCGCAAGCGCAATTCGAGCGAACGACAAGAAATTTTATCCGCTCTATCTGAAGTGCCTGGAATACGGCATTCCGGTCGCGATCCATACAGGGATCAATTATTCTAACGACCGCAGCATCGATTTCGGCCGGCCGATATACGTCGATGAAGTCGCTTGCGATTTTCCCGAACTGACAATCATCCTCAATCACGGCGGCTGGCCTTGGGTGCACGAGAGCATCGCAATCGCGCGCAAGCATCGTTCTGTGTTTATCGAAGTGGGCGGCATCGCGCCAAAATATCTCGCCGCGGAGAACAGCGGATGGGACATGCTCATGCGCTTCGCCAATAACCTTCTGCAGGATCAGGTGCTGTTTGCGACGGATTCGATGGTGCCGTTTAAACGCGCCGTGGAGGAAGCCAAAGCGCTGCCGCTGAAGCCGCAGTGCCTTGAGAAATTCCTCGGTGGAAACGCCGCGCGGCTGCTTGATGCGATTGTGCGGGGATCGTGAGCGCGGCCCGCGGTTGAATTTGTCAGGTACGAGCATGTTGAACAAAGTCGAGAAGAGTTTGCCGACGGATGCTGACGATGACGCATTCGAGGCGATTTTCAATCCGCGCGGCATTGCCATGATCGGCGCGACGGAAGCGGCGGAAAAGGCGGGCGGCCGGCGTTGGAAGACGCTTGTGGAGGCCGGATTCTCCGGCGGCCTGTATCCTATCCATCCGAAGCTGCCGGAAGTGCGTGGGCGAAAGGCGTTTCGTTCGCTCCATGATGTGCCGGGTGAGGTGGACATCGCCATCGTCGCTATTCCGCCGTCGGCCGTGCCGGATGCCGTTGACGAATGCATCGCCAAGGGTGTTCGAGGCATCGTTATCATCACGGCAGGCTTCGGCGAAGTTGGTCTGAAAGGCCGCGAAATCGAAAGGCGCATGGTGGATAAGACGCGCGCGGCGAATGTGCGGCTTTTCGGCCCGAATTGCGCCGGCATTTTCAGCGGTCCGGTGATGATGAATGCGTGCGGCTGGGCAGTACGACCAGGTAATATCGGTTTGGTTTCGCAGAGTGGAAACATGGCGCTCGATTTTGCCGACCTGGCGCGCAAAAATCATGTGGGTTTCAGCCGTTCCATCACCATCGGGAATTCCGCGGACGTCAAAGCGTTTGAGCTTGTCGGCTACTATTTGCGCGACCCGGCAACGGAGGTTGTGCTCGCCTATATCGAGGGATTTGGCGCCAACGAGGGGCGCCAACTTTGCGAGATCGTTCGGCGTGCACCCGTGCGGAAGCCGGTCGTCATCCTCAAGCCGGGCCGTAGCGAGAGCGGAAGCCGCGCCGCGCTCTCCCACACTGGATCGCTCGCTGGCGAGGATCGCCTGGTCGAAGCGGCGTTTGCGCAGTGCGGCATCGTCCGCGCGTACGAGGCGGAAGAAGCTTGGGAGACCGCGCTGGCGTTCTCGCGCGGAGCAAAGATGACATCGCCGGGTGTTGCAGTTCTCACAGACGGCGGCGGACATGCGACGCTCTTCTGTGACGCTGCGGGCTTGTCGGGCCTGATCATCCCAACGTTAAGCGAAGCGACGCAGCGGGATTTGGCGGCGTTCCTGCCGGAGCGCTGCCCGGTCGCCAACCCGGTTGACTTTGCCGGCGTGGCCGAGGGCGAGCCGGGCGTCATCCCGAAAGCGATGGAGATCTGCCTTCGCGATCCGGCTGTCGGCGCAACGATCATGGTCGGCCACTTCGGCGGCTACCATCGTCTTGGTGGGGCGCCGATTGAGGCTATGGAGATTGATGCAGCCCATGAAATCGCAAATCTAGCAAAGCGCAGCGGAAAGCCGGTCCACGTCCATTCGGTTCACGCCGAGTCGGATGTCGCCGCGCTCAATGTGCTTCGCGAGGCGGGCGTCAGCGTTCATCGCGGCATCGAGATGGGAGCAAAGGTGCTGCGTCACTTGGCTCCGCCGCGGCCTGCAGGTGTGGCAACTTCGGCGCCGGTGCGTCTTTCAACGAGCGCGGCAGACGCCATGCAAGCCGCGTTCAAAAAGGCTGTGCGGGGCGTGCAGCCTTGGCTACAGGAACCCGAAGCGCGAGCCGCGCTCGTGGGGTTCGGCATCGATGTGCCACAATGGCGAACGGTCGAGACGCGACAGGCTTGCATTGAGGCCATCGCCAACGTTGGGGGCAATGCTTGTCTCAAGCTGATCTCTCCCGACGCCGTTCACAAGTCCGACATCGGCGGCGTCGCTTTGAATGTCACCGCTGCGGCCGCGGTGGGCGTCTTCGACACGTTGCAAAAGCGCGCAAGTTCCGCTGGTCTCCGCGATGTGCGCGTGCTCGTTACGCCGATGGTCGCAGGCGGTGTTGAATTGGTTATGGGCGCTTTCCGCGATGCGCAGTTCGGCCCCATTGTAATGGTCGGGATGGGTGGCATTCTCGTCGAATTGCTCAAGGATGTGCAATTCCGTCTGGCGCCGGTCTCCATGGCTGACGCTACCGTGATGTTGAAATCGTTACGCGGCCACGTTCTTCTGGATGGCTATCGCGGGAGCGAGAAAATCGACGCCGCTGGGCCGGCCAAACTGCTATCGCAGCTGTCGGAGATGATTGCAGCTTGCGATGATCTTGCGGAAGTTGATCTCAATCCGGTTATTGTTGGTGCAAGCCAGTCGGCAATCGCTGATGTGCGCATCGTGCTGGGGCGCAGCGGGTTGAAGGACGCTTTGGACTCTGATGAGAGAAGGTGCCAGTGACGCTTCAGGCGATCTTTACCGGCGCTCACGTTACACAGGTCGGTGAATTGACTGGCCGCAGCTCGTTGTCGCTGATGGCGGAGGCAGGGCTGGCGGCGATCGCGGACGCGGGCTTGGCGGCGGCTGATATCGATGGGCTTCTTTGCGCCTACAGCATTTCCGAGCCGCATCCGATGTTGACCTCGTGGTATGCGGAGTATGTTGGCCTTTCGCCGCGAACTATGCTGTCGATCCAGATGGGCGGCGCGACTGGGTGCATGCTCGTCGCCCAGGCTGCTGCGCTGATCGAAGCCGGATACTGCCGCAACGTGTTGATCGCGACGGGCGAGAACCGTCTCAGCGGCCTAGCGCGCGACGGCGCAGTGGCCGCGCTCGCCGATTTTGGCCATCCGGAATTTGAGAAGCCATATGGCTTTTCAATTCCGGCGGCGTACGCGCTGGTCGCGCAACGTTACATGCACGAATACGGCATCACCCTCGATGAACTCGCCGACATTGCGGTGACACAGCGCGAGCACGCGATGCGTCACCCGAAAGCGCACAAGCGAACACCGATCACGCGCGATGACGTCAATGCGTCGCGGATCATCGCATCGCCATTGCGGTTGCTCGACTGCTGTCTGATCTCAGACGGAGGCGCCGCCGTTGTATTAAGCGCTTCCGATTCTGCGAAAGATACGCGGCACGCTGAGGTGGCGTTACTTGGTAGCGGGCAGGGCCACACGCACGAGCATCTCGTCGCTGCGCCGTCGCTTGTCGATTTTGGTTGCCGACAATCTGCCGCGGCCGCCTTCGAGTGCGCGGGTATGACGCCGGGCGAGATCGATGTCGCGGAAGTCTACGACTCTTTCACGATCACTCTGGCAGTGACGCTGGAATCGTCCGGCCTGCTGGGGCGCGGGGAGGCGGGACCGGCGGTGCGTGAGGGCGCTTTGCGACTCAACGGGCGTTTGCCTTGCAACACGCATGGCGGATTGCTCTCGTTTGGTCATTCCGGCGCGGCGGGCGGGCTCTTCCACGTGGTTGAAGCAATCGAGCAACTGCGTCACGCCGCGGGAGATCGTCAAGTGGCGGATGCCGCGTTTGCCTTCGTGCATGGCTGCGGCGGTGTGATGTCGGCGCACTCGTCCTTGGTCATGGGGAGAGTGGCGTGAACGCGTGTTCTTCACCCGAGACGCAGGCCTTCCGCGATGCCTGCCGCGATGGCCGGCTGACCTTTCAACGCTGCCGCGATTGCAAGCAAGCCCAGTTCTATCCGCGCGCCATCTGCTCGCATTGTCAAAGCGCCCAGCTCGATATTGCGACATCGGCTGGTCGCGGCCAAGTTTACAGCTTCACTGTCGTGCATAGAGCGCCCTCCGCGGAATTCAGATCGCGCGTTCCGTACGTCTTGGCCCTGATCGACCTGGACGAAGGTTTCCGGGTGATGGCGAACATCATCAACGGCGACCCGCAATCCGTGACCATCAGCATGCCGGTGAAACTCACCTTTACAGCAGACGAGCAGCGGCTTCCGCAATTCGAGCCTGCTGGCAGTGACTGATGTTCGTCTTTGATGCCTACGAGGCCGGGCGGAGCTATGGCGAACATTCGCTGGTCCTGTCGCCCGACCTCTGCGCCGCATGGGAGGCGGAGTTCGGCACGGCACAGGGCGGAACGAGGGTGCCGGCGAGCATGCTGTCACTCGTTGTGATGCGCGCTTACTTTGCGGTGATCACCCCGCGCCCGCCCGGAAATGTGCATGCAGGGCAGTCGTTTTCCGTTCAACGGCTTCCCCGCCGAGGAACCACCGTGGTGACGGAAGTCTGTTGTCTGCGGAAAGAGATGAGAAAGACCAGGCGAATTGTATGGCTTGGTTTCAAGGCGCGCGACGAAGATGGCGCTCTTTTCACAGCCGAGATGACGAGCCTCGTTGCGGCTTGACGGCCAAGCGTGAGGGTTGAAACATGATGAGAGATTTTGCCGTCGCCAAGAAGAAGGCCGACTTCGAAAGCATCGAGCGTTACGACCGGCTGACAGGCGACGGCAATCCCATCCATACCGATCGAGCTTTCGCGGCAGCGACGGAGATGGGGGGCATCATCGCGCATGGGACGATGTCGCTGAGCCTAATCTGGCATGCGATCGAATTGACGCACGGCGTGCAGGATATTGAAGGTAGTACGCTGACGGTACGTTTCGTGCGTCCGGTGCGAGAAGACGAAGTCATCATCGCCGGCGGGGCCTTGGCGGCTGCGGACGGTAGCGCTTACCGCGTCTATGCGCGCAATGAGCGATCAGACAACGTGATTGAAGGAACGTGGACGCTACCAACCGACTAAAGGTCGTCGAAATCGTCTCCGGCCATTTGAATGCCGCGCGAAAGTGCAGAGCGTGGAGCTTCGCCGGATAGCGAGTGCTCCACGTGCCGGATTGCCTAGCTCAACTTCCACTCGTTGAAGCGTTCGGTGACCTTGGCGAGATTGGGGCCCCACCATTCGCCGCTGAAGAGAAAGCCCTTGGCGAAATTGTCGGGGTTCGAAGCCAAAACCTGCATGACCTTCGGATCCACCATGGGGAAGGCTTTCCGGTTGGTCGGTCCGAACGTGATATACTTCGTCAGTTCGGCCTGTCGCTCGGGCTGAAGTGCGAACTTGATGAATTTCATTGCGGCGTCGTATTTCTTCGATCCCTTCGGGATGACCCATCCTTCATAGGTTACCGCGGCGCCGTCGAAGGAAATGCCGAGTGGCTGGCCTTGCAGGATAAGGGCCGGCGCCCGCGTCCATGGCGACATGGTGATCTCTTTCGAGAGCAACATCTGTCCGACCTGAGGGAATTGGGTCCACCAGACGGCATCGCGTTTGAACTTGTCGAGACTCTTGAACGCTCGGTCGACGTCAAGGGGGTAAAGCTTGTCCTTCGCGACACCGTCGGCTAGGAGCGCGAACTCCATCGTGTAGGTAATCCCACCGTACATTCCGCGGCGACCCGGAAATTTTTCGGTGTTCCACGCGTCGACCCAAGTCACCGGCGCGCCTTTCGGAAAGGCGTCCTTATTGTAACTCAGTTGCGTCGCCAGGGTGATGCCGCCCACGCAGTAGTCTGAAACCGTTTCCTTGAGCAGGTCGCTCGTATCGAGACGGCTGAAATCAAGTTTGGCGAGAAGGTCGTCGAACAGCGCCGTATAGCGCAGCCGGTCCGGAAGGCAGATCAAGTCCCATTCGACGCTCTTGGCCTGCACCTGTGCCCTCAGCTTCGCCAGTTCGACGCCGGTCGTCTGAATGATCTTGATGCCCGTTTCTTTCTCGAAGGGCTCGAAGAACGCCTTGGTCTGACCTTCCTGATATGTGCCGCCGAATCCGACGAAAACGAGCTCTTCCGCGGCTTTTGCAATGCCGATAAGCGCAGGCCCCGCTACGGCCAACGCCGCACCCGAAGCGCCCTTCAACACCGTTCTGCGAGTTAGTTTCGTATGCATGATGCTCTCCCGTAATGACTGCAAACGACGAGATCCATCGGGCGCGAAGAACGCAACGAGCGCTGCCGTGCGCCCTCATGAATCAAGAGTTTCTTGTTCAGACTTTTTTGGGACGCAACGACATCAACCCCTTGACGGCGACCGCCTAGCTCTCTTGTATACTAGAGATATGCCGATCGACAATGGGGGGGCGTCAATGTTTTCAGCGTCATTCAAGTTTGGCTTGATGAGTCTGTTACTGGCGTTCGCAGCATCGCATGCCGAAGCCGCCGATCGTTTCATCACCATAGGAACCGCGGGTGTGACCGGCGTGTATTACGCGGTGGGGGGAGCGGTGTGCCGGCTGGTGAATAAAGGCCGTAAAGAACATGGGGTCCGCTGCTCGGTAGAGTCGACGGGCGGCTCAGTTTTCAACATCAATTCGATCCGCAATGGCGAACTCGATATCGGCATGGCGCAATCGGATTCACAGTTCCATGCCATCCGAGGCACAGGTGCATATACGGAAGCTGGTCCCTTTCCCGAGCTTCGCGCACTCTTTTCGGTGCACTCGGAACCGGTGACGATCGTCGCCCGAGCGGATACCGGCATTAAGAAGCTCGAGGACTTGAAGGGAAAGCGCGTCAACGTCGGTAATCCGGGCGCGGCGACACTTGCCTTCAGCAAAGAACTTGTTGACGCGCTCGGATGGAAAATGAGTGACTTTTCGCTCGCCTCCGAGTTGAAAGCCGATGAGCAGGGCGCGGCGCTCTGCGATAAAAAGATCGACGCGTTTATCTATCCGGTCGGGCATCCGGCGGCGAATATTCAGGATGCGACGACGTCTTGCGGCGGCGTAATCATTCCTGTCGAGGGAGCAGCGGTCGATAAGCTGCTGGCAAGCCGCGTTTATTACGCGCCATCAAAAATCCCGGGTGGAACTTACAAGAGCAATCCAACTGATGTTCCGAGCTACGGCGTCATGGCGACGGTCGTCTCGTCCGCGAAAATTTCCAACGATACCGTCTATCAGGTGGTCAAGGCACTGTTCGACAACTTCGATGAATTCAAGAAGTTGCATCCTGCATTCGCGCATCTCGATCCGTCGACCATGGTGAAAGATGGTCTTCCCGCTCCTCTGCATGATGGCGCAATTCGCTATTACAAGGAACGCGGGTGGCTCCAATAATCGCGTCAGGTTCAGCTCCGTGAAAAAACGCCGAGGCTTCCTTGAGCTATCAGACCATC
>JBDHSU010000162.1:0-7726 GCA_039808325.1 Variibacter sp. | reverse complement strand
CTCACCCGGATCCTCGCGGAAAGCGAACCGCCGTAGGTGTTCTGCCACCATGTTCTTGAACTGGACGAGTTGCGCACCGTCCGCGAGACTGAGGCGGATCCGCAGCGCGCCATCTTCAGCATCGAGCTTACAGATCTTGTCCGCACTGAACGGTATCCACCCCTCATAAGGCGTGTAGGTCACCGGAAACCGATGGTTCCAGTGCTTGCAGAGCTGCTGAAGATATTTCTCGGCATGGGGTGTGACGAAGCTCGTTTGCGCAATAGCCATCTCAGACCTCGTTGGTGTCAGAAAACCGGGTTTTCGAGGGTGCCGATGTTGTCGATCTCAATCCGGACACGGTCACCGGCGACCAGATATTTCGGTGGGTTGAAACCTATACCGACACCAGCTGGCGTTCCCGTCGCGATGATGTCGCCGGGCAGCAACGTTATCCCCGCCGAGATCGTCTCGATGAGAAGGGACACGTCGAAGATCAAAAGGCTCGTATTGGACGATTGGCGCAGCTCACCGTTGACGTAGCAGCGGATGCCGGCATTGCCGAGATCAAGCTCGTCGCGCGAGACAGCCCAAGGGCCCATAGGGCAGAACCCGTCCTGCGACTTACCGAGAAGCCACTGGCTGTGCTTGCCTTGCAAGTCCCGCGCGGTCACGTCATTGACGATCGTGTATCCCCAGACATGGTCGAGCGCCGAGGCACGTGAAATCCCTCGGCCACCGCGGCCGATGATGACCGCGAGCTCGGCCTCGTAATCGATCGCCGTCGAAACCTTCGTGTCGATGCGGATGGGTGCACCGTCCGCAATCACGGTCTCGGGAAGCTTCGAGAAGATAATGGGTGCCTTGGGAACAGCGCCTGCCGCCGCGCTGCTGTCGAAGCCGCTGCCCGCGAATTCGTGAGCATGCTCGAAATAGTTCTTGCCGACGCAGAAGATGTTGCGGCGCGGCCGTGGTATCGGCGCCTTCAGCCTTACTTCGCCCACGGGGACCGCCCCGTCGTGCAAGAGGCGCGGCATCGTGGAAGCGGTGATGAGCGAGAGGATGCCATTGCGCGCATCGGCTTCACCGAGGTCGAACGGAACGACCAATCCGCGATCGAGGTCAACAATGCCGACATGGTACGGAGACGTCTCTCCATCGGAATAGACGCAGTATTTCATTCGCGCTTCTCTTACTGTCTCGGGCAATCAGGAGCGAGCACACTCACCGCGTCTGCGCGGCCGAGCATGCTCGCTGCTCGGTCGAACGCTTATTCGAGGGTGTCGCCCTGAAGCTCATACGGCGTCAGGATTTCATCCATGCGGCCGTTAGCCTTCTCCACCCTCAGGAATTCATTCAGATAGGCGGCAAAGACGAATTCGCCCTGGTTGATCGGCAGTGCGAGGGGGCTCGCCCCATATTCGGAGTTCGGCAGCAGTGCCAGTTCCGGGCGCTTGGCGACGACATCCTTCAGCGTTGAAGTCGAATTCGCCCAGGCGTCGGCCTTGCCGGCAATCACCTGCGCGGCGCTGTCCGTCTGGTTCTTCACCCGAATGATCTCGGCGTTCTTGAACGCGGCCGAGACGAACAGATCGATGTTCGAACCCAGCGTCGTGCTGATCTTGATCCCGGCCTTGTCCATGTCCTGCCAGCTGGCGTATTTGCTGACGTCCTCTGCCCGCACGGCGAGCGACGCGGGCGCTTTCATGAACGCCTTGGAGAAGGTAAGCGCCTGGAGGCGCGGCAGGGTTATCCCGAGCGGGATGGTGATATCGAACTTCTTGGACTGCAATCCCGCCGGCATGGTGGCCACCGCGTCCTCGATGTACTCGACCTTGACGCCTAGGCTCTTGCCGAGGTCATTGAAGAGGTCGATCGACCATCCCTTCACCTCCTTGGTGGCGGGATCGAGGAACGAACTTGGATAGTTCACCGTCCAGCCGACACGCAACGTGCCGCGGTTGGTGATTTCCGATAGCACGGATCCGCCTTGCTGGGCGCTTGCCGAACCGGCAAGCGCCAACCCGGCAAAGGCCGCAATGGCGACCCGCTTCATCAAACGAACGATCTTGCGCATAGCGCTCTCCCTCTGGACCTAACGATTGAATACATTCTTCAGTTGAATGTCGCAAGTCAAGTGGCTATACCGTTGTCTCAGCGACGGCGCACGGAGAAGGGAATGGGCTATCGGTTCGATTGGAACGTCGTGTTTCAGAACATGCCGATCCTGCTGTCGGGACTGTGGGTGACGCTGACCGTCACCCTCGTCGCGCTGGCGATGGGGCTTGTTATCGGCACGATTTTTGGGGTTATGCGGGTTTCTAGAAATCTCGTTCTGCAGAAAATTGCCGCCGCATATGTGAGCGTATTCAGGAACACGCCCGCGCTTGTTCAATTGATATGGGTTTACTATTGCCTGCCGCTGTTTCTCGGCCTGGACCTGAATTCCATCACATCCTGCACGATCGCGCTGGGATTCGGAGCAGGTGCCTACACCGCCGAGATCATCCGCGGCGGCATTCAGGGCGTGGATCGGGGGCAGTCCGAAGCGGCGGCGACGATTGGACTTTCAAGGTTCGAAACAATGCGTAGGATCATCCTTCCGCAAGCATTGCGAAAGATGATTGCGCCGCTTGTGAACGAGGTTGTCTCGCTTGTTAAATACTCATCGCTTGTATCGATCCTCGGGGTCCAGGATCTGACCTATATTGCCCAGCTTCTGGCTACAACGACGTTCCGCCCAATCGAGCTTTATACATTCCTTGGCATCGAATATTACATAATTTGCACTGCCCTAGCGTTTTTGGCCGATCGTATCGAAGTCGCACTGGCGAAGAGGGATTAGCGTGTCTCCAAAGGTTCAGATCAAAGCCTTGCGGAAGTCTTTTGGCGCCCACACCGTCCTGCATGACGTCGATCTCGACGTCGGCGAGCGCGAAGTGGTGGTCATCATCGGCGCTAGTGGCTCTGGCAAGACCACCCTGCTGCGCTGTATAAATCTTCTGGAGGTGCCGAACTCCGGCTCGATCTATGTCGACGGTGAGCCGATGGGCGAGGAAGTTCGGGGTGCTTTCCGCCCGCTCGGCGATCGCAGGCTGCAGGAGCGTCGCGCACAGATCGGAATGGTCTTTCAGCGCTTCAATCTGTTCCCGCACAAGACGGCGCTGGAGAACGTGACGCTCGGCCCAATCGTGTCACGGAAAATACCGCGCGCGCAGGCCGAGAAACTCGGCATGAGCCTCCTGGAACGCGTAGGCCTGGCCGAAAAGCGGGACGCCTACCCCGCCCATCTTTCCGGCGGGCAGCAGCAGCGCGTTGCAATCGCGCGCTCTCTTGCCATGGAGCCGCAGTTGATGCTGTTCGACGAGCCTACGTCGGCGTTGGATCCCGAACTGGTGGGCGAAGTACTGGATACGATGCGCCAGTTAGCGACCGACGGCATGACGATGATCATCGTCACCCACGAAATGGCGTTTGCCCGCGAGGTTGCTGACCGAGTGGTGTATATCGACCAGGGCCAGATTTTGGAGCAGGGGCCCCCGAGCGAGATTTTCCAGAATCCGAAGCACGAGCGGACTCAGAGCTTTTTGCGACGGACGCTGCGAGAAACGGCAAACCTGCTTCCCGGTCCGGTCGCGAAGGCGGCGGCAAGAAACTGATCGAAAGAGATGGGATACAGCGTGACCTCACTGGGCAATATTCTGGAGAAGCACGATGGTCCGGTCAGCGTGCCGGAACATGCTTATACCGTCTTGAAGAACGCCCTGCTTGAGGGACGTCTGTCGCCCGGCGACACGCTGATACAAGAAGAGATCGCGGCGAGCCTGGGCTCAAGCCGCGTGCCGATCAGGGAAGCTCTTAAGCGGCTCGAAGGCGAGGGTCTCGTCGTTCAACGTCCACGTCGGGGGTATGTCGTCGCTTCACTCAATGCGGATGAGGCCGAGGATGTTTTCGATGTCCGCATGCTGCTAGAGGAACGTGCCGGGTTTCTGGCTACGCAGAAGCGGACCCAGGCCGACGTGGATAGCGTGCGCAAAGCAATGGACGAGATGGTCGCCATCCAGTCCAAGGGACATTATGACAGCTGGGCGTGGGGTATTGCCAATCGTGCATTTCACGACAGGCTGTTCGCGCCATGCAATCGTCCGCACCTATTGCGCATGTTGAGCCAACAGCGGGATCTCGTGACGCTCTATGTTCGGATAGGCGGTAGCATCGCGCCCGATCCCGAAACGGCAGCCGAGGACCATCTGCGCATCTTTGATGCATATGTTCGCCAAGATGCGGCCGAGGTCGGCCGACTCAGCCGCGAGCATGTCCACCACACCATGACGCGACTTCTAGCCAAGTTGCGCGACCGGGCTTAACGGCGGCGCTAAAGCCCCCGGTAACGCCGGAGTCTTGGCAAGCTTTGAATACATTCGACTATACACGCTAAAGAGGTAACTGGGATGACTACACAGCAGCGCATCGCAATCACCGGCGGCACACTCATCGACGGCATCGCCTCGGAAGCGAGACCAAATCCAGGCGTCTACGTGTTTGGAAACGTCATCTCCAAGGTTGGACCGCTCAGCGATGGTGAGAAGCAGGAATGGGCTTCCGCCAAAGTGGTCGATGCAAACGGGCAGTATGTGATGCCGGGTCTGATCGATTCTCATTGCCATATGTCGCTGCATCAGGGCGCACTGCCCGGGGTCAAGTTCCCCTCCAGCGCCGAATTTTGCGCGCTGTGGGCAGGCCGCAACGCAACTCAGATCCTGCACGCCGGCGTAACCGGTATCTCGGTCCCCGGCGGCAAATGGTTCGCCGACGTGGCGGTGCGCGATTCAATCAATGGAGGCCTCCTCAAAGGTCCTCGTATGTTCGTGGCCGGTCGTGGGCTCACGCCGTACGGGGGGATATTCGATCAGACGCTCGCATGGACGCCGGAACTGGGCGGGGACACCGGGCCGACCGCCTCGGCTGGCGTAGTGTGCAACACGATCGACCAGTTCGTCACCGAGGTTCGTCGGCAAAGCAGGTTCGCCGTCGACATGATCAAGGTGGCCGATTCCTATTGGGGCGACATCCAGACCGTTTCGCAGGCTGAACTTCGTGCCGTCGTCGAGGAAGCGCATCGGCGCAACCTCAAGGTCTGCATTCATGCTCGCGGTTCCGGTTCTACGCGCGATTCCGCAAAGGCGGGAGTGGATTGGATCTTCCATTGCGATTGGGCGACCGACGAGGATCTCGACGCGGTTGCCGCGGGTGGCATGCCGATCGTGCCGGCTTTTACCTCGCCACACATCGCCGTCGTCCACGGAGCCCAACTTGGCTTCCCCGAGAAGATGCGCGATCGCCTCAAGCGTCAGCTCGATGTCAATTATCGCGCCATTCAGAAGGCGCGGGAACGCGGTATCCGCATCCTCGCCGGCACCGACAGCGGCAATCTCGCTGCCTACGGACATGGTCGCTGGCACGGTATGGAGCTCGAAATCTTCGTCAAAGAGATCGGTATGTCGCCGATGGAAGCGATCAGGTCCGCGACCAGCCTGAACGCGATGACGATCGGCCTCGAGGGGCGCACCGGAGCGATCCAGGACGGCATGCTGGCGGATATCATCATCTGGGATCGGGATCCGATCGCCGACATCTCCACCCTCTACAAGACCGAGCACCTGAAGCTCGTCATGAAGGATGGCGAGATCGTCGATCGCACCACGGAAGGGTACCTTCCCCTAAAGATCGAACCGCCCCGCGCCTAATCGCTCACCCACCCTGGAACAAGGAGAAGCTGGCCGATGGCTGCGCTGCGTGAATTCGAGCTGCCGTTCGAGGGAACATCCATTCATTGCTGGGAGGGCGGAAGCGGTGTTCCGATCGTTCTTCTGCACGGCTCCGGCGCGGGCGTCGGCATATACTCGAACTTCAAACGGGTGATCGGCCCGCTGGCGGGCAAATATCACGTGCTTGCGGCTGATCTCATCGGCTTCGGCCGCTCCGGCTACAAACCGCAGAAGCCCTATTACGACATGGACATGTGGGTCCGTCAGGCGCGCATGCTCGTCGATAGGTTTGCCGGCGAACCCGTCGTTCTCGTCGGACATTCACTGTCCGGTTCGATCGTGCTCAAGGCTGCCGCAGGTTTGCCCTCGGCCCGCGCCGTCATAACCACCGGCACGACTGGAATGCCGAAGGCCGAGGGAAGGGCCGGCCCCCGGTGGCGCTACCCGGAGGGTCGGGATGCGGTCAGGGCTGCCGTCGAGCGAACCTTCTACGATAAGTCCTTCGCAACCGAGGATGAGGTCGACAGCCGCCTCGCCGTCCTGACGGCCTCCGGGTATCGCGAATATTTCGAGAGCATGTTCTCCGAAGACCCAGCTCACTACCTGAAGGTCGCGGCACTCGAAGACGCTGAGTTGTCCGCGATAGCCTGCCCGGTCGTCCTCATGCACGGATTCCAGGACGCCTCGTTTGCTCCCGAAGACACCTCGCTGCCGCTGGCGCGCAAGATCCGCGATTCGAAAGTCATCGTCCTGAACCGCTGCGCGCACAGCGTGGCCGTTGAGCACGCTCCGACCTTCCTCACTGCGATCGACGAGCTCGTCGCGCGGACAGAACCCGTTTCAACCAAGGAGAATTAAGATGATGTTTGCCGAACCGGGCATCTTTTATCGGTATGAGCCCGAGGTTCCGCCGGTCCCGTTGGTCGTCGACGTCTCGCGCAGCGGCCGCGAGTATCCCACCGATATGCGTACCAACGTGTCCTTCAACGCCATACACGACAACGCATCGATGTATGTCGACGAGATCTGGGCCGACGCGCCTCGCTATGGCGGGACGCTGCTCTATGCGCTGTTCCCGCATATGTATATCGACGCCAACCGGCATGAGCTCGACATCGATCCCGAACTGGTCGAGCTGCCATGGCCGGTCCCGCTCGATCCGTTCGTTTCCAAGCGCGGCCTTGGCCTCATCAAGTCGAAGTCGCGCTATGGCGAGCCGGTCCAGGAGCGCAAGCTGACCTATGAGGAAGTGGAGGACAGGCTAAACCGTTACCATCGGCCATATCACCGCGAACTTAAGGCGATCATCGATCGCAACAAATCGGCCTTCGGCAAGGTCTATCATCTCAGCTGTCACTGCATGTCCGCAGTCGGCGCCCCGACGCATCCCGACCCGGGGCAGGAGCGCCCCGACTTCTGCGTCGGCAACGATGCCCGTGGCAACCGGACCAGCTCCCCCGACTTCCTCGATCACGTCGCACAGCTCTTCCGCGATCAGGGTTTCAGCTGCACGGTGAATTTCCCGTATGGCGGTGGAGAGATTAATCGACGTTATGGCGATCCGGAAAATGGCGTCGAAAGCATTCTGGTTGAGATCAACAAAAAGCGATTTATGGATGTAAAGACATTCCGCAAAAACGAGGGATTCGGAGAGATCAAGGATGCAGCGAGCAGGGTTCTAGCTACGCTTTCGTCCGAGTTGCGAGCTAAAGCTTGATGCCTTGGTGATATATTTCCCGTGGCTTGAGGTGAGCGACCCATCATTTTGGCCATCTGACGGTTAAATTTGATCCATGTCGGGTGGGCATAGCCGGCATGGATCGTTTATTTCCAAAATCTATGGCGGACGTTACATGCTCGCTTAACTTGGCCCTCCCCGAATTGAAATCGTATTCAATTCACCGCCAGCACACGATAGACCTGCATGCGCGAGCAGCCGATGGCTTTGGCAATGGCGGAGGGTGAGGCGCCTTCGTCGT
>JBDHSU010000161.1:0-7773 GCA_039808325.1 Variibacter sp. | reverse complement strand
GGCGGTTGGATCCTCGGCAACACGATCGACGGAACGCAGGCCGAATATGTCCGCACGCCGCACGCCGACACCAGCCTCTACCGCATCCCCGACGGGATGGACGAGGAGGCGCTGGTGATGCTCAGCGACATCCTTCCCACCGGCTTCGAATGCGGCGTGCTCAACGGCAAGATCGCGCCCGGAACGACGGTCGCCATCGTCGGCGCCGGCCCCATCGGGCTCGCCGCGCTGCTGACTGCCCAGTTCTACGCACCGGCGCGGATCATCGTGCTCGACCTCGACGACAACCGGCTGGCGGTCGCGCGCCAGTTCGGCGCCACCGACGTCATCAACAGCGCCGCCGGCGACGCCGCGACGCAGGTGAAGACGCTGACCGGTGACCGCGGCGTGGACACGGCGATCGAAGCCGTCGGCATACCGGCGACCTTCGAACTGTGCCAGGACATCGTCGCCGCCGGCGGCGTCATCGCCAATATCGGCGTGCACGGTCACAAGGCCGACCTGCATCTCGAGCGGCTTTGGTCGCACAACATCTCTATCACGACGCGGCTCGTCGACACGGTGACGACGCCGATGCTGCTGAAGACGGTGCAGTCGAGCAAGATCGACCCGCTGCGGCTGATCACGCACCGGTTTAGCTTCGAGCGCATTCTCGATGCCTACGAGACCTTCGGCAGCGCCGCCACCTCGCGGGCGCTCAAGGTCATCATCGCGATGGAGGGGCACTCCGCGTAAGACGAAAACGTCGCGCGCGATCCGCTCGAGGCGAGACGGATCGCGCGCGACGCACTTTACGCTGCGCTTCCGCGACGAGCGGAGTGCCTTCAAGGTCTTATTCGACGGCGTCGAATCCGACCCGCCGCCTTCTTGCTGTTCGAGTACGATCCCCCGGATCGAGCCTGTCGGCATGCTTTTCCGAAAACCGGTATCCACTTTTCGGAATCGTGCGCTAATCCTGCAGCACGTACGTTCCCGGCGCGTCGCAGAGCGCGCCCTCGCCCACCGCCGCGAGCGGCCGCGCGGCGAGAGGCGTGCCGGAGCGCGCGTCGAGCCATGCCGTCCATTCCGGCCACCACGAGCCTTCCTTGCGCTCGGCATTCGCCAGGAAAGTCTCCGGATCGGCATAGTGGCCGCCAGCCGTCTTGGTTGCGGCCTGGAAGCTGCGCCCCTTGCGCCCGGGCTCGGAGACGATGCCGGCGTTGTGCCCGCCGCTGGTCAGCAGATAGGTGATCTCGCACTCGGTCAGCAGGTTGATCTTGTAGGTCGAGCGCCACGGCGCGACATGGTCGCGCAGCGTGCCGACGGCGAATACCGGAAGGTCGATGTCGGTCAGCGCCACCGGCCGCCCACCGGCGCGGAAGCGTCCGGCCGTCAGGTCGTTGTCGAGAAAGAGTTGCCGCAGATACTCCGCATGCATGCGATAGGGCATGCGTGTCGCATCGGCGTTCCAGGCCATGAGATCGGTCATCGGCCGGCGCTCGCCCATAAGATATTCGCGGACGACGCGCGACCAGAGGAGATCGTTGGAGCGCAGCATCTGGAACGCACCGGCCATCTGACGCGCGTCGAGGAAGCCCTGCTCCCACATCATGTCCTCGAGGAAGGCGAGCTGGCTCTCGTTGATGAAAAGCATCAGCTCGCCGGCCTCGGTAAAGTCGGTCTGCGCGGCGAACAGCGTCATCGAGCGCAGCCGGTCGTCGCCGTCGCGCGCCATGGCGGCAGCAGCGATCGACAGCAGCGTTCCGCCGAGGCAATAGCCGGTGGCGTGCACCTTGCGGTCCGGCACGATCGCGCCGATGGCGTCGAGCGCGGCCATCACGCCGAGCCGGCGATAGTCGTCCATGCCGAGATCGCGGTCGTCGGGATCGGGATTCTTCCACGAGATCATGAACACGGTGAAACCGCGGTCGACGAGATACTTCACCAGCGAATTGTGCGGCGACAGATCGAGGATGTAGTACTTCATGATCCAGGCGGGGACGATGAGGATCGGCTCCGGCCGCACCGTCGCGGTCGCCGGCGCATACTGAATGAGCTCGATCAGGCGGTTGCGATAGACCACCTTGCCGGGCGTGATGGCGACGTCCTTGCCGACGGCGAACTGCTCGGTGCCGGCCGGCCGCTTGCCGCTGACGGCGCGCTCCCAGTCCTCGGCGAAGTTCTGTAGGCCGTCGATGAAGTTCGTCCCGCCACGCGTGAGCGTGCGCTGCAGAATCTCGGGATTGGTCAGCGGAAAGTTCGACGGCGAGACCATGTCGAGCGCCTGGCGCGCGGCGAATTCCACCATCTCCTCGTGCCGCCGCGACACGCCGCGTATGCCGGTCGTGGCGTTGTGCCACCACTGCTGCTGCAGCAGGAACGCCTGGTGGATGAAGTTGTACGGCCACTGCTGCCAGGCCTCGCCGGCGAAGCGCTTGTCCTGCGGCAGCGGCTCGATGCAGCAAGGGGGCGGCTCGGCGAGGCTGGCGCAGCGCGCCGCATAGCTCGCGAAGCGCACGCTCTTGCGCACCGCCTTGTCGGCGAGTTGCAATCGCTTGCCCGGCGCGAAGGCAAGGTGGGTCGCCCAATCGAGATAGGCCTCGATCAACGCGGCGGGCGAGATGCCGAGCGTGAAGCGCGCCATGATGGCGTGCGCCGAACGGTCCATGACATCAGACAGCGCGGTCACGGTGTAGGAATCGGGCGCGTGCTTGCGGCTGGCCGCGGCGTGGCTCTCCCGCAGGGCCGACGGGCGGCGGCGCGGCGGCAAGGCGGTGTCTGCCGACGCGGGCGCGGATATATCGCGTGCCGACGGCGTCGCCGCAGGCTTGGGAACGGTCATAGCCTTCCTCGCTCGCGGACGTGGCCAGCGCGCCGACACCGCATGAACGATGCACCTTTACATGCGTAGATGCGCACCGCTTTGACGGGGATCAAGGAGCGTCGCGGTCGTTCGCGCGAGCAGACACCGCCGCGCTCATGAGGGTGGGACGGGAGGCTCCTCACCCCCCGCAGCCGGCCGCGCCGCGCGGCGGGGGGCCCTCGACCAGCAATCCCTTCTCCTCGAGGCAGGCGTGGGCGAGAGCAAGCGTCGCCGCCGTCGTCCCCGACGCATCGACGACGTTCCAGGCCATCGCGCCGACGGCGTAATCCTCCTGCTGCCGCGCGACGGCGGCATCCGCGTCGGAGGCGTCCGCGCCGCGCCCGCCGATGCGGCGTAAGCGGGTCTCGAGGTCGGCGGTAAGGAACAGGCCGCAGAAGACAACGCCGGCCCCGCGCGCGACGCTTTCGATCGCCGCGCGCTCGTCGGCACGGGCGAAGACGGCGTCGACGATCACCGAAGCGCCGGCCCGCGCGATGCGCCCGGCCTTGTCGGCAAGGGCGCCATAAATCTGCGCCGACACCCCCGACGCATAGGCCGGCGGCGGCAGCCGCTCGGTCTCGCCGACGCCGAACATCGCCTTGCGCATGACGTCGGAGCGCAGGACGAGCGCGCCGGGCAGCGGCCGCAGGCACGGCGCAAGAGCCCGCGCCAGGGCGGTCTTGCCGGTGCCTGACAGGCCGCCGGTGCAGACGACGACGGCCGGCGCGGGCGCGAGTAGATCGAGCGCCAGCGCGAAGTAGCGTGCGGCCGCGGCGGCGATCGCCGGCTTCTCGGCGGCGGCCGCCTCGGCGAGGCGCGACGCCGTCACCTTGGCCCGGATCGCGGCGCGCAGCGACATGAAGAACGGCAGCGCCGAAAGCCCGTCATAGTCCTCGTCGCACCGTAACGCCGCGAAGTAGCCGTTGAGCACCGCGTTGGCCGCGTCCGCGAGCCCGCGCTCGGCGAGGTCCATCAACAGGAAGGCCAAGTCGTAGAGCACGTCGCCGGAGGCGACCACGGGGTCGAACTCGATGGCGTCGAAGGCGACCGGGGCGCCGTCGATCAGCACGATATTGCCGAGATGCAAGTCGCCGTGGCCGCGGCGGACGAGACCGCGCCGCCCGCGGGCGGCGAGCAGCGGCCGCAGCCGGCGTAGCGCCGCGCGCGAGCGGCGCGCGAGTTCCGCTACCCGCGGCGTGGCGAACAGCGCCGCCTGGCCGCGAAACGCCACCGTGTTCTGCTCGACATAGTCGTCGAGCGCGGCGATCCACGGCGCGGCGCCGACGCGCTCCGCCGCCGCATGCATGGCGACGACGGACGTCGCGAGGCGGGCGGGCAAGCACGCATCGAGCGCGCCGCGCGCGGCGATGCGATCGAGCGTGTCGTTCTCGTCGAAGCGCGCCATCTCGACGGCCCACTCCACCGTCTCGCCGTCGCCGCCGACGGCGAGGCGGCCGCCGGGCGCACGCGTGATCGCGACGACGCGTCGATAGAGCTGCGGCGCAAAGCGGCGATTGACCTCGAGTTCGGCGAGGCAGGCGGCGCGGCGCTTCGCCGGCGTCGAATAATCGAGAAAAGGAAAGCGCACCGCGCGCTTGACTTTGAAGGCGATGTCGCCGGCGAGGAACACGGCGGCGGCATGCGTGTCGCAGCGGCGGACCTGCGCCACGCCATGCGTTGCCGGATCACCGAGAAACGCGAACACCTGCTCCTGCAACGCATCCATGCGCCTCACCTTCGCATCGTGCCACAGCATTCGGCGACAGCAACGCCGAAGCGTTGATCGAGGTCAATGACACGACGGCCATGCGCGATACCTGAGGGCAAAGGAGAGACCGCATGCCGCTGCCCCCCGCCTTCAAGCATATCCGCCTCAATCTCGCGCGCTCGAAAGAGTTCCCGGCCGGCTCGACGCGCCACGGCTACGAGCTCGTGGCACCGCTCGACGCGCAGGGCCGTATCGACGTCAAGCTCTGGCGCGAGCACCGCGACCAGTGCCGGGTGCGGCGGTTCTGGCAGGGCGAGGCCGATCAGGTCGGGCATCTCGTGCACAAGCCCGGCGGCAGCGAAGGCGCGCGCTGGGTCTTCGACTACGACAAAACGCGCGACGACGACGACGAGGCCGGCTATCGCTTCGGCGCGCATGTTTTCTCGCCCGGTGAATATCTGACGCTGCGCGACAACGACAACGAGCGCGACCACACGTTCATGATCGTCGCGGTCGAAGGCACGTCCTGAACCTCTTTGCGGTCAGCGCCGTCGCTTTCGAAAGACCGCGCGCCGCATCCAGTCATGACGCGTTGGCGCGGCAGATATCGATGATCCACGGGCTCCGATACTATCTCCGACCGCGCACCCGGCGAGGCCGGGGTGCGGTGGAAGAATGAGCTTTGACATGCGTCAACATGCCCGAATGATGCCGTGATACAGGTGACGCGGACGGCAAATCCGGAGACGAACCATGATTAGGGACATCCTCCTCCACCTCGAGCACGATCCTGCGCGAGACGCGGGACGCAATTACGCCATATCGGTGGCGGAGGCGTTCGCGGCACACCTTGCCGGCGTCGCCTTCGGCTCCTATGCCGGCCTCCCCACCATCACCCTGCCGGGCTTTCCGCCCGATGTGCTGGCCGACATCCTTGCCCGCGAGGAGAAGGAGGCGCGCGAGGCCATCCGGCATTTCGAGGAAGCCGCGCGCCGCAGCAGCCTCTCCGCATCGTCGCGCCTGATCCTGCCGAACGAGACCAACCCGCCGGCCGTGTTCGCCAGCATGGGACGGCGCTTCGATCTCAGCGTCGTCACGCAGTCGGATCCCGACAAGGGCGCCAGCAACGAGCTTCTGATCGAGGGGGCGATGTTCGAATCCGGCCGCCCGGTCATCGTCGTGCCCTACATCCAGCGAGCCGGCCTCACGCTCGATCACATCACCTGCTGCTGGGACGGCAGCCGCGCCGCCGCACGCGCCATCAACGACGCCCTGCCGCTGCTGAAGAAGGCGCGCAAGGTCGAACTGTTCATCGCCGTCAACGAGAAGACGCAACACGAACAGGAGATCCGCGGCGCGGACATCGCCACGCACCTCGCCCGCCACGACGTGAACGTCGAGATCGAAACCCTATCCGCCGCCGATATCGACGTCGGCAACGCGATCCTGTCGCATGTGTCGGACCGCTCGGCGAGCATGATCGTCATGGGCGGATACGGTCATTCGCGCTTCCGCGAATTCGTACTGGGCGGCGCGACGCGGGAAATCCTGACGTCGATGACCGTGCCGGTCCTCATGTCGCACTGACTGAACAAGAGCGGACGCGTTATCATTTTCATTCACGCGGCGTAGGCAAGAAAACAATTCGGAGCCTTGCCGAACACGCGCTCCGCGACGGCATATCCTTTTCCTGCCGCGCATACCGGCTCGATAAGATTCGGCCGTCGCTCCCAATGACCGGGCGGCTTATTGAGCATTGCCGCCGCGCGGGACGCCGCCTTCACCACGCAGCACGACGTAAATGGCCGGGATGGCCAGAACGGTCAGCGCCGTCGAGGATGCGAGACCGAACAGAAGCGAGATCGCGAGCCCCTGGAAGATCGGATCGGTGAGGATCACCGCCGCTCCGATCATCGCCGCGATCGCGGTCAGCAGGATCGGCTTGAAGCGGATCGCGCCCGCCTCCAGCAGCACATCGATCAGCGGCCGGTCAAGCCGGCGCGCGTGGCGGATGAAATCCACCAGCAGGATCGAGTTGCGCACGATGATGCCGGCGAGCGCGATGAAGCCGATCATCGACGTTGCCGTGAACGGCGCGGCGAACAGCCAGTGGCCGAGCAGGATGCCGATGAAGGTGAGCGGAATCGGCGTCAGGATGACGAGCGGCAGCTTGAACGAGCCGAACTGCGCGACGACGAGAATATAAATGCCGAGGATCGCCACCATGAAGGCCGCGCCCATGTCGCGGAAGGTCACCCACGTCACCTCCCATTCGCCGTCCCACAGCAGCGTCGGGCGGCTCTCGTCGTCCGGCTGGCCGTGCAGCGCGATCTCGGGCTTCGGAAGGTTGCCCCAGTCGATCCGCTCGATCGCGTCGCGCACCGCCAGCATGCCGTAGATCGGCGCTTCATAGGCGCCGGCAAGTTCCGCCATCACCATTTCGGCGGGACGGCCGTTATGGCGGAAGATCGGCCAGGACGCCGGCTCGCGCGTCACGCCGACGACGTCACCGAGCTCGACCACGCCGCGACCGCCGGGCAGCGCGTTGGCGGGCACCGGCGTCGTCAGCGCGCGCGCGTCCATCACGGCGCCCGCCTTGGGGAGCGCGAGGCGGATGGCGATCGGGTAGCGGCCGCCGCCGCGCTGGGAATAGCCGACCGTCGTGCCGCCGTAGAGGTAGCGCAGGGTGTCGTACACGTCGGCCTGCTCGACCTTGTAGTATTCGAGGTTGTCCTGGTTGATGGCGACGCGCACCCGCTGCGGGCGGTTGCGATAGCTGTCATCGACATCGACGATGAACGGTACGCTCTTGAACGCCGCACGCACCCTGGCGGCCACCGCACGCCTTGTGTCCGGGTCGGGACCGTAGATTTCCGCCAGCAGCGTGCCCAGCACCGGCGGACCCGGGGGCGGCTCCACCACCTTCACCACGGTGCCCTGCGGCAAGTCGATGCCGTGCAGCCGCTCGCGGACTTCCAGCGCGATCGCATGGCTCGCGCGCGCGCGCCCAGACTTCGGTAGAAGGTTGATCGCGATATCGCCCTGCTCGGGATTCGCGCGCAGATAATAGTGCCGCACCAGACCGTTGAAATCGAACGGCGCGGCGGTGCCGGCATAGGTCTGGAACGAAACGATTTCCGGCACCGGGGCGAGCCGCTCCGCCATCATTTGCAGTGCCCGGTCGGTGTCCTCGACCGACGATCCCTTGGGCAGATCGAGCACG
>JBDHSU010000160.1:0-7798 GCA_039808325.1 Variibacter sp. | reverse complement strand
GCGTGGCGTTTCGCGCCCCGTGGCGGGCCTTTGCGCTTACGAAGCCCCGCCTGTCAGTTCCGGGCCTGTTCCGGACCAGAGGAGGGCGCGATCCTCACCCAGCATCGACAACCGAGGACGCGATGACCAAGCGCAATGAAGCGAAGTACAAGATCGACCGCCGGATGGGCCAGAATATCTGGGGCCGTCCGAAGAGCCCGGTCAACCGCCGCGAATACGGCCCCGGCCAGCACGGGCAGCGCCGCAAGGGCAAACTTTCAGACTACGGCATCCAGTTGCGCGCCAAGCAGAAACTGCGCGGCTACTACGGTAACATCACCGAGAAGCAGTTCCACGGCATCTACGTCGAGGCGCTGCGGATGAAGGGTGACTCGGGCGAGAACATGATCGGCCTGCTCGAGCGCCGGCTCGACGCCGTCGTCTATCGCGCCAAGTTCGTGCCGACGGTATTCGCCTCGCGCCAATTCATCAATCACGGCCACGTCAAGGTGAATGGCCGCCGCGTCACCATCGCCAGCTATCGCGTCAAGGTGGGCGACGTCATCGAAGTCCGCGACGCCTCCAAGCAGCTCGCCATCGTGCTCGAGGCGACGCAGCTCGCCGAGCGCGACGTGCCCGATTATATCGAAGTCGACCACTCGAAGATGACCGCGAAGCTCTCGCGCGTGCCGCAGATCGGCGACGTTCCCTATCCGGTGCAGATGGAACCGCATCTCGTCGTCGAATATTATTCGCGCTGACGAGCAGACGGGAGGGCGCATACCTCCTCTGCAAATTTGTTGGGGATTTTAGAGGAAGGTCGCATTCGCGGCCTTCTTTTTTTGTGCGTCTATTTCCTTATCCACGCGACACGGCGCGCAAGTGTGTCGTGGATAAGGCGTGGAACCGCGAGCCGCTGCTCGGCGGCTCGCGGCGAGCTTTGGGGAGTGACGCCGATGCCGACCGTTCTTGAATCAGCTTCCAGAAAGATCGCGCGCAAGCTGATTCCGTTTTTGATGCTCTGCTACTTCGTCGCCTATCTTGATCGCGTCAATGTCGGCTTCGCCGCGCTGACGATGAACAAGGATCTCGGCTTTACGCCGGAAATCTTCGGCTTCGGCGCGGGTATCTTCTTCGCCGGCTATTTCCTTTTCGAGGTGCCGAGCAATCTGGCCCTGGAGAAGTTCGGCGCGCGCATCTGGATCGCGCGCATCATGATTTCATGGGGCGTCATTTCGGCAGCCATGGCTTTCATGGTCGGCGTGAAGAGCTTCTACGCGATGCGTTTTCTCCTCGGCGTCGCGGAAGCCGGCTTCTTTCCCGGCATCATCCTCTACCTCACCTATTGGTTCACGGCGGAGGAGCGCGCGCGCTGGATCGGCTGGTTCATGGCGGCCATTCCCCTCTCCTCGGTCATCGGCGGGCCGGTGTCGGGGTGGATTCTCGACGGCACCCATCTCGCCTTCGGCCTCAAGGGCTGGCAGTGGCTTTTCATCCTGGAGGGCATCCCGTCGATCATCGTCGGCATCGTCGTGCTGATCTTCCTGCGCGATAAGCCGGCGCAGGTGTCGTGGCTCACGCCGCAGGAACGCGACGCGGTCACCGCGCGGCTCGACGAAGAGCGCGTGAAGCGCGAGGCGATCCGCAAATATTCGCTGCGCGAGTCTCTGACCAACCCGCGCATCCTTCTCCTCGGCCTCGTTTACTTCGGCCTCGTCTGCGGGAATTACGGGCTCGGCTATTGGCTGCCGACGATCGTGAAGGGCGTCATCACGACGCTGCAACTCGACAAGACATCGGGCGTGCCGCTCAATACGATGACCGGCTATCTCGTCGCCATTCCCTATGCGTGCGCGGTCGTCGCGATGATCTGGTGGACGAAGCGGTCGGATATGAAGCAGGAGCGCGTCTTCCACGTCGCGGCGCCGGCGATCTTCGGCGGTCTCGCGCTCGTCGCCGCGGCTTATCTCACGAATCCGTTCCTTGCCGGCATTGCCGTGACGCTGTGCGCCATGGGAACTTACGCGGCGATCCCGACCTTCTGGGCGCTGCCGACTGGCATCCTGACCGGCACGGCCGCGGCGGCGGGCATCGCCCTCATCAACTCGATCGGGAATCTCGGCGGCTTCTTCGGACCGTACATGGTGGGCTGGATCACGCAGCACACCGGCACGCCGACGCTCGGCCTCGTGGCGCTTGCCGGCGCCTATATCATGGCCGGCGTGGTGACCATTGCGCTCGGCCACGACCGCCGCATCGAAATGGCCGGAAGCGAGACGCCGGCGGAATAACCATTCGTCGGGCTGCCCGGCTTCCCCGAAGAGGGAAGGATCGCCGCAATGACGGGAGCCGACGGTTGACGTCGCGCCGCCGCCCCGTCACGTCTGCGACATGCGTAACGCAGCGGAATCGTCCGGCCCATCGTTTTTCGTGAAGGAGAGAACGCTCTTCGTCGCGTTGGCGCTTGTCGCCGCCTACTTCCTCGTCTGGCCGCTTTACCGGGCGTTCTATCTCGTCGAGATCATGCCCAACGAGGGCTGGAACGCCTATTTCCAGGATGCGGCGGTTTACGGCGGGCCCCTCTATCCGCCGGCCGCCGCTCTCATCCTGAACAATGACCCGCCGCTCTCCTTCTACGCGGTCGGATGGCTCGGATCACTCTTCGGAAATTCCCTGTTTGCGGGCCGCGCGCTATCGATCGTCGCGCTGTTCGGCACGGCCGCGGCGATCGGCGGCATCGTCAGGCAACTCGGCGGCGCGCGATCCTCCGCCATCCTTGGCGGGCTTTGCTTCATCGCCGTGATGGCCGCTGCTTTCCATCGCTTCATCGGCGCGAACGAGCCGCAGCTTTTCACCGCGTTTCTGATGGCCTCGGCGCTGGCGTGGTTTCTCTCGTCCGAGGCGCACGGGCGAGCACCGGAGCCCGCTTTGCTGCTGATGGTACTCGCCGGCTTCTTCAAATACAGCGCGGCCGCGATTCCGATCACGGCGGTCGCATGGATGTTCCTCTCAGGATACGCCAAGGCGTGGCGGGCAACGGCGGTCGCGGTTGCGGGCGCGTTCGCCGGTCTCGCGGTCTGCTACGCGGCCTTCGGCGCCGATGTCCTGACGAACCTGCTTTGGCCGCGGAATTATTCGTTCTGGAAGATGCTCGACGGAATCCACAAGCTTCAGTGGGTCGCCGTTCCTCTGGTCGTGTGGGCGATCTGGGCGTGGCAATGTCGCAAAACGAAAACGGCGAAGTTCACCGGCCTTTACCTCCTCGTGGCACTCGTTGCCTACATGGCCGCGTTCGGCGGCGACGGCGTCATCGATACCGCGCAGTTCGATCTGGTCATCGCCAGTTCCGTGGCGTTCGCGATCGCCTACGACAGGTTCGAAGAAACGGCGCAGGCGCGGCGGACAGGCGTCGCGCGCTGCCGGGCAGTCATCATCCTGGCGCTGCTACTGCGGCTCGCTTTGAACCAGCGATACGAATCGGCGGCCATTCTTACGAGCGCGGACTATCGCGCACAGTTCCCCGCGGCGGAGGGCGTGTTCCGATCCGAAGCGCAAAAGGTCGCAGCCATGCCGGGCGACGTCGCCTGCCAGTTCAAGCTGGTGTGCTGGGCGGCGGGCAAGCCCTTCGCCGCCGATGATTACAAGATAAGACAAATTCTCAGCCGCCCCCGCCTCGACGAAGACGAGCTTCAGGGCTTCCTCTCGCGGCACGGCGTGGCATATGCACGGAATAGCCCAGGCGTTTCGGCCGAAGCGCTGCGGCGAGATATCTTCGCATCGATGGCGCGCTGAAACGGGGCGGCGGCTTCCACGCCCTCGGCGCGAAACGCCGCCATGCCGGCCCGCGTGTTGTGTCGGACGCCGTTCTTTGGTCTGTTGTCGCCGAACGAAACGCGAGACACGCCTCATGCGCCTGCGCGCCCTCACCTTCCCGGCCCTGATCGTATTGACGCTATGCGGCGTCGCCGCCGCTTCCGCCGCGACCCTCGAGCGCATCAAGGAGACGGGAACGATCCGCATCGGCTATCGCGCCGACGCGCAGCCGCATTCCTTCGTCGACGCATCGGGCTATCCGACCGGCTACGTCGTCG
This sequence comes from Variibacter sp., assembly GCA_039808325.1. GTDB lineage: Bacteria > Pseudomonadota > Alphaproteobacteria > Rhizobiales > Xanthobacteraceae > JAFKKS01. Next base: position 3,728 of record JBDHSU010000160.1, on the reverse strand, counting down.
ATATCTGCTCGGAGGTGACGAACGACATCGGCCGCGCCCTCGGCCTCGCGAAGATACACGCCGAATATGTGCGCGTGACCGGCGAAAACCGCTTCACCGCCGTGCGCGACGGCCAGGTCGACCTGCTCTGCGAGGCAAGCTCGATGACCATGGCGCGGCGCGAGCTGGTCGACTTCTCCCTGCCGACATTCGTCGACGGCGCCGGCGTTCTGTCGCGCGACGCAACGATCGTCAGCTTCGAGGATCTCGAGGACAAGCGCGTCGGCGTCCTCGCCGGAACGACGACGGAGAAAGTGCTGCGCAGCACGCTCAAGGCCTTGGCCGTCGAGGCGGATATCCGCGTCGTCGAGGATCACCGCAAAGGCGGTGCGATGGTCGCGCGCGGCGAACTCGACGCTTACGTTGCCGACCGCTCGATCCTCGCCATGATGCTGGCGCAGCACGAGGAGGCGCGCGGGCTGAAGCTCTCGCCCCGCTACTTCAGCTACGAAACCTACGGCCTCGCGATGGAGAAAGGCGACAGCGCCTTCCGCCTACAAGTCGACCGCACCATCGCGCGTCTCGCGCGCACCGGCCGGCTGGAGAAGATGCTTGCCAGGGCCTTCGGCGCCGAGCCGGACGATACGCTGCGCGTCTTGATCGCGCTCGATGCGGTGCCGGACTGAAGCGGCATCATTGAGCGGCGGCGAGCGTCCGCTACGTCAACCTAGCTTGTGGATATTCGAGCTGCATCGCGACGATGTTCGCGGTGCCCCCGTCATAGCGGGACGCGATGGCCTCGAGCGCCCTGTCGAGCGCTTCCGCCGGCGGATCGGCAATCGGCGGAAGCAGGCGCGCGGTCGGCCACTCCGACGCGACGCGATCGGGAAGGATGCGCAAACCGTTGCGGCTCTCTCGCGCCTCGCCTGTCGGCGCGAACGTCAGCGCCTGCGAGCGATAGGTCCGCGACCAGGCGTCGGCGACCAGTGCCAGCGAAACTTCGTCGACGCCGCTCTCGAGCGCGATGCCGAGGTCCTCGTAGCCCCAAAACGCGAGGCGGTTGCGCATCACGGTCAGCACGAACGGCCGCGTCAGACGGAACGCGCTGCTGTCGTGACGCGTGTCCCATTGCGGCACGCCGAGATCCTGCGCGACGGCCTCCGCGCGGCCGCGCCCGGCGATCGCCTCGATCAATGTCAGCGCCATCGGCATCGAGGCCGTGATGCCCGTCGTCGTCACGACGCCGCGATCCGCAACGATCCGCCGGTCGGGAACGTATCGGATCGTCGGATGCTTGCCGCGCATCCCCTTGAGGTAATACCAGTGCGTCGTCGCGCGCTTGTCGTCGAGCAGACCGGCCGCCGCGACGACCTTCGCGCCGGCGCAGACGCCGATGATGGTCGCGCCCTTCCCGGCCTGCGCGTTGATCCATGCGAGCGCCGCCCGATCGTCGTCGCGATGCATCGCCGGCACGATCACATAGTCCGCCCCCTCCGGATGCGCCGTGTCGAAAGCGGCGACGCTCGCCTGCGCCTCTACCTTGAGCGCCTGGAAGAGCGTCACCGGCCCCTCCTTGGTCGCGACCGCGAAAACATCCGCGACATCGGCGCGCCGCAGGATGCCGAACGGCATCATGTAGTCGGTGATCTCGGTGCCCTCGTTGACGCCGATGATCGCAATGAGCGGACGCGGCCGCTTCGGCTTCAGCATCGCAAGGATGGCTTCAACGTCTTCAGGCGGAACCGGCGGCGCGGCGTCCCGCCGTGTCGCGGCCGGCAGCGAGACGATCCAGCCTGCCCCGCCAAGGGCCGCGAGCGCCGTAACGCCCGCGCCGCCGCGCAAAAGGAGCCGTCGGTTCATCGATGTCCGCCTCCGCCGATGCCGCTGTTTGGAAGCGGCAAGGCATCACGAAAATGCGGCCGTGACGTGGACGTTCATTTGTAGCCCGCATTGAGCAACGCGAAATGCGGGGTTTACATCGCGTGCCGGCTGTCCCGGATTTCGCTTCGCTCAATCCGGGCTACGCTCGTTAGCCGCGACGCCCGCTAGTTTACTGAGAGTTTCGCGACAAATTTCTTCGGCGCGATCAGGCCGTGGCTGCGGCGCACAAGCTTTTCGACTTCCGCCCAATCGACGCGACGATCGAGCCACATGCCGACCCAGCCCTTCGGCCCGACATAGGGCGGCGCGAAGAAGCGATCCGGATCGGCGCCGACGAGCACCGCCTGGCTTCCCGGCGGGGCCTTGCACCACACCGCCGGGCGCTCATCGGTCTCGCGCTCCATCGCGAAGATCTTGCCGCGCACGCGATAGGTCGGCCGCTCCCACGTCTCCAGCTCCACCGCCTCGGGCAGCGCGAGGCAGATGGCACGAAGACGTGCGGCGGGTGATGAGGGCATGCTTAATTGTAGCCCGGATTGAGCGGAGCGAAATCCGGGGAAGGCCTCGGCGAGCAACTCCCGGATTTCGCTCCGCTCAATCCGGGCTACGTCCGTTTTTTCACTTCACCGCCAGCAGTTCGACGTCGAACATCAGGGTCGCGTTCGGCGGGATGACGCCGCCGGCGCCACGCGCGCCATAGCCGAGCGCGGGCGGAATGATCAGCGTGCGCTTGCCGCCGACCTTCATGCTGGCGACGCCCTCGTCCCAGCCCTTGATGACGCGGCCGGCGCCGACCGGAAACTCGAACGGCTCCTTGCGGTCGACCGAGGAGTCGAACTTCGCGCCCTTCTGGCCGTTCTGATAGAGCCAGCCGGTGTAGTGCACCACCGCGGTCTTGCCCTTGGGCGAGGGGCCGGTGCCCTCCTTTACCTCGATGATCTGCAGGCCGGACGCTGTGGTCATGTGCTTTCCTTGCTGGGCGTGAACGAGTGTCGCTGGTGCGGCGATAAGCGCGGCGGCCGACAAGGCGGCGGCAGCGAGGATGGCGCGAAACATTCGGTCTATTTCTCCTTCAACGATCAAATTTAGAATCGTCTAGCATTATTCAAATCACAACGAGATGTTTCGGTTCGGCGCCATGCACAGCAGCGAGCGGGATGCTTCGATCCAACGTGACGAGGCGGCCACCATTCTTCATCGCGAGCGCGAGAAGATAAACGTCGGTGAGCTGCTTCGGACCCAGAATGCGCGCGTGATCGAACAACGTGGCATCGAGCAACGAAACGTCATCCGCCCATAGCGCGTGATTGGTGATGCGAATTTGCTCGGCAAGCTCCTCAAGCGCCGCAGTAACGGTCATCGACCGTTGATAGCTCGACTGCGACAGGATGCGAACGAATCCATTCTGCGTCAGAGGGCAAGAAGCCCAACCATCGACATGGTTTTCTTCCCACCACAGGTGCGCGCGCTCGAAATGTGCATGATCGGGCTGCAGCAAAGCAATCAGCAGATTGACGTCGAACAGAGCCCTCATCGCTCGTCGGGCTTGAGCCCTGCTTCCTCCGCGTCGGCCTCGTCCGTCCACCGCTGGACCATCTCGGAGGTGATGATTCCACCCCTGCGAGGAAGCAGCCGAAAGCCGCCGCGATACGTGCGGTCTTCAGCCACCGGCTGCGTAAGGGCCTGCCGCACGAGCTCCGAAATCACGCGCCCAGCGGTCGTGTTTTGCGCCTGGGCCCGCTCCTTCGCGGCCGCCAGCACGTCATCATCGATATCGAGCGTGGTGCGCATGCATCAAATGCTAATGCATCAGATGCGGGAATTCAACAGTATCATGTTACAACGGCAAATTATCGTGCTTCCTTGGC
>JBDHSU010000159.1:0-7977 GCA_039808325.1 Variibacter sp. | reverse complement strand
CGGCGCGGCCGCTATGACCGCCGTGAGGTCCTCCGCCGTCGCCGCACCGGGGTCCGCAGCCGGCGCCGGCCTGACAGCCGCAAAAGCGGCCGGCATGCGTGCTTGCGTGCGCGCGAACAGGGCCGCGGCGGCGACGGCGGCGCTCCCGAGAAGGCCGTAAACCGGCGCCAGGACGCCGGCCAGCGTGAACCCGAGAAAGACCGCGATCGCGACGGCCGGGACGAGCAGCGGCGCCCACTGCCAAACATTTCGCTCACGGTCGAAATTGCTGCTGCTCATGCCGTCACGCGTAGCAGGCCGCGCCGGCCGGCGCGACCCGGCATCGACGGACGCCCGGCTCTAAGACGCCTCGTCCTTCGATTCCGAAAGCGTCATCTTCCTCGGAGCGGCTTCGAAATTGCGCGCCGCGCCGCCGGCGACGCCGGGCGGGCTGTCCGGCGCGAGCGGCGGCGGCTTGCGCGTCGCGCAAATCCAGAATTCCCGCGCACCGAGCACGAACACCGCAAGGACGAAGGGAACGAGATAGTAGAGCAGCCGAAACAGAAGCAGGCCGGCGACGAGTTGTTCCTTGTCGAACTGCCACAGCCCCGTAAGCATCGCCGCGTCGAAAACGCCGAGGCCGCCGGGCGCGTGGCTGGCGAAGCCGAGCAGCGTCGCCGAAACGAAGATCACCGCCAGCGTCACGAAGCCGATATGCGGCTCCTCCGGCATCAGGATCCACATCGCCAGCGCGCAGAACGAAAGGTCGAGGATGCCGATCCCGATCTGCAGCAGCGTCGAGGGCCCGCTCGGCAGCGTTACCACCCAGCCGTGCCGCCCCACGACCCGGGGTTTGCGCCACACCCAACTCACATAGCCGACGAGAATGCACAGCACCGCGATGGCGACGATACGGTTGAACCATGGCGGCAATTGATCGATCGACGTGGCCGCCTGCGGCGCATAGGCGATGCCGAGCCCCAGCACCGCGGCATTGCCGAGCCAGAACGTCAGTCCGGCGACGAAGCAGACCTTGGCGACGTCGATGGCATCGAGCCCCCAGGCCGAGTAGATGCGGTAGCGCACCGCGCCGCCGGTGAAGACGCTGGCGCCGACATTGTGCCCGACGGAATAGCTGGTGAAAGCGGACAGCGCGGCGATGCGATAGGGCACGCCGCTGCGCCCGACCGTCCGCAGCGCGAACAGATCGTAGAACGTCAACGTGAAGTAGGCGGCCGCAACGAAGAGCCCCGCGAGCAGGATGTGGGTCAGCGAGGTTCCGTGCAGGGCGTCCATGACATCGTCGACGTCGATGTCGCTGAGCATCTTGTAGAGTTCGACGAACGCCACCGTGACGATCGCAATGCTCAAAAGCGCACCGATCCGGTTCCAGCCGATGGTCTCATCCAACCGTCGGGCTAGGTCCCGTAACTTGTCGAGCATCGACCGATCCTGATTGCGCCAAAACCGCCCGGCGCCTGGGAGGCCGCAGCGATCGAGCGCGTCATCGCTAGCAGAACTCCGCGGCGCAGGCGAGAGCCTGGAAATGTTCTTACCAAGGCCACTATGAGGCAGCGGCTTTTAACAGCCGGTATAGCGCCGAAATATCGCACCCGGGCGGAGCGCGGCACGGCGCGGGCGGAGGTTGCCGTCGCCTCGGCCGACGCCATGCTTCCAAGCGGACCGGTCAAAAATTACATTGAGGCCGCGCGCCCGATGCGGCAACGTGCCTCGCAATAAATTGGGAGGAAACAACGTTATGTCGATGCCGCTGTCACGCAAATCCGCAGTCTGTCTCCTTGCCGCACTGTTCCTTGCGGGTCCGGCCATTGGCCGCGCCGTGGCGGCGGACGCGGCCTACACCCCCTCCCCCGAGCTTCTCGCCGCGGCCAAGAAGGAAGGCAAAGTCGTTCTTTATACGGCCAACTTCCTGACCACCGAGCAGACCGTCATCAAGCGCTTCTCCGAGCGCTTTCCCGGCATCCAGGTCGAAATGGTGCGCGCGCCCACGGGACAACTTGTCGCGCGCATCAATACCGAAGCGGCGGCAAATAAACTCATCGCCGACGTGATCGATATTTCCGATCGCCCGAGAGCGCGAGCGATGGCCGGCATCTTCGCCGACTATGCGCCGCCGAACGCCGCCGACTACCCGGAGAAGACGCGTACCGGTCAGCTTTGGCCGCGCTCTGCCAATGCCTGGACGATCACCTACAATTCCGAATTGGTCAAAGATCCGCCGAAGAGCTGGGCCGACCTGGTGAAGCCGGAGTATGGCAAATATCTGGGGCAGACCGTCGTCGCCTCCGGCGGCGCGCCGTTCACGCGCGGGATGTTCGAGCGCACGATGTTCGGCGAGGACTATTTGAAGAAGCAGGCGGCGATGAAGCCGATGCTGTTTCCGAGCCAGGCGCCGATGGTCGACGCCATGATCCGCGGTGAGATCGGCGTCGCCCCGCTGGTTACCGCACTGGCCGTTCCGCTCTCCAATAGCGGCGCGCCGATCAAATGGCTGTTCGCGCCCGAAGGCGTTCCGGTGACGGTATTCTGCGCCGGCCTGACCAAGACCGCGGGCCACCCCAATGCCGGCAAGCTGTTCCTCGATTGGGCGCTCTCGCGCGAAGGGCAGACGCTGATGGTCGAACTCGGCTTCTTCTCGGTCATGAAGGATCCGCCGGCGCCTCCCGGCATCGACACCAAGACGCTCAAGACCTGGATTCCGGACGAGGCCGAATACGCCAAGGTGTTCGCGCCATGGACCGAGGACTGGAACAAGATCTACGGCTATCGGCAGTAACGCCGGCCGATAGGCCATCCCGCGCGACAATACGATCAGACGGTGCCGCCATACCTAAAGAATCCGCCGTCCGCCTTTACTGGCGGATGGCGGTAATAGGTCAACGACATCCAGGCGAACACCCCCACGTCACCGACGTTTGTCTTCGTCGGACCAACCTATGCTTAATCTTTACCGCTCTAGGATCGGTCGTCGAACGTCGGCGGGGGCAGAGCGGAATGGCTGAGATCCTGACGAACTCAAGCCGATCCTCGGAGTTGCAATCCACGACCTCGCACGGACAGCTTTACGGCCGCGCGGCGCAGCTTGCGAAGTTCGGCGCCTGGGAATGCGACCTCGCGACCGTCGAACTGACCTGGACCGACGGCGTCTACGACCTCTTCGACCTGCCGCGCGGCTCGACCATCCATCGGGCGTCGATCGTCGACCTGTACGAAACGCAATCGCGCCGGCAGATGGAGCGGATGCGGGCGAATGCCATCGGCACCGGCCACGGCTTCACGCTCGACGCGCAAATCCGCACGAGCCGCAACATCCAGCGCTGGATGCGCCTGACGGCCGCCGTTGCCTACGAGCACGGCCGTCCGATTCGTCTGTTCGGCGCGAAACAGGACGTCACCGACGAAAAGAAACTGTGGGAGAGCCTGCGCCACCTCGCCGAGAGGGATTTCTTGACCGGACTAGCCAATCGCCGCGTCTTCGAGACGCGATGCGCCGATCTTGCGGCGCATGCGGTCAACGGCACCGCGGCGGCGCTTGTGCTCATCGACCTCGACAACTTCAAGGAGATCAACGACCGCTTCGGCCACTCGGCCGGCGACGCCTGCCTGCGCGAGGTGGCGACGCGGCTGCAACAGATTCTGCGCGACGCCACCTTGATCGCGCGCATCGGCGGCGACGAGTTCGCGGTGCTGCTGCACGCGCCGCTCGGCCGGGCCTATGTCGCGCGAACGCTGGCGCGCGGCCTGCACGCTTTGTCCGCTCCGATCGCGTGGCGCAACACGCATCTGTGCATGAGCGCATCCGCCGGCGTCGCGTTTCTCAAGGCCGCGCGGTTTCAAGAACCGGCGCAAGTCTTCGCGGAAGCCGATTCCGCGCTCTACGTCGCCAAGGCCGCGGGCCGCAACACCGTGCGCATCTTCGGGCAGAATATCGAGGGCTGCCGGCTGCTCGCGGCGCGCGACACCAACGCCGCATAGCCATCGCGTTCAGCGCCGCATGGTCGTCCGCGCGCGGCTTTATTGTTCTTGTATTTCACGCGAACTGCTCTATACTGCGCTATCGAGTTTTTCGGCCGAATGTATTGGCCTCGCCGCGACAGATGATCGCGAGCTTGTCTGAAGCCTTCTTTCAAAATCTCGAACTGCGATGCCGCCGGCACGAAGCTGGCGGTCGCCTACTCTTATGCAAAGGACTACCGAGTGATTAAAGGAACCGTGAAGTGGTTCAACGGCCAGAAGGGATTTGGATTCATCCAGCCCGAAGATGGCACCAAGGACGTGTTCGTTCACATCAGCGCGGTCGAGCGCGCGGGCCTTTACGGCTTGGCTGAGGGCCAGAAGGTGACTTTCGACCTCGTTCAGGACTCACGTTCAGGTAAGCAATCGGCTGGAAATCTGGCTGCTGCCTGATTGCTCTGATGCGGCGCTTGACCACGGATGTACTGGCAAGCGACCGCAATCTCGCCCACGGCGTAGCCGCCGTGGGCACATCGTTTAAGAACTCGATGCAAACCGCGGGAAGTGGCGCCAGAGGACACGCAATGGACCACCAATTTGCGGTCGGCCAAACCGTCGTGATCGAGACATTTCCTCTCCGGCCCGGCCGCGCGGGAGAGTTCAAGGTTGTCCGTCTCCTCCCCGAGCGTCAGTACCGGCTCAAAAGCCTGACGAACGATCATGAGCGCGTGGCGCAAGAGGATGATCTTCGCGCGCTGACGACGCGCTGAAATTTTCGGCGCGTCGAGATTTTTGCGCGGCCGTTGTCTGCGCGGCCGTTGTCAGAGTGCCGCGGCCACCTTCCGACGAATTACCTCACTATTTGCCGCCAATGCGCGCAACGGTGTTTTCAGAGCCGCGACCTGCGGCTTGAAAAAGTCGCGTTTCGTCGCGCTCGGGAGGCGGATGACTCGAAAGAGGCGTCCGCCTCTTTTCTCTCACGAGAAGGCGAAGCTTGCGCACCACCGATACCTTGCTCTTCGGCGCGATCATCATCGTCGGCGTGCTCGTCTACACGCTTTTTCGCTTGAGCTAAGCCGACCCGCGCCCCGCCGTCGAATTCCGGTGCTTCGTCGGCTCCGCGCTACTCATGGAATACATTCTCCTGGCCAGCGTGGTTTCCTGACGAGGCCGATCGCGTCGGTGTCGTCGCGCGGAGATGAACGCTCCCGGCAACGCGCGCCGTTGTTTCGAAATCCTTTCCGAACCGCCCTTTTATCGCCGCCATCATGATTCAGGTAACGCGCGGGGGGCGGGTCCTGCGGGGGCGGTATTCCTGAAGGTCCCGCGTGACCGTTCGACGTTTGCTGCCACACGACATCATGACGTCCCGCCGCGCGTTGCTCGGCGGACTCGGCTCCCTGGCAAGCGCCTTCGCGCTCGGCGGCTGCGCCAATGTCGCCGCGACCGGCGCGCGCTTCGACGCGTCGTCGATCTCGACGTCGCCGACACTGCTGGTCGCAACCACACGCAATCCGGTCAACGGCGCGCGCGCGGAGCCGTGGTTCGGCGCGAAACGCGCGTCGTCGCTGACCCTCGCACGCGCGAAGCTAACGCCGCCGAACGACGGCCGCTTCACCCTCGCCTCGGTCGGATTGGACGACTGGCGTATCGAGAGCGTCGAGCCGCTGTCGGGCGAAGGGAGCAACCTGCTCGCGCCCGGCGGCGGCGATGTCTTGATCTATGTGCACGGCTTCAAGCAGACGTTCGAAGCGGCGGTGCTCGATGCCGCGCGCCTGTCCGACGGCATCGTGTTCCACGGGCAGACGATGGCGTTCTCCTGGCCGTCCAAGGCGGGGCTGTTCGACTACAATTACGATCGCGACAGCGCCATGTGGTCGCGCGACGCCTTCGAGCGCGTGCTTCAATCCTTCGTCGCGGCCCAGAATGTCGGCCGCATCCACATCGTCGCGCACAGCATGGGCACGATGCTGACGCTCGAAAGCCTGCGCCAGCTCTATGCGCGCTATGGCGACGCCGTCGCCGGAAGGATCGGCGCCGTGGTGCTCGCCGCGCCGGATATCGACATGGACGTGTTCTCCTCGTCGGTCATCGCCATCGGCCCGCTGGCCGGCAAGATCACCGTCATCACCGCGACGAACGATCGCGCGCTGGCGCTGTCGGGCCGCCTGGCGGGCGGAATGACACGGGTCGGCGCCGCCGAGAAGGCCGCCATCGAGCGGCTGGGCGTGCGCGTCATCGATGCCTCCGACTCCGGCTGGGGCATCATCAACCACGACCTGTTCCTCTCGAACGCGGATGTCCGCAAGGTGATCCGCCAAGCGGTCGACCGCGCGATGTGAAGGCGGCGTTCCCTGCTTGACGCGCCTCTACAGCAATGCCGCCTGAGATTGAGGCCGATCAACGCGACGGCGGCGACCAGCAGCACGTTGGCGGCGCGCGAGGGAACTTCGGAACCCATGGATCAGGCCCGTTTGCTCCGGGCCTCGGTCCATTCGGCATAGAGGTCCGCCTTGCCTTCCGGTCGTACCGGCACATAGCGGATCGTCATGGATTGCGCGGCGAAAGGTTTCGCGAGGTCCTCGTAAATCGCCGCGGTCGAAAGCCCGAACGGCGCACCGTCGTCGTTCGAATAAGCGTAGAAGACCTTTTCGACGCCGGACAACCGCATCGCCGCCATGCACATCGGGCAGGGATGGCCGCTGGCATAGACGGCGCAGCCGCGAAGATCTGGCGAGCCGAGCTTGCGGCTGGCGACACGGATCGCATTCATTTCCGCGTGGGAGGTCGGATCGCTGGTCGCGTGCATCTCGTTCGCCGCCGCGGCGATCACCTCGCCGTCGCGGACCAGAACAGCGCCGAAAGGGCGGCCGCCCTTGCCGATATTGGCGCGGGCCAGTTCGATCGCGTCGCACAGAAAGCGGCTCTCATCACCCATGACGGTCCTCCTTTGATTCTTCTTAATTCTCAGCGGGCCTTGGTCTCACGGGCCTTGGCCGCAAGCAGGATGGTCTCGATGTCCTTGTAGCCGGCGGCGCGGGCGTGCTGGAGCGGCGTCACACCCTTTCCATCGGCCAGGTCGACATCGGCGCCGGCTCCGACAAGCAACGCAACGATCTGCTGGTGGCGCGGACCGCCATTGCCGAGAATGATCGCCTCCAGAAGCGCCGTCCAACCCAGATTGTTGACGTGATCGACATCGACACCGGCTGCGATCAGCGTGCGCACCGTCTCGACATGACCGCGCTCCGCGGCCGGGATCAGGGCGGTGCCGCCGTAACGATTTGTACTTTTGAGGTCGGCGCCGTGGCGCAGCGTCATCTTGAGGATTTCGAGATGCCCGCGCGCGCCGGCATAGAGGTAGGGACTGTCGTTGATCCGGTCCTTCGCGTTGACGTCGGCGCCGGCCTCGATCAACGCCTTGGCGGCTTCGATCCTATTGCCGCGGGTTGCAACCAGCAGTGCGGTGGCGCCGCTGCCGTCGCGCGCATCGATCGCCGCCCCCTCGGCCAGAAGCGTCTTGATGGCGGCGGCATCGTTGCCTTCGGCCGCCGCATGCAGTGATGGTCTGCCCATGGATTTGCCTGCCGCGATGAAAGGAACAGCCGTCAGCAGCGAGGACGCGGCGCCCGCAAGGATCGAACGGCGAAGCATTTCGGGCTCCCACGATGGCTGTCAGGTTCAGGATTACTGCGGCCAAACGGCCACCCGCTGGGAAATAGGGTTGCGGCGATCTATTTGGAAATTAAATATTTGGAGCATCCATATTATGATTATGAATATTGATACAGCCGCGTTCCCGACCGCAGGCAAGCACGATGTTCGATTCCCGGCATGGAGCCGCCGATGGCCGTCTCCATCTATGCCTGGGAAAGCGCGGGGGCCATCGCCGACCTGGTCAGGCGAATGAGGGCGGTTCTTGCCGCGAGAGGCGCGCCGCCCAACTAAGCGGATAGAAGCGACGCTTGGCGTCGATCGCCGCCGGCAACCGGCGTTCATAGTTCTGTACTGAAATGGCGCGCC
>JBDHSU010000158.1:0-8198 GCA_039808325.1 Variibacter sp. | reverse complement strand
AGCGGGCGCCGAGGTTCGAGGGCCGCTAGATCACGATGATTTTGGATCGAATCGATCCAAAATCATGAACGTGATCGCTTCTCATAACTTGGAGCGGGATGCGGGCGGAAAACCGCTCCACACTTTTCCTCGTCCCGCTCTGGAGCATGGTGCGTTCGAACGGAATCGGATCATGCGCTCTAGCAATATTTGTTTCATCGCGTTTCTGCGGTGAACCGGATCCCGCCGGAAAACGTTCCGCGGCGTTACGGGCGCCGCGGCCCCGGGAGCCGCCCGGCATAGCTCTGACGTTCGCCGTTCTCAGGACTTCACCAGTTCGACCCGCCGGTTTTTCGCCCGGCCTTCTTCCGTGTCATTCGTGGCCACCGGCTTGTCCGGCCCGAATCCCGCCGCGTGCAGACGACCTGCCGCGATGCCTTGCGCGACCAGCGCCGCGACGACGCTGGCGGCACGGCTGCCGGAAAGTTTGACGTTGTAATCGCTGCTCCCGATATTGTCGGTGTAGCCGTCGATCTCGAGCTTGAGCGACGGATTGTCCTTTAAGAGCTTCACGACCTGCGCAATCACCGCAGCGGCATCGGGCTTCAGCGTCGATTTGTTGAAATCGAAATTGACGTAGAGCGCGACGTGGCCCTCCTTGTCGAGCGCAGCTTTCAGGGCGCTCGCCTCGGGCGGCTTGATGCTGGCTTGAAACGGCTTTTCCTCGACCACCGTCTCGTCGATCTCGGTCTCCTGGCTGTAGATCCTGAACCAGATGGCACGACCGTTCTCCTCCAGGCGGGCGACCGTGTTGCGTCCGTCCTCGAAAAGGATTTGCGCGCCGCGCGCGGTCAGCGCCGCCCGATAGTTCTGCTGGATTTCGAGATCGCTCGCGGTGGGCGCTTTCGCCTTCGGCGAATAGTTGAAGACGAATTTCGCGCCGGCGACCTCGACATCGTGGCTGCTGTCCTCGCCGTCTTTCACGGTGAAGGCATGCTTGTCGTAATTGCGCTTTTCCGGCTTGCCGGTTGCGTAATTCGGCATGTGGCCGAGCAGCCGGTAGTCGTTGCCGGAGGGCGCGGTCAGCGTCGCCTTGAACGGAAGCTTGTCGACGACCGTCACGTCGATTTCGGTCTCCTGGCTGTAGACCCGGATCCAGGTCTCCTGCGCGGCCTTGGCGATGCGGGCATATGTATTGCGGCCATCGGTGAACAGGATGTCGGCGCCAAGCTGCTTCAGTTGCGCCCGATAGTTCTCCTGGATTTCGAGATCGCTCATCGGATCGACGCCGTTCTTCGGCGTGTAGGTCTGAGAACAATAGCGTCCCGCGACCTTGACCTGCTCGCTGCCGTCGTCGCCTTTCTTGATGGAGAATTCCGCCACCTCGTAGTTCCGCGCCTTGACGCCGTCGGAGACCACGTAGCCCGGAAGGCTGCCGATGGGAGGACAATCCGCGGCGCGGGCATGGTTTGCGAGCAGCATCCACGCACAACAAAACGCAACTCCCCCGAAGATACCCCGGCGCATCGCCAGCCCCCCATCCATGGATCGAACCAGAGTTCCTCGAAGCTTAACTTTTAAGCGTAGGCCCGAGAAGATGTTTTGATCGGATCAATCGTTTGTGATTCAGGGGAGGCGGCGAGCTCCGCGGGGGAGCTGCCTGCAATGTGGATAACCAAAGACTCGGCATGACCGTCGCGCATCGACCGTCGCGCATTGGTCGTCGCGGCAGGGGCTCACCGTCCACCTTGCGTTTCCGCGGTGAACCCAATGCGCTTCGCGGAAAAAGGCTTCAGCGCGTCATTCGGGGCGCGGCGCGACATGCTTACCGCTCGAGACGCGAGAACAGGCTCGCGGTGTCCCAGCGCCCGCCGCCCATCTTCTGCACTTCCGAGTAGAACTGATCGACCAGCGCCGTGACCGGCAGATGCGCGCCGTTCTTGCGTGCTTCGGCAAGGCAGATGCTCAGATCCTTGCGCATCCAGTTCACCGCGAAGCCGAATTCGAAGTTGTTGGCGATCATCGCCTTGTAGCGGTTGTCCATCTGCCACGACTGCGCGGCGCCCTTGGAGATCGTGGCGACGAGCGCCTCGATGTCGAGGCCCGCCTTCTTGGCGAAGTGGATGCCCTCCGAAAGGCCCTGCACCAATCCCGCGATGCAAATCTGGTTGACCATCTTCGCGAGCTGGCCGGAGCCGGTAGGGCCGAGCAGCTTGCACATGCGCGCATAAGCCGCGATCACAGCCTCGGCCTTGCCGAAGGGGCCGGCCTCGCCGCCGCACATCACGGTGAGCACGCCGTTCTCGGCGCCGGCCTGGCCGCCGGACACCGGCGCGTCGATGAAGTCGAAGCCGCCCTTCTTCGCGGCGATGGCGAGCTCGCGCGCAACCTCCGCCGAGGCGGTGGTGTGGTCGACGAAGATCTTGCCCTTGCCGACGCCCTCGAAAGCACCGTCCTTGCCAAGGGTTACGGCCCGCACATCGTCGTCATTGCCGACGCACATCATCACGAAGTCCTGCCCGGCGGCGGCTTCCTTCGGCGTCTTCGCGGCCTTGCCGCCGAACTCCTTGGCCCATTTCTCCGCTTTGGCGAACGTACGATTGTACACCGTCACGTCGTGGCCGCCCTTTTTCACCAGGTGTCCGGCCATCGGATAGCCCATCACACCGAGACCGAGGAATGCCACTTTCGCCATCGTCCGCTCCTTAACTCATGATTTGCGTTGCCGCGCCGGAGATCCCCCGCGCAGGCGCGCCAAATGACCACGTTGCCGGTTGACCCGCAAGCGCCGGGGCGTATTTAGAATGCTGAAAAGCCGCGAGCCGAGGTGCCTCGCGCCCGGAGATGTCATGACGGTTGGAAAGCAGGACGTTCTGGCGAGCCTTGCGGGGATCGCAACGCCGGAGGGCGCGCCGCTGCCCGAGAGCGGGCGGCTTTCGACGATCGTCATCACGGACGGCAAGGTGTTCTTTTCGATCCGGGCGGAAGCAAGCGCGCTGCCGCAATGGGAGCCCGTGCGCAAGGCCGCGGAGGCCGCGGTGCGCGCGCTGCCGGGTGTGGCCTCGGTGATGGTCGTCTTGACCGGAGAGCGGGCAGGGGGGGCTTCGGCCGGAGGCCAGCCGCCGCGAGGCGCGCCGCCGCCGGGCGCTCACGGAGGTCATCGTGCTCCTCCGCCGCGCGGGACCCGGGCGGTTCCGGGCGTGAAGTCGATCATCGCCGTTGCCTCCGGCAAAGGCGGGGTCGGAAAGTCGACGACGGCGGTCAACCTCGCGCTCGCGCTCGCGACGCTCGGCCTCAAGGTCGGGCTGCTCGATGCCGACATTTACGGCCCTTCGGTGCCCAAGCTCCTGGCGGTGCGCGAGCGCCCGGAGACGCTCGGCGGCACGCGGCTGAAGCCGATCATGCGCTTCGGTCTTGCGGTGATGTCGATCGGTTTCCTCATCGAGGAGGAAACGCCGATGATCTGGCGCGGCCCGATGGTGATGTCGGCGCTGACGCAGATGCTGCGAGAGGTCGAGTGGGGCGAACTCGACGTCATGGTGGTGGACATGCCGCCCGGCACGGGCGACGCGCAACTGACGATGGCGCAGCAGGTGCCGCTCGCGGGATCGGTTATCGTCTCGACGCCGCAGGACCTCGCCTTGATCGATGCGCGGCGCGGCATCGCCATGTTCAAGCGTGTCGATGTGCCCGTGCTCGGCGTCGTCGAGAACATGAGCTACTTCCTGTGCCCGCATTGCGGGCAGCGCTCCGACATCTTCGGGCATGGCGGCGCCAAGCACGAAGCGGAACGACTGGGCGTGCCGTTCCTCGGCGCGGTGCCGCTCGACATGACGATCCGTGAAACGTCGGACGCGGGCCGGCCGATCGTCGCGACCGATCCCGACAGTCCGCACGCGGCGGCCTATCGCGCCATCGCGGAAAGTGTGTGGGCCGGCGTCAACGATCGTGCCGCGGCGCGCCCGGCGCCGCGGATCGTTATCGAGAGCTGACGCGCCGCCGCAAACTGATCCGTCGTCCTGAGGTGCTCGCGAAACGAGCCTCGAGGGATGGCCGTCGATCTCGGGCCGTCGCTCTTCGCGGTCCGGTACTTCGTGCCTCGCATCTCAGGGTGACGGTCATAAGTTGAGGCGCGTCGTCTCAGTCCTCCGCCCACATGCGCACGAGATTGGCGAGCGACTTCGACATGAGGTCGAACGCGTCGGACTTCCCCTCGCGGGCGAACAATTGCCGCCGCGCGGTGTCGAGATCGAACAGCAATTCCCGCTTCGCCGCATCGCGGACGAAGCTGCGCGCCCATCCGACAGCCGCGAGCCGCACGCCGCGCGTCACCGGCGCGACCCGATGCAGCGTGGTCGAGGAATAAGCAAACAACGAGCCGGCGGCGAGCTTGACTGGCTCCGCGCCGCTCACGGACTCGATGATCAGTTCGCCGCCATCGTAAGTCTCGGGATCGGCGAGAAACAACGTGAACGACACATCGGTGCGCAGCCCCTGCATCAACGCGTCGTCGACGTGGGTTCCATAGTGCATCTCGCCTTCGTATCGCGAGAACAGGAGCGGCGTGAGCGCCTTGGGCCGAACCGCGAGCGCGAAGACGTCGTTGCCGAGAATGCGCTCGGCGACGCGTTTGCGGATCGCGTCGAGCGTTCGGTCGGAGCCGGCGGCCTGCTGGTTGCGCTTGGCTTCCCGCGCCGCCCATCCCGCGGTGGCGCGCCCGTCGACGAACTTCGCTCGCGCGAGCGCCGAGCGCACGACGCGCAGATCGTCCGGTCCGAGAACATTTCCGATAACGATCTGCAATGCCGTTTTCCTTTCGCACGATCATCGGTCGTCATCGCAAGGCATCAAGTCGATGCTGTCGCGCCACCCAGGCGGCCCTTATTTGGAACGATTTGAAACTGGTCGACCGGATTTGACGTTCGCCACCCGCATTGCCGCAATTTCGGCAAGCGAATGTCAAATCCCAAGCTCCTGCGACGGTTTATATTTGTCAGCGGCTCCTTGCTTACAACACTTCCAAGGACGGCCGCTGCAAAGGCACGCAAATGTTAGAATCGAACCACTCGCCCGTTACTGGACGCGCCGGATTTGTTGACTATACGTTGCGTGCGAATGCGATGCCATGTCTCGCGCGCGATGCGCAAAGGTCGGCCGATCTTTGGAGGACACGATGAAAGCGAAGACGAAGATTTGGATCGGTGTCGGAGCGTTCGTTCTCGCTGGCGGAGCATCCGCAGGCGATATCCATGCGGCCGATGCGCAACGCGTGAAGCCGGCGCAGATTGCGGCGGACAGCGCCACGGATATCGCTCACGATCGCGATACCGCTTCGCGGATCGTGATTGCGCAGGCCGCTCACAGTGGACACGCGGCCGCGGGCGGTGAGGGCGGCGAGGCGGGCGCGACGGCCCATTTGGCGCCCGATCTCGCATTCGCCGTCAGCATCGGACAATTGCGCGGCCACCTTCTTGTCGGCAACGAGCTGGTGAAGCAGGGCGAGTGGAATGCGGCGCTGCCGCATTTCCTGCATCCCACGGAAGAGATCTACGAGAAGATCAAGCCGCGACTGGAGGACTATAAAACGCCGCCTTTCGAAGGCGCGCTGAAGACTTTGGCGCAAACGGTGAAGGCCAAGAAGGGTGGCAAGGCATACGCAAAGGCTTTCAAGGCCGTCGAGGACGCGTTGGCCGCGAGCGACGCGGGCCTCAAGGCGAAGCAGCCGAACTGGGATGGCTTCACCGTTGAAGCGGCGGTCGAACTCATCAAGGCTTCTTCAGGCGAATACGAAGAGGCGATCGTGAATGGGCGTATCGCCAAGCCGGTCGAGTATCAGGACTCGCGCGGGTTCATTTGGGAAGCCGAGAAGATGATCAAATCCGTGGCGCCGGCGCTCGAGAAGAAAGACGCCGACGCGGCGAAGAAGACGCTCGCCGCGCTCGCCGAATTGAAGAAGACGTTCCCGAAGGCGATGCCGCCTAAAAAGCCCGTCAAGGATCACGCCGCGATGTTGAGCGATATTTCCCGCATCGAACTGGCGGCCGGAAAATTGATGTAGCGGGTGGGCGCGCGGCGCGACTGGTTCCATGGTGCGGCGGCGTTCACGCTCGGGGTTGCCGCCGCGGCCTTTCTTTTGAGCGTGTCGGCGCCGCATAGGTCGCGCGCTTCGAACCGGCCTGCTGAGAAAGCCGCGGCCCAACCCGGCCTCGAGAAACTCAAGGCGACCTTCAAGCGTCCTGCGGCCGTGCCGTTTCCCGCCAGCAATCCATTCTCGGAAGCAAAGCGCGCGCTCGGCGAAAAGCTGTTCTTCGATGGGACGCTCTCCGCCGACGGAAAGATGGCGTGCTCCACATGTCACGATCCGGCGCGTGGCTTCGCCGATGCGCGTGTGAAGAGCGAAGGCGTGACCGGACGCTCGCTGGCGCGGCATACGCCGGCGCTGTGGAATCTCGCTTGGGCCGGGCCGGTGTTTTGGGACGGCCGTGCGCGCAGCCTCGAGGAGCAGGTCGCGAGTCCGATCCAGTCGCCGGACGAGATGGACCTGCCGATCGAGACATTGCTTGCACGTCTGCGGGAGGACAAGGACTATCCGCAAGCGTTCGCCGCGGCGTTTCCGGAAGACCCGCGCATCACCCGCGAGAGCGTGGCGAAGGCGATCGCCACATACGAGCGGACCGTCGTCTCGCCCGTCACGCGCTTCGATCGTTGGATCGCGGGCGACGCCAAGGCGTTCAGCGCTCAGGAAGTCGAGGGGTTCAAGGTCTTCACCGGGGCGGGCGGCTGCAGCAACTGCCATTCCGGATTTGCGCTCACGGACCAGGCGTTTCACGACATCGGCCTGCCGGATGACGACCGCGGCCGCGGCGCCGTGTTGCGGCTGCCGGCGGCGGAGCATGCGTTCAAGACGCCGAGCCTGCGCGAGATCGGCCGCACGGCGCCCTACATGCACGACGGATCGCTGCCGACGCTCGCAGCCGTCGTGCGTCACTACGAGACGAATGTCGTCGCGCGGCCGACGCTCTCCGCCGATCTTCCGCGCAAGCTTACCTTGTCGGACAAGGCGCGCCGCGCGCTTCTGGCCTTCCTCGAGACGCTGACCGGCGAAGGCGAGGAAAAACCCGCGGCGATCGTCGCCGAGACGGCGAAGTTCGACGTGCCGGTCGTGAGCACGACAACGGTCACGCAGGACGACAAGGCGTTCAATCCACGGCACGTGCGGCTCAAGCGTGGCGAGCGGCTCTGGGTGGTGAACAACGATACCCGCACGCATAACGTCCGCGTTTTCGACGATGCCTTCGATTTCGATGCCGGCGCGCAGGAGCCGGGCGAAACGGTTGAGGTCGCTTTTCCGGCTACCGGAGCGTTCCTGGTCTTCTGTGGCATCCATCCGAAGATGGAGTTGCATGTGGAGGTCGTACCTTGACGGCCCAACCGGACGGGCGCCGCGGTCAGGCCCCTTGGAGGCCGGTTTAAGACGATATTGTAGGTTGGAATCTCTCTTTCGCGCGCTCATGCTGCGCGCATCCGCAATCGCCGGGCTTCAACATGGCGAAGGATTTATCATGCAAGAGGGAGAGACAACCAATGAAACGTCGTGAATTCATGAAGGCCGCCAGCGCGGGGCTCGCCGCGACGGCGGTGGCGTCTCCGGCGATTGCGCAGTCGATGCCGGAAATCCGTTGGCGATGCACGGCAAGCTGGCCGAAATCGCTGGATACGATCTACGGAGCCGTCGAGGTCTTCGCCAAGACCGTCGCCGAGAACACCGACAACAAGTTTCAGATCCAAGTCTTTGCCGCGGGAGAAATCGTCCCCGGGCTGCAGGCTCTCGACGCGACGACGAACGGCACGGTCGAGATGGCGCACACGGCGTCCTACTATTACGTCGGAAAGGATCCCGCGTTTGCCTTCGGCTCCGCGCTGCCGTTTGGTCTCAATCCGCGCATGATGAATGCGTGGCTGTTCCAAGCCGGCGGCCAGGATCTGCTCAACGAGTTCTATAAGAAGTACAACGTCATCGCGATCCCGGCGGGGAACACGGGCTGTCAGATGGGCGGCTGGTTCCGCAAGGAGATCAAGGAACCGGGCGACCTCAATGGACTGAAGTTCCGTATCGGCGGGTTCGCCGGCCGCATTCTCACCAAGCTCGGCGTCGTGCCGCAGCAGCTTGCCGGCGGCGACATCTACCCGGCGCTGGAGAAGGGCACGATCGACGCGGC
>JBDHSU010000157.1:0-8567 GCA_039808325.1 Variibacter sp. | reverse complement strand
GTGGATGGCAACCTGATGCTGGTGGTCATCAACCTGCCGCTGGTCGGCCTGTGGGTGCGCCTGCTGCGCGTGCCGTACCGGCTGCTGTTCCCGATGATCCTCGTCTTCTGCTGTATCGGCGTCTATACGCTCAACAATACGCCGTTCGATGTCGTCATAACCGGCCTCTTCGGATTGGTCGGCTATTGGTTCATCAAGCACGACTTCGAACCGGCGCCGATGCTGCTCGGCTTCGTGCTCGGCCCGTTGATGGAGGAGAACCTGCGGCGCGCCATGTTGCTCGCGCGCGGCGATGCGACGGTGTTCCTCACCCGGCCGATCTCCGCCGGACTGATGATCCTTTCGACGATTCTTCTCGTCATTGCCGTTCTGCCGATGATCCGCGGCAAGCGCGACGAGGTGTTCGTGGAATAGGACGCGTTGCCGCACCACCAAAGGATGTCTTGCCGCCATGGACGCCCCGGTATCGACTGGGGCGTCCGTTTGTTGACGAGGGTGTTTTTGCTTTCGATGGAATCGAAAGCAGAGCTCTAGGTTATTGGTTTGACGCGTTTTCTTCACGCGAGCGGGAATCCGCTTCGTCAAAAACGCCTTAAGGGGAGTCATCGATGAAGAAACTGCTACTTGCGCTCGGCGCGGCCTTGCTGGCGGCGGCGCCGGCGGCGGCGCAGTCCGATTATCCGACGCGTCCGATCACGGTAATCGTGCCGTTCGCGGCCGGAGGTCCGACGGACACGGTGACGCGCATCGTCGGCGAGCACATGTCGCGCACCCTCGGACAGCAGCTTGTGGTCGAGAACGTCGTGGGCGCCGGCGGTACGACCGCTTCGACGCGGGCGATGCGCGCGACGCCGGACGGGTACACGATCATCACCGGTCACATGGGCACGCACGCGGCGTCGGTCGGCCTCTACCCCAAGCTCGCATATGATCCGCGCAAGGACTTCGAGCCGATCGGTCTGATCGCGGGCACGCCGATCCTGATCCTCGCCCGGAAGGATTTCCCGGCGAAGGATCTGAAGGAGTTCATCGCCTACGTGAAGGCGAACGGCAGCAAGCTGAACGAGGCGCATGCCGGCGTCGGCTCCGTGTCGTTCACGACCTGCCTGCTGCTGAACCATCTGCTCGGCGTGAAGCCGACGCTCATCCCCTTCACCGGCACCGGACCGTCGATGAACGCCCTCGTCGCCGGTCAGGTCGATTATATGTGCGACCAGATTGTCAACGCGGTGCCGCAGGTTCAGGCCGGCACCATCAAGGCGTATGCGGTCGCGACGCCACAGCGCAATCCGGCCTTGCCCGACGTGCCGACGACGATTGAGGCGAGACTGCCCGACTATCAGACCTCGGCCTGGAACGCCCTGTTCGCGCCGAAGGGCACGCCGAAGCCGGTCCTGGATAAGCTGAGCGCCGCGCTCGACAAGGCGCTCAGCGACGACGGCGTGAGAAAACGCCTCCTCGACCTCGGCAGCGACATCCCGGAGGGCAAGACGCGCGGGCAGGAGGCGCTCGCGGCGCACGTCAAGGCCGAGGTCGACAAGTGGACGCCGATCATCAAGGCCGCCGGTATCGAGGCGAAGTAGGCGTCAAATTATCGAGGCGCGGTCTGGCTCGTCACCCCGAGGGGCGACGGCCGGGGCCGATCCTGCGAGGCTCGGCTCGCGGTCGAGCGCCTCGGGACGACGGCGATAGGCAAATCGTGGACGGCACCCGCTTGGCCATGGCAGGGCCATGGCCGCGACGCTATCTTAAGAGCCGACTCGTTCCAGGGCCCGCAGCATGCGCCAATATCTCGATCTGATGGAAAGCGTGCTTGCCGACGGCGTCGAGAAGCACGACCGCACCGGCACCGGCACGCTCTCGGTCTTCGGCCGGCAGCTCCGCTTCGATTTGCGCGAGGGCTTTCCCCTGGTCACGACCAAGAAAGTTCACCTCAAATCGATCATTCACGAATTGCTGTGGTTCCTCGCCGGCGACACCAACATCAAATATCTCAACGACCACGGCGTCACGATCTGGGACGAGTGGGCGGACAAGAACGGTGAGCTCGGGCCCGTCTATGGCCATCAGTGGCGTTCGTGGCCGACGCGCGACGGGGGTACGATCGACCAGATCGCCACTGTCGTCGAGATGATCCGCCGCAACCCGGATTCCCGCCGTCTCATCGTCAGCGCCTGGAACCCGGCCGACGTCGATAAGATGGCGCTGCCGCCGTGCCACTGCCTGTTCCAATTCTATGTGGCGAAGGGCCGTCTGTCGTGTCAGCTCTATCAGCGCTCGGCCGATATCTTTCTCGGCGTGCCCTTCAACATCGCCTCTTACGCGCTGCTCACCCTGATGGTGGCGCAGGTCACCGATCTCGCGCCGGGTGAATTCATCCACACCTTCGGCGATGCGCATCTCTACATGAACCACATGGAGCAGGCGCATCTGCAGTTGACGCGCCCGCCGCACGCGCTGCCGCGCATGACGCTCAACCCCGACGTGAAGGACATCTTCGGCTTCCGCTACGAGGACTTCGCGCTGGAAGGCTACGAACCGCATCCGGCGATCAAGGCGCCGGTGGCGGTGTGAGCATCGACGTTCTCGTCCTGCGGGACGCCGAATTGCTCGACGGCTGGACGACGTGCCGCGACACCGGCGCGGCGGTGACATGGCTTGCGGCGCGGGATGCGCGCTGATGCAGGTCGTGCTCGTCGCCGCCGTGGCGGAAAATGGCGTGATCGGTCATGACAACGCCATGCCATGGCGGCTCAAGTCCGACCTGAGGCGTTTCCGTGCGCTGACGACGGGGAAGCCGGTGATCATGGGGCGCAAGACGTTCCAGTCGCTCGGCCGTCCGCTGAAAGATCGAACGAACGTCGTCGTCAGTCGCGATGCGGAGTTCAGCGCGGTCGGCGCGGTCGTCGTTGCCACGATCGAAGCGGCTTTGGAAGTCGCGCGCGGCGACGCGTTGCGGCGAGGCGTCGATGAGATCATCATTGGCGGCGGCAGTCACGTTTACGGTGCATTTTTGCCGATCGCGACCCGGATCGAGATGACGCTCGTGCATGCAACGCCGGATGGAGACACGCGCTTTCCGCCCGTCGATCCCGCCGAATGGGAGGAGGTTTCACGCATTGCCGGTGATCGCGCGCCGGAAGACACTGCGCCGACGACCTGGTTGACATATGCCCGCCGCGGGCCACCGGTTACGGGGAACTAACCCATTTCACGGGCGCGCAATTTGCCGCAAGACCTTGCGTTGAAAGGTGGAGAGGCCTCACGTATAACCCCGCCCGACAAGGAGCGGGCTCGTTCGGAGGCGTCGGGCCTCGCAGGAGAACTGAATGCCGTGGAGTAATCAAGGCGGGGGCCCTTGGGGCTCTGGTCCCAAGGGGCCGTGGGGCTCAGGCCCGCAATCGTCGGGCCCAAATCCGCCTGATCTCGAGGAACTGCTGCGCCGGAGCCAGGATCGGCTGAAGAATGTGCTGCCGGGCGGGAACCTCGGCGCCAAGGGTTTCGCGCTGATCGGCCTCGCGGCGCTCGCCATTTGGGGCTTTTCGGGCTTCTTCCGCGTCAACCCGGACGAACTCGGTGTGGTGTTGCGCTTCGGGAAGTATGTCCGCGACGCCAAGCCCGGCCTCAACTACCATTTGCCTTATCCGATCGAATCCGTGCTGACCCCGAAGGTGACGCGCGTCAACCGCATCGACATCGGCATGCGGCTGGTCGAGGACGCGCGCCGCGGCAACACCATGCGCGACGTGCCGGAAGAAAGCCTGATGCTGACCGGCGACGAGAACATCGTCGACGTCGATTTCTCGGTCCTGTGGATCATCAAGCCGAACGGCGCGAGCGATTACCTCTTCAATATTCAGAACCCCGAGGGGACGGTGAAGGCGGTGGCCGAGAGCGCGATGCGCGAGGTCGTCGGCCGTTCCGACATTCAGCCGATCCTGACCGGCGCCCGGCAGAACATCGAGACGGCGGTGCACGATCTGATGCAGCGCACCCTCGACGAATATTCCGCGGGTATCCAGATATCCCAGGTACAGATGCAGAAGGTCGATCCGCCGACGCAGGTTATCGACTCCTTCCGTGACGTGCAGGCGGCGCGCGCCGACCTCGAGCGTGCGCAGAACGAGGCCCAGACCTACGCCAACCGCGTGATCCCGGAAGCGCGCGGCCGCGTCGCGCAGATCACGCAGGCGGCGGAAGCCTATCGCGAACAAACGGTCGCCGAGGCCAAGGGTCAGACGGCGCGATTCCTGAAGGTGCTCGACGAATACAAGAAGGCCCCGGACGTGACGCGTGAGCGCATCTATCTGGAGACGATGGAGCACCTGTTCAGCGGCACCGATAAGATCATCCTGGATTCGGGTGTCGGCAACGGGACGGGCGTCGTTCCTTACCTGCCGCTCAATGAGCTCAACCGGGCGCCGGCGCCGCGGCCGCCGGCGGCGAACGCTCCGCAGGGACAGAGCGGAGGCAACCGATGAGACTGAACCTCGCGGGCGGCCTCGCGCTTATCGTCCTGGCCCTTCTCGTCATCGTCGGCTACGGCTCGCTGTTCATCGTCTACCAGACGCGTCAGGCGCTGGTGGTGCGGCTCGGCCAGCCGGTCCGCGTCATCACGACGCCGGGCTTGAACTTCAAGGTGCCCCTGATCGACAGCGTGATTTCCATCGACAAGCGCATTCTCGACCTTGAGAATCCGGCGCAGGAAGTCATCGCCTCGGATCAGAAGCGGCTCGTCGTCGACGCCTTCGCGCGCTATCGCATCAACGACGCGTTGCGGTTCTACCAGTCGGTGGGCACCGTCGATGGCGCGAATTCGCGTCTCTCCACGATGCTCAACTCGGCGCTGCGCCGCGTTCTGGGCGAGACGACCTTCACGCATGTCGTGCGTGACGAACGCGATCGGCTGATGAGCCGCATCCGCGAACAGCTCGACCGCGAGGCGAAAGCTTTCGGCATCGACGTCGTCGACGTGCGCATCCGTCGCGCCGACTTGCCGGAGCAGAACAGCCAGGCCGTGTACGAGCGGATGAAGTCCGAGCGTCAGCGTGAAGCCGCGGAATTCCGCGCCAACGGTGCGCAAAAAGCGCAGGAAATCCGCTCCCGCGCCGACCGCGACGTCACGGTGCTGGTCGCCGAGGCGACCTCGCGCGCGGAGCAGATCCGCGGTGAAGGCGACGCCACGCGTAACCGCATTTTCGCCGAGGCTTACGGCCAGGACGCGGGCTTCTTCACTTTCTATCGTTCCATGCAAGCCTATGAGGCGGGGTTGCGGCACAACGATACGCGGATGGTCCTGAAACCCGACAGCTCGTTCTTCCGCTATTTCTCGGATCCAAGCGGCAAGCTGAAGGATCAAGCGCCCGCGGCTCGCACCACGCCTTAGGCCGAGGGCCATGTCCGACTTTTTCGCTGCCGTCGGGCTGGTGTTCGTCATCGAAGGGTTGTTGTTTGCCGCGTTTCCAGGGCCTGCGAAGCAGGCCATGGCCAGCGCCATGGAAACGCCGGACACGGCCCTGCGGATCGTCGGGATCGCTTCCGCGGTCCTGGGGGTCCTTGTGGTCTGGCTGGTGCGTGGCTAACTGCGGGGCTAGAGCGGGATGAGGAAAGTGTGTAGCGGTTTTCCGCCCGCATCCCGCTCTCGATATTAAGTATCGATCACGATGACTTTGGGTCGATTCGTTCCAAAGTCATCGTGATCGAGGCCGCTATTCCGCCCTAATCGGTGCGCTATCTCGTGGCAACGCGTTATCGCGCCCAGCAGGCGAAGCGTAGAATTGCCACGAACTTTAACTGGAGACGTTACGCTCATGGCCGCTCTTGTCGCCAGGGTCGCAGCCCGTGCTCGCCGCCCGTTCGCCGCAGCAGGCATCGCTGCCGCGCTCGTCATGCCGCTTCTGACCGCGCCGGCGCAGGCCCGCGGTCCGGAAGCGATCACGGAAGTCGCCGAGGAGGTGATCGACGCCGTGGTCAATATTTCCACATCCCAGAAGATGGATTCGAAGTCGGGCCCGTCCGGGCAGATGCCGCAATTGCCGCCGGGCTCCCCGTTCGAAGAGTTCTTCGACGAGTTCTTCAAGAACCGCCGTGGCCAGGGCGGTGGCGACAAGGAAGGGCAGAACCGCGAGCGCAACAACGCGCCACGCCGCGTCAATTCGCTCGGATCCGGATTCGTGATCGATCCGAGCGGGCTCATCGCCACCAACAATCACGTGATCTCCGATGCCGATGAGATCACCGCGATCTTCAACGACGGCACCAAGCTCAAGGCCGAAGTCGTCGGCCGCGACACCAAGACCGACATGGCGCTTCTGCGGGTGAAACCCGAGAAGCCGCTCAAGGCGGTGAAGTTCGGCGATTCCGACAAGCTGCGTCTCGGCGAGTGGGTCATCGCCATCGGCAATCCGTTCGGCCTGGGCGGAACGGTGACGGCCGGGATTGTGTCGGCGCGCAACCGCGACATCAATTCCGGCCCTTACGACAATTACATTCAGACGGATGCCTCGATCAACCGCGGCAACTCCGGCGGCCCGCTGTTCAACCTCAACGGCGATGTCGTCGGCATCAACACGGCGATCATCTCGCCGTCCGGCGGCTCGATCGGCATCGGCTTCGCCGTTCCGTCCAAGACCGCTATCGCGGTGATGGATCAGTTGAAGCAGTTCGGCGAGACGCGGCGCGGCTGGCTCGGCGTGCGCATCCAGCAAGTGACCGATGAAATCGCCGATAGCCTCAACCTGAAGCCGGCGCGCGGCGCGCTCGTCGCCGGCGTCGACGAGAAGGGGCCGTCGAAGCCGGCGGGCATCGAAGCCGGCGATATCATCGTCAAGTTCGATGGCCGCGACATCAAGGAGATGCGCGATCTACCGCGCATCGTCGCGGACACCCCGGTCGGCAAGGACGTCGAGGTCGTCGTCATCCGCAAGGGCAAGGAAGAAACGAAGACCGTGAAGCTCGGCCGGCTCGAGGACGGTGAGAAGGCGATGAAGGCGTCGGCCGAGAAGGCGGAGCCCAAGGACGAAGCGAAGCCTGCGGTGAAGCAGACGCTGGGCCTCGACCTCGCCAACCTCAACGACGAGCTGCGCAAGCGCTACAAGCTCAAGGACACCGTCAAGGGCGTAGTCATCACGGCCGTCGATCCGAATTCGACGGCGGCCGAGAAGCGGCTGACCGCCGGCGACGTGATCGTCGAGGTCGCGCAGGAGCCGGTGGCGAACGCGGAGGAGATCCAGAAGCGCGTCGAACAGATGAAGAAGGACGGCCGCAAGTCCGCCCTGTTCCTGGTCGCGAACTCGGAAGGCGAGCTGCGTTTCGTCGCGCTGAGCCTGCAGTAGCGTCATTCCGGGACGCCGCTTGCGGCAGGCCCGGAATTAATACACCGCAGCTTCGGATTATGGATTCCGGGCTCGCGAGCTCGTGCTCGCGCCCCGGAATGACGGCTCCGAATCTAGGCGCCTACAAACTCTTCCCGCCGATAGCCCTGCAGATAAAGCAGCGCGGTGAGGTCGCCGTGGTCGATGCGCGCGGCTGCCGCGGCGGCCACCGCGGGCTTTGCGTGATAAGCGACGCCGATCCCGGCTTCGCCCAGCATCGCGAGATCGTTGGCGCCGTCGCCCACGGCGATCGTTTCATCGCGGCCGAGCTGGAATTGCTCGCGCAGCGCGTTCAACGTTTCCAGCTTCGCCTCGCGGCCGAGGATCGGCTCCGTCACGACGCCGCTCAGGACGTCACCGTCGCGCTCGAGGCGGTTTCCGTGCGCGGCGTCGAATCCGATCATGGCGGCGACGCGGTCGACGAAATCGACGAAACCGCCGGAGACGAGACAGGTATGAGCGCCGTTGGCGCGCATGGTGGCGATCAGCGCGCGGCCGCCGGGCATCGGCACGATGCGTTCGCGGATCACCTCGTCGATGACCGCGACCGGCAGACCCTTCAGCAACGCGACGCGCTCCCGCAGCGCCGGCTCGAACGCGATCTCGCCGCGCATGGCGCGTTCGGTGATCGCGGCAATGTGCGCTCTCAGACCGACATAGTCCGCAAGCTCGTCGATGCATTCCTGCTGGATCATGGTCGAGTCCATGTCGGCGATCAGCAGTCGCTTGCGTCGGCCTTGCGCGCGCTGCACGACGATGTCGACCGGCGCGTCGCCGAGCCTCTCTCTTGCGCGCGCTGTGAGAGGCTTCGGATCGTCCACGGGCGCGGTGAGGGGGATGTCGGCGGCGATGCCGTCAGCGAGCCACTCGGCGGCGCCGGCGCCGCCCACCGCGTCGCGCACACGCGCAATCACGCTATCATCCAGGATAGGATGCGCCGGATTGCAGATCAGCGTCGCGACATGAGTCATCGATGACCGGACAAGAAAGGAGGGGGCCCTGGCGGGCCGTGCTTATCGCAGGACCGACCGCGAGCGGCAAGTCGGCGCTAGCGCTCGAGATCGCGGAACGGATCGGCGGGGTCATCATCAATGCCGATTCCATGCAGGTCTATCGCGATCTACGCACCATCACGGCACGGCCATCGCCGGATGACGAGGCGCGCGTACCGCATCGCCTCTACGGCCATGTCGA
>JBDHSU010000156.1:0-8623 GCA_039808325.1 Variibacter sp. | reverse complement strand
ATCTTGTATTCGTCGAGCAGCCGCAGGAAATCGGGCAGATCCTGCAGCGTCACAGCACGATGGTGCCGCACGACGAAGGCCGAACCGTAAAGCTCCGTGCGCCCGTCGATGAACGGCGCGACACCGGACGCGATCAGATAACCACCGAAATCATATTCGTTGAGCAGGTGCGCGGGCGCGATCGTCTTCAGCGCCGCGACGGCCGCAGCCGGGCTTCGCTGCGGGTCGGGCGCGTAGCGCGCGACCCCCGTCGCGGCGAAACCGATCGAAAGGAGGACGAGGAAAGCTGAGCCATAAGCGACGGCCTGGACGCGCCACGGCGGCATGCGGACCGGCTCGCCGCCGAGATGGCGCGCAAGCGGCGACGCGATCAGCAGCGGGGCGAGAAGCCCCAGGATTTCCCCGCTGCGCGCATGCGAGAGCGCCATGTGCACGAACCCGAGCAGGACGACGATGCGCAACGGCGACAACGCGAAGCCGCGCAGGAGCGCGAACCCGATCGCGAATAGAAGAAAACCCTCGAAGGCGGAGAACGTGCTGAAATCCTGCGGCTTCCATTCGCCGATCAGCGCCAATGCGCCGCCGAGGCCGACGATGCGCAGCGCCGCGAGGATTGCGTCCACGCCGTAGGGATTGGCGCAGGCGGCAACGGTCGCCACCAATCCGAAGCACACCCATTGTGCGAAGGTCGCGGCGCGGCGACCTGGTTCGGCGTTCAGCGTCGCGTCGAGGCCGAGCGGCGCGACCAACGCCAGCCCCAGGATGAAGCCGCCGTGCAGGTTGGCCCAGAGCGTCATCAACAGAACCGCCGGAAGCGGCGGCACGCCGCCGCGATCGGCCGCACGCACCAGCAGACCCATCCACGCCACCATCACCGGCAGCGCCAGGACATGCGGGCGGGCGACGAGATGCGGCGCGGTGATCAGCAGCGCGCCGGTAACGATCACCAGCACCGGCGCGACGGCGAGCTTCTCCAGCAGGAAGCGCGCGAGGATCGCCATCGTCAGCGCGGCGGCTAGCGCGGTGAGCAGCACCGGGCCCGCCCAGCCGAAGTGCGTCTGCGCCTGCGCCAGCAGCACCTGCGCCAGCCACTGCGTGGACATCCACGGCGCGTCCTTGAATGTCCACGAGAAAGTGTCGGCCGTTGGAACGGCGCGGTGGTCGACGATCCAATGGCCGAGGGTCACCTGCCAGAGCGTGTCGGGATCGTTGAGCAATTTGCCGCCGACGAGCAGCAGCAGCGCCCCGACCGTGGCGGCGACGACGATCGGCAGCACGACGACAGCCGGCGCAGCGGCGCCGCGCCGCGGAACGGCACAACTCGATATCGCAGCGTCGTCCGCCATCTGCCTGCCGAAATCCAGAGCAGATGACGGTCTACGCCTTAACCCATAACCCCAGGTAAACTCGCCGATGCGGGGTAAAAACTCATTTCGCTATTTCGTTGCCAGTTGCGTGGTCTCGCCGGTCGCGACGTTGAGGACCGTCCCGTCGTCGAGGGAGATGCGGTGAACCTCCCGCAGCACGTTACCGGCAAAGCCGAGCTCGACGATCGAGATCGTCTTGAACGTCGTCTTGATGCCATCCGGTAGGATTTGATTGAAGTTCTTGGCTGTCTGGCCGAACGCCGCCTCCACCGCCGGCGTAAACGGCGTCATGCTGTAGACGAGCGTGTTGTGAGGATTGTGCGGGCGCAGCTCCTTGCCGTCCTTCATCGTGTTGACGCCGCTGACGCCGACCGTGCGCACCAGTTCCTTCGCGGCGTCGCCCATCTTCGCGTAGACCGGGCCCGTGACGCGCGGCAGCGGCCCGTCGCGCAGCGGCGCGAGGGCCGCGGTCGCGACGGTGTTGTAGGCCATCATGTCGTCGAAGCCCTTGCCCTCCTTGACGATGCCGAGGTCGAGCCACCATGGCTTTCCGGCGCCTTTCGCGGCCTCCGTCGTGTAGAAATTCTTCAGATGCACGCTGAGCGGCGCCGGCGGCTTCGGCAGCGTCTTGAGCATTCTGTCGGGCGTCGTCGGATCGGCGCTGTGAATGTGCACGACGGTGACATGCGGGATGTTGAACATCGCCGCCTCGGTCGTGAGGCCGGCCTGCAGCAGATCCTCGCGCAGCAGCCCGCCGATGGTCGCCGCAAGCTTCTCGTTCACCTCCTTCGGCAGCGGATAGACCAGGCCGAAGGTGCGCACATGCTTGCGAAACTCTGGTGCGCCGATCGCGCTGTTGTCGATCGCCGTCTGCGCTGCCCCTGTCTGGGCGCAAAGCAGCGTTGCAAATGCCGCAGCCGCCGCCACGCTCTTCACACTCGTCATCATGCCGTCGCCCTCTTCCAATTGCGGGAACGCCCGCCGTTGCCCGCGTCGAAAAACTCGCGCGGGACGCTACCGGCCGCCAACGTGGCATGGCGCCGCGCGTTGACAGGGGCCCTGGCAAGGTTACATTGAAGGTGTTCCGAGGGGTGCCCTGCAGAGGGCTGAGATACCGCGCGTACGTGACATCGCGGTGACCCTTTGAACCTGATCCGGGTCATTCCGGCGAAGGGACGGACTGCAGCACCGCAAAAACCGAGCCGGCGCTGCCAAAGCCCCACAAATCGCCCGATCCGGGTCTCCCTTTAGGACACGAAGGAGAGATCCGATGAACAAGCCGCTTCCCGCCTCCGAATTCGAGACGCCGAAGGTCACGACCGGGCCGCTGCCGTCCTCGCGCAAGACTTACGTCTCCCCGGACGCGGCGCCGGACTTGCGGGTGCCGCTGCGCGAGATCCTCCTGTCGCCGGAAGCGGGCGAAGCCCCGCTCCCCGTCTACGACACCTCCGGCGTCTACACCGACAACGACGCGGCGATCGACGTCGAGAAGGGGCTGAAGCGCGTGCGCGTCGACTGGGTGCGCGAGCGCGGCAATATCGAGGAGTATGAGGGCCGCGCCATCCAGCCGGTCGACAACGGCAACGTCTCGGGCAAGCACCTCGCCCGCGCCTTCCCCAACACGCCGAAGCCGATGCGCGGCATCGGCGATGCGCCGGTGACGCAATACGAGTTCGCCAAGGCCGGCATCATCACCAAGGAGATGATCTACATCGCGGCGCGCGAGAACCTCGGCCGCAAGCAGATGCTCGAGCGCGCGCAGGATGCGCTGAAGGACGGCGAGAGCTTCGGCGCATCGGTTCCGCCTTTCATCACGCCGGAATTCGTGCGCGAGGAAGTCGCGCGCGGGCGCGCCATCATCCCCTCCAACATCAACCACGCCGAGCTCGAGCCGATGATCATCGGCCGCAACTTCCTGGTGAAGATCAACGCCAATATCGGCAACTCGGCGGTGACCTCCTCGGTCGAGGAAGAGGTCGAAAAGATGGTGTGGGCGATCCGCTGGGGCGCCGACACGGTGATGGACCTCTCGACCGGGCGCAACATCCACAACACGCGCGAATGGATCCTGCGCAATTCCCCCGTCCCGATCGGCACCGTGCCGATCTACCAGGCGCTGGAGAAGGTCAACGGCGACCCGGTGAAGCTCGACTGGGAGTGCTACAAGGACACGCTGATCGAGCAATGCGAACAGGGCGTCGACTACTTCACGATCCACGCCGGCGTGCGCCTTGCCTACGTGCCGCTGACCGCCGAGCGCGTGACCGGCATCGTCTCGCGCGGCGGCTCGATCATGGCGAAGTGGTGCCTGTCGCGGCACAAGGAGAGCTTCCTCTACGAGCGCTTCGAGGAGATCTGCGACCTGATGCGCAAATACGACGTCTCGTTCTCGCTCGGTGACGGCCTGCGTCCCGGCTCGATCGCGGACGCCAACGACCGCGCGCAATTCGCGGAGCTGGAGACGCTCGGCGAACTCACGCAGATCGCCTGGAAGAAAGGCTGCCAGGTGATGATCGAAGGCCCCGGCCACGTGCCGATGCACAAGATCAAGATCAACATGGACAAGCAGCTCAAGGAGTGCGGCGAGGCGCCGTTCTACACGCTTGGGCCGCTGACGACCGACATCGCGCCCGGCTACGACCACATCACGTCCGGCATCGGCGCCGCGATGATCGGCTGGTTCGGCTGCGCCATGCTCTGCTACGTGACGCCGAAGGAGCATCTCGGCCTTCCCGACCGCGACGACGTCAAGCAGGGCGTGATCACCTACAAGATCGCGGCGCACGCCGCCGATCTCGCGAAAGGCCACCCGGCCGCGCAACTGCGCGACGACGCGCTCTCGCGCGCGCGCTTCGACTTCCGCTGGATGGATCAGTTCCACCTCTCGCTCGATCCCGACACGGCGATCCGCTACCACGACGAGACGCTGCCGAAGGATGCGCACAAGGTCGCGCATTTCTGCTCGATGTGCGGGCCGAAATTCTGCTCGATGAAGATCACGCAGGACGTGCGCGACTACGCCGCGACGCTCAACGATCCGAACGCGATGGGCATGAACCAAGAGGCGCGGAGCGCCGCAGGCGCGACAGGGACGCAAGCAAATATCAAGGGCGTCATCGAGGACGGCATGGCGCAGATGTCGCAGAAGTTCCGCGCGATGGGAGAGCAGGTCTACATCGACGCCGAAAAGGTGAAGGCGAGCAACAAGGCGCTGTCTTAAGGCGCGCGGCGATGTCCGCAAACCCCGACCGCGATCATTGGGAAGCGCGCTTCGCCTCGCCGGAATATCGTTTCGGCAAGGCGCCGAACGAATTCCTGGTGCGCTGCAAGCCGCTCCTGCCGCGCGGCGGAAAAGCCCTCGCCGTCGCCGACGGCGAGGGCCGAAACGGCGTCTGGCTCGCGCAGCAGGGCCTCGACGTCACCTCGACCGACTTCTCGCCCTCGGCGCAAGCCAAGGCGCGCAAGCTCGCGGCCGAGAAAAACGTCGCCGTGACCTTCATCGAAGCCGACGCGCACGAATGGGATTATCCCGACGAAGCTTTCGACGTCGTCGCGGAGATCTTCACGCAGTTCAGTACGCCGGAGAAACGTCCGAAGAAGTGGGCCGGCATGCGTCGCGCGCTCAAGCGCGGCGGGCTCCTGATCGTGCATGGGTACACGCCGAAGCAGCTCGACTACGCCACCGGCGGGCCGAAGGAGATCGACCAGCTCTACACGCGCGCAATGCTGGAGCGCGCGTTCGGCGACATGCGCGATCTGCACATCGTCGAGGAAGAGCGCGAATTGCAGGAAGGTCCCGGCCATTCCGGCATGTCAGCGATCATCGGGCTCACCGCACGGAAACCGTGAGGCGCCATCTACCGCCGTCATCCTGAGGTGCTCGCGAAGCGAGCCTCGAAGGGTGGCCAGATACTCGGGCCGTCGCCCTTCGAGGCTCGGCGCAATCGTGCCTCGCACCTCAGGGTGACGGAGAAAGAGATCGTAGCCCGGATTGAGCGAAGCGAAATCCGGGAAAACGGCCTGGTGAAGAGATTAAGGAAAGAACGCCATGAGCAGCGGCCCGTACGCCACCCTCGAGGACCTCGACAAACAGATCGCGAGCGCGCGCGAGAACATCCGCCAGTTGACCGAGCAGGCGGCGGCGCAATCGGGCGCCGCGGACGAAGACCTCAACGCCGACCGCATCGCCGAGCAGCAGGATGAGTTGGACCGCCTGCTCAAACTACGCGAGGAACTGGAAAAATCGAAGTAGACAGAGCGGCCGTAATGCAGGCGCACATGGATGCTCTGCGCCCGCCCTGCCGCGCCACGATGACGGTGTGCCGATGAAGCGCTGGACTTTGCTCGCCATTTTCGTCGTGCTGGTGCTCGGCGGCGGATGGGCCATCGGCTTCGTGGCACGGCCCGATGCCTGGTACGCGGCGCTGACGAAGCCGTCCTTCAATCCTCCGAACTTCGTGTTCGCGCCGGTCTGGACGTTGCTTTATGTGCTGATCGCGATTGCCGGCTGGCGCACCTTCCTGCGCGCGCCGCGCGGCGCGGCGATGGCGCTGTGGGCGGTCGCGCTGATCCTCAACTTCGCGTGGTCGCCGACCTTCTTCGGCGCGCACAACCTCGCCGCCGCGCTCGCGATCATCCTGGCGCTGCTCGCCGCGATCCTCGGCTTCATCGGGCAAAGCTGGAAGCCCGACCGCGCCGCCGCGCTGCTGTTCGTGCCCTACGCCGCGTGGGTCGCCTTCGCGAGCCTGCTCAACGCCGCGATCTGGCATCTCAACGGCTGAACGAGCGTAGCCGCGCGCGGGATACGCTCTTCGTCATTCCGGCCGAGCGCAGCGAGAGCCGGAATCCAGTCTCCGCAACGATGCGAGGGAAATGCAGCCTGGCGCTGCTCTCCCTGACTTCAGGTTCGATCATCCATACAGAAAGCATGAGGATTCTTGGTTCCGGCTCGCGGCGGCTGTGCCGCCTTGGCCGGAATGACGGCCGCACACCCGTAGCCTGGATTGAGCAAAGCGAAATCCTGGACTGCGCGAGCGAAACAAACGGTCCCGCGTTTCGCCGCGCTCAACACGGGCTACGGCGCTATGGTGAGTCCTGCACGATCCGCAAATCTGGGATCACCCATCCTTTGCGAATCTTGGCTGCGAACGCTTTCGCGTCAGCAAAATCGAAAAGGTGAATGCGAAAGCCGCTCGAGAGCGGCTCGCGAACAATCGGGCTGCAGATCATTTCGCCGGCGACCACAACGTCGAGCGGTTGTTCGATGATGCAAGACGTGAGGCGATAAATACGCGCGCTAATTCCGGGATTGAAATCGAGACGAACGCTAGCGCTTTCATAAGTTTTGAAGACTTGGGTCTCGGGACAGAAATACGTCACCTCCGCCAAAGCTTCGATGGCCAGCACGTCCTTGACCGGAATGTCGATGCGTTCGCGCGGGTGGACGAGCGATAACGCAATCCGGGTACGCGCTTCGGCCTGCCCCTCGATCACGGAGAGCCTCGGCTTGTCAGCACTTCCGGCAGCGCACATGTGTCGTATCGCCTTCCCTGCTCTCCCGGATATTCCGGAGCAATGTAGCCCGGATTCAGCAAAGCGAAATCCGGGGAACACGCGAGCGGCACGGACAGTCCCACGTTTCGCTTCGCTCAACACGGGCTACGACGACCTCGCCTTCGTCATTCCGGCCGAGCGCAGCGAGAGCCGGAATCCAGACTCCGCGACCAAGCGAGAGAGCGCGGTGCGCGTCATTCGGAAGCCGTGGCGCCGTCGACCACGATCGCGAGCATGACAACTCTGGATTCCGGCTCGCGGCGGGGATGCGCCGCCTTGGCCGGAATAACGGCCTTTCATCCTTCGTCATAGCCGGGCATAGCCCGTCGAAGACGGGCGTGAACGCCCTTTTGTCCCGGCCATCCCGATCAGGAGACATCGTGCTTTCCTAAGCGAGATCACCGGGACAAGCCCGGCGATGACGACCGAGGTGTGGTCGGTTCCTTTCCAGTTCGATTTTCAAACAGCCCATCGCATTCTCGCGGGCGAATTTCTCGCTCCGAGGGGTGAAGCGGTCCCGCCCCCGACAGATCGGGGGCGCGCGGGACGCCGGGGTCTCGGACGCGACGCGAAGCGCCGCCCGGACCCGCGGACCCCAGCGCCTCGCGGCACCGAGGCTTGCCGAAGTCCGATGAACCGCAAGTCCGCCGGTCGCCCGGCGTCCCGCGCGCGGCGTTTGAGGCTTGCTCCGCGCGGCCCCCGGTGGGCTTACCCTTTCAGGCGGCAACGCCGCCTACCCACCGCTGCGGGGCCCGGCAGCGCCGCCGGCGGTCGGTACCGCCGAAGCGAACGGCTCTGCCACCGAGGCCCCAGTGGCGCGCGGCTGGCGCGCCGGGACCGCGCGGCTTGGACCTCCGGCGAGCGATGTGCGTTAGGCACCGCCGGCCGGCCACCGCACCCTCTCCCACATCACGAGGCGCTCTCGAGACGCCCCCCGTCGGGACAGGGCGATAGGAATATAATCTTTGAATAGACGAAATGTCAAGCGGCGCTGCGCTGTGTAACTCATCCGAATTCCGCCACCGGAGATTGCGAGGTACGCCTTCGGCTAATCCATCCTCCAGCACGCCTCTTTTAAACAGTCCGGCTATGTGCGCCTCGCGAAGCGCCCCCTCGACACCCCCGCCAATCTCCGCTTCCATGCCGCGCGCCAACAATCCCGCTTGAAGGAGTCCCCTCGTGTTCAGCCACATCATGGTCGGATCGAACGACATCGCCCGATCCAAGAAATTCTACGACGGCGTATTTTCCGCGCTCGGCGCCAAGCCCGGCAAGGAGGACGCCAAGGGCCGCCTGATCTACAGCCACAACGGCGGGCGCTTCATGATCACCAAGCCGCTCGACGGCAAGGCCGCGTGTCACGCCAACGGCGGCACCATCGGCTTCGTCATGGACTCTCCGGCGCAGGTCGACGCCTGGCACGAGGCGGGCGTCGCGGCCGGCGGAAAGTCCATCGAAGACCCGCCCGGCGTGCGCAAGGGCCCTTCCGGCGAGCTCTACCTCGCCTATCTGCGCGACCCGGACGGCAACAAGCTCTGCGGCCTGCACCGGATGGGGTGAGGCGGCGGTCACCGTCGCTGTAGCCCGGATTGAGCAAAGCGAAATCCGGGTCGATCCAGCGCGAGAAGCCCCGGGTTTCGCTGCGCTCAACCCGGGCGACGCGCTTACGGGCATCCCAAGCCTCCAGGTGCCCGTGCCTGTAG
>JBDHSU010000155.1:0-8751 GCA_039808325.1 Variibacter sp. | reverse complement strand
ACGCCGCGCAGCTTTGCCGCGCGGCTCGACTTCGTCACCTCGCTCGGCCACGGCGAGGGCGGCGACCATCGCCGGCGCCTGGGTGTCAGGACCAAGGGGCCGACGCGGCTTGTCACCGATCTCTGCATCTTCGAGCCGGACGCGGACACCAAGGAGATGACCGTTACGTCGATTCATCCGGGCGTCACGCGCGAGGTCATCCAGGAGAACACCGGCTGGCCGGTGCGCTACGCCCCCAGCGTCGCGGAAACGAAACCGCCGACCGCTGACGAACTCGCCGTCCTGCGTGAGCTGCATGCGCGGACCGCCGCCGAGCACGGCAAGGCGGCATAGTCCGCGGGACGACGAAACGAAATGAGCCGCAATCAAACCCGTCGTCCTGAGGTGGCCGCGAAACGGTCCTCGAAAGATGGCCACATTCTCGGGCCGTCACCCTTCGAGGCTCGCTGCGCTCGCGCCTCGAGGTGACGGAAAAAGGACCAGACATCATGCGTGACGTTTTCATCTGCGACGCCATCCGCACGCCCATCGGCCGCTACGGCGGTGCGCTCGCGAAGGTGCGCGCGGACGACCTCGGCGCGGTGCCGCTCAAGGCGCTGATGGCGCGCAACCCGAAGGCGGATTGGGAAAAGCTCGACGACGTGTTCTTCGGCTGTGCCAACCAGGCCGGCGAGGACAACCGCAACGTCGCGCGCATGGCGCTATTGCTCGCCGGCATCCCCGGCCACGTGTCGGGCGTGACCCTCAACCGCCTGTGCGCCTCGGGTCTCGAGGCGGTCGGCAGCGCCGCGCGTGCGATCAAGGCGGGCGAGATCGACTTCGCCATCGCCGGCGGCGTCGAGTCGATGACGCGCGCGCCGTTCGTCATGGGCAAGGCGCAGGACGCCTTCTCGCGCAGCGCCGAGATCTTCGACACGACGATCGGGTGGCGCTTCGTCAATCCGGTGCTGAAGGCGCAGTACGGCATCGATTCGATGCCGGAGACCGGCGAGAACGTCGCCGAGGAGTTTCAGATCACGCGCGCCGACCAGGATGCCTTCGCGCTGCGTTCGCAGCAGCGCGCCGGTCGCGCGATGGCGAGCGGCTTCTTCGCCGAGGAGATCGCCGCCGTGGAGGCGCCGGGCGGCAAGGCCGGGCCGATCAAGGTCGATACCGACGAGCATCCGCGCCCCGACACCAGGCCCGAACAACTGGCGAAGCTCAAGACGCCGTTCCGCAATCCCGGTACCGTCACGGCCGGCAACGCCTCCGGCGTCAACGATGGGGCCGCCGCGATCATCCTCGCCTCGGAAGACGCGGTGAAGACGCACGGACTGACGCCGCGGGCGCGTGTGCTCGGCATGGCATCGGCCGGCGTGCCGCCGCGCATCATGGGCATCGGCCCGGTTCCGGCGACCCGCAAGCTGATGCAGCGCCTCGGCATGACGATCGGCGACTTCGATGTCGTCGAATTGAACGAGGCCTTTGCCGCGCAGGCGCTGGCGGTGCTGCGCCAACTCGGCCTGCCCGACGACGCCGAGCATGTGAACCCGAACGGCGGCGCCATCGCGCTCGGCCATCCGCTGGGCATGTCGGGCGCGCGCCTCGCGCTCACCGCCGCGCATCAGCTCGAGAAGACCGGCGGCAAGCGTGCGCTCGCGACGCTCTGCGTCGGCGTCGGACAGGGCGTTTCGCTGGCGCTGGAGCGGGTACAGTAAGGCGGCCATGCCTCTCGATTACGATCGCCTGCTTGCGCTCGACCTGCCGCCGGTCGAGCAGACCTACATGGCGCGCGATACGATGCTTTATGCGCTGGGTCTCGGCTTTGGGCACGACCCGATGGACGAGGCGCAGCTTCCCTTCATCTATGAGAAGAACCTGCGGGCGCTGCCCACCATGGCCTGCGTGCTCGGCCATTCCGGATCGCTGATGCGCACGCGGCTACCCGATCTCGATTGGGTGAAAGTCGTCCACGGCGAGCAAAGCGTGCGCTTGCATCGCCCGCTGCCGCCCGCCGCCACCGTGATCGGCAAATCGCGCATCGTCGACGTCATCGATAAGGGCGCGGGCAAAGGCGCGATCCTGGTGACCGAGCGCGTCCTTGCCGACAAAGCGAGCGGGGAGACGCTGGCGACGCTCACTCACAGCACCTTCGCGCGCGGCGACGGCGGCTTCGGCGGTCCGCGCCGCGAGAGCCCACCGCCGCACCCGGTGCCGGAGCGTGCGCCGGATATCGTGTGCGATATCGCCACGCGGCCGGAGATGGCGCTGATCTATCGGCTGAGCGGGGACTACAATCCGCTGCACGCCGAGCCCGCCTTCGCCAAAGCCGCAGGCTTTCCCCGCCCGATCCTGCACGGACTCGGCACGTTCGGCATCGCCGGCCGTGCGATCCTGCAGAGCCTGTGCGGCTACGATCCGGCCAGGCTTGTCGCGATGCAGGGCCGCTTTTCGGCGCCGGTGTTTCCGGGGGAGACGATCCGCACCGAGATGTGGCAAGAAGGTTCACAAGAAGGTCCATCCGTCAGTTTTCGCTGCCGGGTCATTGCGCGTGACGTGGTGGCGATCACCAACGGCCGTGCCGAAATCGCGATGGGAGTGTGCCCATGACGCTGCCGTTGGAAGGGCTTCTCGTTATTTCACTGGAGCAGGCCGTTGCCGCGCCGACATGCGCCTGCCGGCTTGCTGACGCCGGCGCGCGCGTGATCAAGATCGAGCGGCCGGAAGGCGACTTCGCGCGAAACTACGACTCGGTCGTGCATGGCGAGAGCTCGCACTTCGTCTGGCTCAACCGCGGCAAGGAATCCGTCGTTTGCGACCTGTCGAAGGCGGAGGATCGCGCGCTTCTCGAGACATTGCTGTCGAAAGCGGATGTCTTCATCCAGAACCTCAAGCCCGGCGCGATCAAGAAGCTCGGCTTCGATCTCGAGCGGCTGCGGCGCGACTATCCGCGCCTGATCATCGGCTCGATTTCCGGCTATGGGGAGACCGGCCCGCTCGCGACGCGCAAGGCTTACGATCTGCTGGTGCAGGCGGAGGTCGGCCTGGCGTCCATCACCGGCGGACCGGAAGCGCCCGCGCGCGTCGGCGTCTCCGTCGCCGACCTCGGCACCGGCATGAACGCTTATGCCGCGGTGCTCGAGGCGCTGGCGCTGCGCGCGCGCACCGGAAAGGGATCGAGCTTCAGCGTCTCCCTGTTCGATACGCTGGCCGAATGGATGACCGCGGCGCTCCTGCTGCAGGAAGGCGGCCAGCCGCCTCGGCGCCTCGGCCTCGCACATACATCGATCGCGCCCTACGGCGTCTTCCGCAGCAAGGACGGCGTCGACATCCTCATTTCGATCCAGAACGATCGCGAGTGGCGCTTTCTTGCCGAGCATGTTCTCGGCGACAAGGCGCTCGGCACCGACCCCGAGCTCGCA
This sequence comes from Variibacter sp., assembly GCA_039808325.1. GTDB lineage: Bacteria > Pseudomonadota > Alphaproteobacteria > Rhizobiales > Xanthobacteraceae > JAFKKS01. Next base: position 5,350 of record JBDHSU010000155.1, on the reverse strand, counting down.
ACCGTGATCAAGCGCGTGGAAAATCGCGCGCGCACGGACGGCACCGTGGCGGCGGCATTCGGCGCGACCGATGTCGCCACGCTGGAAGCGAAGCTCGAAGCCGCCGACATCGCCTTCGCGCGGGTGAACGACGTCGCCGGCCTTGCCCGGCATCCGCACCTGCGCCGCATCACCGTCGGAACCGAAACGGGGCCAACCTCCTATTCCGCGCCGGCGGTGCGGTGGGCCGGCACGGAACGCACCTACGGCCCGGTGCCGGCGCTCGGCGCCGAAACCGAAAGCGTGCGCGCGGAGTTTATGGGAAAGCAGGCGAAAGCGGGATAGTGCGCCGGCGCCCCGCTGGCGCCCAGGCACGGCTGCCGCGTCAGTCCATCACGTGCACGGGTTCGTCGTCCGGCTTCGGCTTGCGGGACCGCGGCGGCGCGGTGACGAAGAAGACGAACGGCATGGCCGCGATCGCGATCCACATCAGCAGTCGGAAGTCGTTGGCGTAGGCGATGATCGCCGCTTGCTGCGTGACGATCGCGTCCATCATCGCTCGGCCCGTTTCGGTCGTTATATCGAGATGGGACACGACGTCGGGCATCTTCAGGGCGTCGTTGAACGGGGTGACATATTCGGCCAGCGCGGCGTGCATCACCGTCGTCATGCGCGTTAGGTTGGCGATGACGATCGAGATGCCGAGCGCGCTGCCGATGTTGCGGATCAGCGTGAACATCGCCGTGCCGTCCGTGCGCAGATGCGCCGGGAGAGTGGCGAACGCCGTGGTGTTGAGCGGGATGAAGACGAGGGCGAGGCCGAACCCTTGGATCAGGCTCACGACCACGATTTCGTTCGACGAGGTGTCGTTGGTGAAGCCGGACATCTGATGCAGCGTGGCGGCGGTGAACAGGAGCCCGAGGAAGATCAGGTTGCGCGGCTGGGTGTGGTTGACCAGGCGCCCGACGGCCAGCATTCCGAACAGCGTTCCGACGCCGCGCGAGGCGAGCAGCAGGCCCGCCGTGAGGATCGGATAGCCGATCACGTTCTGCATGAACGGCGTCACCAGCGCCATGGTGGCGAAGATGGAGATGCCCATCACCGCCATGAACACGCAGCCGATTGTGTAGTTGCGATCCTTGAACAGAGCGAAGCGCACGAACGGATGCGCCGTCGTGAGCGAATGGGCGAAGAAATAATAAAAGCCGGCGACGGCGACGATGCACTCGATCCAGATCTCGGTGGAACCGAACCAGCCGACCTGCTCGCCGCGGTCGAGCATGAGTTGCAGCGCGCCGATGCCGATGCTGAGTGCGCCGAAGCCGATCCAGTCGAACCGCAGGTGCTTCTGCACCTTCGTTTCTTCCATGAAGATCAAAAGTCCGACGACGGTGAGCATGCCGACCGGCAGATTGACGAGGAACACCCAGTGCCAACTGTAATTGTCCGTCAGCCAGCCGCCGAGCGTCGGCCCCATGATCGGGCCGAGCATCACGCCGACGCCCCAGATCGCCATCGCCGAGCCGCGCTGTTCGGCGGGATAGGAATCGAGCATCACGGACTGCGAGAGCGGCACCAGCGCGGCGCCGAACAGGCCCTGCAGGAGCCGGAACAGCACCATCTGTTCGATGTTCTGCGCCAGCGCGCAGAGGAGCGACGCGAAGGTGAACCCCGCGGCGCAGACGACGAACAGCTTCTTGCGCCCGAACCGGTCCGCGATCCATCCGACCGGCGCCGTCATGATCGCGGCGGCGACGATGTACGAGGTGAGCACCCAATTGATCTGGTCGAGCGAGGCGGAGAGGCTGCCCTGCATGTAGGGCAGCGCCACGTTCGCGATCGTCGTGTCGAGCGCCTGCATGATCGTCGCGGTCATGGTGAAGACCGTGATCAATGCGCGCCGCGTCGCGGGGCTCATCGCCGCGATGCCGCCGCCGGCGCTCATGGCTTGGCCGCGGTCTCGGCCGGATTTTTGGCTGTGGCGGCGAGCCCGAAGAGGCCGGCCAGCGAGCGCTGCCGCTTGGTATCGATCTCGACGACGACACTCATGCCGGCCCGCAGGCGGCTGAGGTCCTGGCTCGGATCGAAGGTGATCCGCAGCGGCACCCGCTGCACCACCTTGACCCAGTTCCCGCTGGCGTTCTGCGCCGGCAGGATCGAGAACTGCGATCCCGTGCCCGGACTGACCGAAGAGACCGTCCCCTTGAAGACCTTGTTCGGGAACGTGTCGACGGTCAGGTCGACCGACTGGCCGATCCGCAGATAAGTGATGTCCGTTTCCTTCGGGTTGGCGTCGACCCAGGGATGCGTGTTGTCGACGACCGCGAACACCGGCGTTCCCGCCGTCACGTAGCGGCCGAGCTGGATGCTGTCGACCTGCGTCGCCATGCCGTCGATCGGCGCGCGCAGCACCGTATGGGCGAGGTCGCGCTGCGCCTGATCGAGCGCCGCCTGCGCCTCGATATACGGTGGATATTTCTCGATCGGCAGGTTGGGATCGTCGAGCAACTGATTGCGCAGGCGCGCCTGCTGCTGCACCAGTTGCTCCAGTTGCGTCTTGGCGTTGACGAGGGTTGCCACGGATGTGTCGACGTCCGCCTGCGCGCCGGCGCGGCTTGCGAGCAGCGACTGCTTGCGCTCGACTTCTTTCGTCTTCAACGCGACGGTCTGCCGCGCCAGGTCGATCAGGCGGTCGGTGGCCGTCAGATTGGTCTTGAGATTGTCGAAGTCGGTGCGCACGCCCGTGAGTTTCGCCTGCGCCTGCGTCACTGCGATGCGGAACGGCACCGGGTCGATCTCGAAGAGCGGCTGGCCGGCTTTGACCTCCTCGCCCTCGCGCACGACGATGCTGGAAATCTTCCCGGAAATGTCGGGCGTGATCATCACTTTCTGCATGCCGACATAGGCGTTGTCGGTGCTGATGTAGCGCCCGCCCGACAGATACCAGTAGAGCCCGACGACGGCGGCGATCAGCGGAATGACCACCAGCAGGACGAAGCGCAGCGAGCGGCGCGATTTCTTCGCCTCGGTCGCCGGCGCTGCCGCGTCCGCTGCGGCCGGCGGGGCGTCGGACTTGCGCTTCGCCTCCGCCTCGGGCGCGAGCTTGAGGACGTTATCGGCCATCGGCGTGCTCGCTGTGCTTGGCGCGCTCGCTTCCCGTCCCGCCGATCATATCGCGCAAATTGTTCCGCACCGATTCGAGGTGCTCCATGCTGGCGGCGAGCGTGGCCTCGGAGGTGCCGGCGAGGGCATCGCTCATCAATCGCTCGCCGACCTGCGAGAGCCGGTCGATCACCGGCCGCGCCTTCGGCGTCAGGAACAGGCGCTTGGCGCGGCGGTCTGCCGGGTCGGCACGCCGCTCGACGAGCCCGCTCTTGCAGAGCCGGTCGACCAGCCGCGTGAGGCTGATCGGCGCGAGATCGAGTATTTCGGCGAGTTCCGCCTGCTTGAGCCCCTGATTGCGGTCGAGCCGCGAGAGCACGGCCCATTGCGCGCGCGTCATTCCAAGCGCCCGCACCCGCTGATTGGCCACGGTCCTGGTCAGGCGCGCGACGTCGTGAAGCAGGAAAGCAAAGTCGCGTTTTTGAGAGTAGCGCATGCCCGCAATCTAATAAGGATGCTTATAATAAGCAATCTATGGCAACCATGCATTTTTGCGGTGCAGGCCCGTGGCTCCTGGCATGGATTGTCACACAATCGTGCAGACCGGCTGGATTTTTCCCGCGCGGAGCGTCATGACTGCGAACAGCCGGTGACGTCGCCGACATTTGCCATCCCCCCTCAATCTGGAAGGACGCTTTTATGGACAAGAAGACCTTTGACAAGGGAGTCGAAGTTCGCACCGCGGTGCTCGGCAAGGAGTATGTCGAGAACTCGCTGAAGATGGTCGACGACTTCAACAAGCCCTTCCAGGAACTGGTGACGGAATACTGCTGGGGCGCCGTCTGGGGACGTGAGCAACTGCCGCGCAAGACGCGCAGCATGTTGAACCTCGCAATGATCGCGACCCTGAACCGGCCGCACGAGCTGCGCTTGCATCTGCGCGGCGCGCTGCGCAACGGCGTCACCCGCGAGGAAATCCGCGAGATCTTCATGCAGCTCGCGATCTATTCCGGCGTTCCCGCCGCGGTCGATTCCTTCCGCGCCGCGCGCGAGGTGTTCGCCGAGATCGACGGCAAGAAGTGACGGAGGCGCCGCGCCGCGATGGCTGAGGTTCTGCTCGCCGATATCGGGGCCACGAACTGCCGATTTGCCGTCATCGGCGCGGATGGCCGGCCGGCGCGTGTGATCAAGCTGCGCGATAACGAGGTCCCGACCCTCGAGGCCGGGATCGCGCGCTATCTCGACGAGACCGGAGCGCGGCCGCGCGCCGGTGTCCTTGCGGTCGCCGGGCCGATCGACGGCGACGCCGTCAAGATGACCAACCGCAACTGGGCGTTCCGCTTCGGCGATCTCGCTAGGCGTTTCGGCTGGTCTGGCGTGCGCGGCATCAACGACTTCGAGGCGGTCGCCTGGAGCCTGCCGCACCTTGCGGCGGATAATGTGCGCATGCTCGGTGCGCTGCCCGTGAAGCCGCGGGGCGTCAAGGCGGCGTTCGGCCCGGGCACCGGCCTCGGCGTTGCGGCCCTGTTGCCGGAGGGCGAGGGCTGGCGCGTTGTCGCGACCGAAGGCGGCCACGTGTCCTTCGGTCCGGCAACCGATGACGAGGAGGCCGTGTTCGCACGTCTGCGCGCGAAGCACGGCCGCGTGTCGGCGGAGACGGTGCTCTGCGGCCCTGGTCTCGAAAATCTCTTTGCCGCGATGAACGGGAATGCGGCGCGCACCTCGGCCGACATCATCGCCGCCGCCAATGCCGGCGAAGCCGCGGCGGTGCTCTGCGTGGAATTGTTCGTGCGCCTGTTCGGCCGCTTCGCGGGCGATCTCGCGCTGACGTTCAAGGCGCTGGGCGGCGTCTATGTCGGCGGTGGCGTCTCGCGCCGCGTCGCGAAATTTCTCGATGCGCCGGCGTTTCGCGAAGCGTTCGAGAATCATCCGCCCTACGCGGACCTGCTGCGGCGGATTCCGACGACCTTGATCACGCTCGACGAACCGGGCCTGCTCGGCTGCGCTGCCGTCGCGCGGGACGCAAAATTCGCTTGATGTTCGGCGCCGCGCGTCCCGCCAGAGCGGGATGAGGAAAAGTGTGCAGCGGTTTTCCGCCCGCATCCCGCTCCAAGTTATGAGAATCCATCACGTTCATGATTTTGGATCGATTCGATCCAAAATCATCGTGATCTAGGCGTCACGGCGGCCCGTCCCGGCTCGAAATCTCTGGGCTCAAATCAGCGCCGCGACGGCGCCGAGCCCCATCGTGCAGGCGAGGTTGCGGATG
>JBDHSU010000154.1:0-8852 GCA_039808325.1 Variibacter sp. | reverse complement strand
CGGGCGCAAGCGCCGCGCATTAGAGCGTTTTCCGGTGAAGTGGACACCGGTTCACCGCAGAAAACGCGACGAAACATGAGTTTCTGCAGCATGATCCGATTCAATCCGAACGGATCATGCTCTAGGCGGAAATCTATCGCGCCATCGTAAAATTCGGCTCCGTGCGGCGCCAAATCCGATCCGTCACCCTTCGAGGCTCGCTGCGCGAGCACCTCAAGATGACGGATCGAGTGACGTGTCGTGGACGTTGCTACGTTCCCGCGAACCGCGCGAACTCCCGCGCCACCCATTCGTAGACGGAGCGGCGGAAAGGCACGACAAGCTCCGGCGTGCGGCTCAGTTTCTCCCAGCGCCATTCGCCGAATTCCGGGTCGCCGCCGTCGGCGGAGCGCTCGATGCTGATGTCGATCTCGCTGTCCTTGCCGCGGAAGCGGAACGCGAACCATTTCTGCCGCTGTCCGCGAAAGACCGAGAGCCGATGCGGTGGGCCGTCGTAAGGCGGATAGTCATAGGCCATCCAGCCGTCCGTCTCGCCGAGATAGTCGACGCTCGTCACCGCCGTCTCTTCGTAGAGTTCGCGCTGCGCCGCCGGGCGCGGGTCTTCGTTCGGGTCGATGCCGCCCTGCGGCATCTGCCATTCGTGGCCGGGATAGATCACTTCCGGCCCGTCGTCGCGCAGACGCTTGGCGATCAGCACGCGGCCTTGCGCGTTGAACAGGGCGATGCCGGCATTGGCGCGATAGGGGAGGATCGAGATGTCGCGTGTCACCGGGATGTCCGATCGTCGGGTTGTTGGTCGAGATGCAGGGCCATGTAGACGTCGTCGTACTCGCGGCCGTCGAGCCGCATGGCGCGGCGCTCGAGGCCATACACGACGAAACCGCAGCGCTCGTAAAGGCGCCGCGCGGCGGCGTTCTCGGCTCCCGCGACAAGCAGCACGACGGCGACATAGCCCCGGGCATGGTCGAGCGCCGCTCGGATCAGCCTGTGCGCAATGCCTTTGCCGCGATATCGTGGCGTCACGTAGACGCCGACGATGTCCGCCTTGTGCCGTTCCTTTGCCCGCTTGCGAACGAGAAGGCCAGCGCTTCCGACGAGCTTGTCGCCGGCGAACGCACCGAACAGGACGTCGGGTCCCGTGGGCGCGGGCATACGCGCCGCGAAGGCGTCCACGTCGTCCTCGGCGACCTCCTCGTAGCTGGTCACGAATGCGCGTGGATGGTCGCGCAGCCCTTCAAGCCGCAACATGCGCCAGGCCGCGGCATCCTCCGCACGCAGCGCTCGGATGATGATGTCATTCCCGTCTTCTGGCATTTGACGCTGGATCCCGCGAGCGCGCTTGACCCCTCTCCATGACGGGGAGGGGAGTTCTCACCTACACCAGCTTGGAGAACTCGCGCACCACCCGCTCGTACACCTGCCGCTTGAACGGCACGACGAGGCCGGGAAGGTTCTCCATCTTCTCCCAGCGCCAGGTGAGGAACTCCGGCTTGTGTTTGCCGCCGCCCGGGCGCGTGACGTCGATCTCGCGTTCGTCGCCGGTGAAACGCAGCGCGAACCATTTCTGCGTCTGGCCACGGTATTTGCCGCTCCAGGCCCGGCGCAGGATGTCTTCGGGAATGTCGTAGCTCAACCAGTCGTCGATGACGCCGAGGCGCTCGACGGACTTGATGTTCGTCTCCTCGTAAAGCTCGCGCAGCGCGCAGTCGTACGGCTCCTCGCCGGGATCGAGGCCGCCCTGCGGCATCTGCCACTGATGCGTGAGATCGACATGTTCGGGGCCGCCGGTGCGGCGTCCGACAAACACGCGGCCGTCCTTGTTGAGGACGGTGAGGCCGACGCAGCGGCGGTAGGGGAGGTCTTGGATGCGGGTCATCGAAGGGGAGCGAATAGCGAATAGGGATTAGCGAATAGTAAGATAGACCTAGACATCCCGCCTCGCCACCCGCACCTATCTATTCGCTATTCGCTATTCGCTATTCGCTATTCGCTATTCGCTATTCGCTATTCGCTATTCGCTATTCGCTATTCGCTCAGCTCGACTTCGGCTTGTTCGCGATGGCGCTGATCGGCACCAGGGTGACCCCGCGGGAGGGCAGCGATTTCGCCCAGTTGGCGATGCGCTCGATCGACACCGGCAGCGCGCTCGCATAGCCGACGGCGAAGCCGCGTTCATGCGCGGCGGCTTCGAGCTTCGCCAGCGCTCCCTCGATCTCGGGGACGCTCGGCGTCGCGTCGATGACGATGTCGGCCTTCGCGTAAGGCACGTTGGCGCTTCCCGCCGCCGTACCGGTGACGGTGCGGGGCGTCGCGCCGTCGTCGAAGAACATGAGGCCGCGCTTGCCGCTTTCGCGGATCACGGCGGCGACGCTGGCGTCGTTCATGACGAAGCGCGCGCCCATGTAGTTGGCGAGGCCGACATAGCCGCCGAAGCGCGCCATGAACCAGTGCAGCCGGTTGATATTCTGTTCCGGCGGCAGGCTGGTGAGCAACGTTTGCGGCCCGGGGTCGTTCTCGGGATAGTCGAACGGCTCCATCGGCACCTGCAGCAGCACCTCGTGGCCTTCGCCGCGCGCGCGCGCCACCCAGCGTTCAAGGTCGGCGCCGTAGGGCGTCACGGCGAGCGTGACCGGGCCGGGAAGCTTCGCCATCGCCTCCGTCAGCATATTGGCGCTGATGCCGAGGCGGCCGACGACGATCGCGACGCGTGGGCCGTTCGTAGCCGCCGTGGGCTGCGCATAGATTTCGGCGGGGCGCTCACCGTTGCTGCCGATCTTGGGGATCTGCCCCTGCGTCGTCTGCTCCAGCAATTTCGGATCGACGGCCGTGGATTTTTCCGCCGGCGCGGCGGAGGGGGGAGTCGGCTGCGCGGGCGCGGCCTTGCTTGGAGCGGGCGTTCCCGGTTCCGGCGGGATCACGATCCGCTGCACGGCGGGGGCGTCGGGCGCGGCTTGAGCGCCGCCGCCCACCACGACCTGTTCGCGCTTGCCGGTCGAGCCGTCGATAACGGTCACGGTTTGCGCGCCCGGAGGAGGCGCCGTGGGAGTTGCGGCTTGCACCGTCGCCGCGAGCGGCGCCGCCGGTTTGGCGGCCGGTTCAGTGCCCGGAACGGCTTCTTTCTTCGGGGCGTGGGTCGCCACGACCGCGACCGGCTCGCCGCCGAGCGGATCTTCGGTCAGCAACGTCCAGGCGGCGGCGGCGACAATGACCGCGACGGCCGCCATCGCGATAGCATTGGCGATGATTTTGGGCGCGGCGCTGCGTCGTTTGGGTTTCGACGCTTGCCCGAGCGGCTTGCTCAGCTCATCGGTCACGGCATCCGGCCTCTCGAATCAGCGCGCGAAGTCTATCACGGCGAGGAATGGGGCTGTGCCGACCAAGCTCGAATCCTCTCGCTGTCGTGCCTGCGAAGCGGGATGACAACCGGCGGGCTGCCCCGGAATCAAAACGGGGCGGCTTGGCGCCGCCCCGTTCCGCTTCGCTGAAGCATCCGGATCTAGTTCGGGACCGCCTTCGGCTTTTCCGGCGGGATCGACGAGTTGATCTTGATGCCGCGCATCAGATCGAGCGCGGTGTGCAGCGCCTTGTCGTCCTTGGTGTCCGGCGGGACGTAAGACTGAGAACCGGTCTCTTCCTTGCCCTCGGCCGCCTTGAGGTGGCCGCGCAGCGACGCTTCGCCCTTGGTGTCGGTGCGGGACTTGAGGTCGTCCGGCACGTCCTGCAGCACCTCGACGTCCGGCACGATGCCCTTCGCCTGGATTGAGCGGCCGGCAGGCGTGTAGTAGCGCGCCGTCGTCAGCCGCAGCGCGCCGTTGCCCGGTCCGAGCGGAATGATCGTCTGCACCGAGCCCTTGCCGAAGGAGCGCGTGCCGATGATCGTCGCGCGCTTGTGATCCTGCAGCGCGCCGGCGACGATCTCGGAAGCGGACGCGGAACCGCCGTTGATCAGCACGATCAACTGTTTGCCCTTCGCCATGTCGCCCGGCCGCGCATTGTAACGCTGGGTCTCCTCCACCTTGCGGCCGCGGGTCGAAACGACCTCGCCCTTTTCGAGGAAGGCGTCGGACACCGCGATCGCCTGGTCGAGCAGGCCGCCCGGATTGTTGCGCAGGTCGATGATGTAGCCCTTCAGCTTGTCGTTCGGAATCTGGTTGGTGATGTCGCTGATCGCCTTCTTCAGATTCTCGTTGGTCTGCTCGTTGAACTGCGTGATGCGGATGTAGCCGATATCGTCGCCTTCCGTGCGCGAACGCACTGACTTCACGCGGATGATGTCGCGCACGATCGAGACCTCGATCGGCTTGTCCTGGCCCTTGCGGATGATCTTGAGCTTGATCTTGGTGTTGACCGGGCCGCGCATCTTCTCGACGGCCTGGCTCAGGCTGAGGCCCTGCACCTGATCGTCGTCGATCTGCGTGATGACGTCGTTCGCCATGACGCCGGCTTTCGCCGCCGGCGTGTCGTCGATCGGGGCGACGACCTTCACCAGGCCGTCCTCGCCCATCGTGACCTCGATGCCGAGGCCGCCGAACTCGCCGCGCGTCTGCACCTGCATGTCGCGCCAGCTCTTCGAGTCCATGTAGCTCGAATGCGGATCGAGCCCGGCAAGCATGCCGTTGATCGCGGATTCGATGAGCTTGGCGTCGTCGGGTTTCTCGACATAGTCGGCGCGTACGCGCTCGAAGATGTCGCCGAAGAGATTGAGCTGGCGATAGGTATCGGACGGCGCCGCCTTGGCGATCGATCCGAACGTGATTCGCGGCTGCGTGGCGAAGATCGTAAGGGCTGCCCCTGCCGCCGCGCCGAGGAGAACCAAGTAAGTCTTGCGCATTATCCGCGAACCTTCTCGCTTTCGGTTACCGCCCACCAGGGGCCGGGATCAACAGGCGTGCCGTCCTTACGAAACTCGACGTAGAGGGTCGTTTGGCTACCGGAATGCGCGGCCGGGCTGCCGGCCTGCTGGCCACCGCCCATCGCAGCGATCGGCTCGCCGGTCAGTACGAACTGTCCGAGATCGACTGAAATACGTTCCATTCCCGCCAGCAGCACATGATATCCGCCCCCTGCATTCAGGATCAAGAGTTGGCCATACGAACGAAACGGACCTGCATAGACGACCCATCCATCACACGGCGCGGTAACTTGCGCGCCCGGCCTCGTATTGATCGAGACCCCTTTCACGCTTCCGCCGGCCGCATCCGGCGCGCCGAAATCACGCACCTTCACGCCGTTCACCGGAAACGGCAGCGTGCCCTTCGTGGCTGCGAACGCAATCGCCGGGCCGAGCCGGGCATCGCGCACAACAGCGGCATTATTGGGGCCGTCCGCCGGCGTTTCGCCTTTCTGCTGCAAGGCTGATTTGGCCGCGCGCTGGTCGAGTTTGGCGATGAGGTCCTTCAAGTTACCCGCCTGGCGCGCCAAAGTGGCGGCGCGCGCGCGCTCATCCGCCATTTCCTTCTCGATCTCGCCTTGCCTTTTTTGCCGCTGATCGATCAAGGCTGTCATGCGCTGGCGTTCGTCCGACAGGCTCGCGACATCGTGATTGAGCTTGGCGCGCTCGTCCTCGATCTGGCGGCGGACTTGCACGAGCTCGGACAGGTCGGCGACCAGGGCCTCGGCCTCGAGCCGCATCTCCGGCAAGACCGCTCCGAGCATGATCGCGGTGCGTACCGCCTTGAGGGCGTCCTCGGGACGCACCAGGAGCGCCGGCGGCGGGCGATGGCCGAGGCGCTGCAGCGCGGCCAGGAGTTCGGCGATGACGGCGCGCCGCGCCTGCAGCGTCTTGCGGATGCCGTTGGCGCTCTCGTCGAGCGCCGCGACCTTGCGTTCCGTTTCGCCGATGCGGGCTTCGATCTCGCGCAGCCGCGTCGCCGTCTCGACGAGCGCCTGCGAGAGCTTGCGGCGATCCTCGCCGATGGCGTTGATCTCCGCCGTGAGCTTCGCCTGGGTTTCGGCGGCGCGCTTCTGGTCGGCGCGCACGCGGGCGAGTTCCTCCTCGCGCGCGCTCTTCTCGTCCGGTTTGGGTGCCTGCGCCGGCTGTTCGGCGGCGATGTCCGGCGTGATCTTCAGCGGCTGCTCGGCGTGCCCCGGCACGGTGAGCCACAGCAGGGCGCCGGCGCCGCATGCGCAGGCAAGGCGGCGCGCGCGGCGCGGGGCTCTGTGAGCATGCGGGGCCATGCCGCATCTACTCACAAAGATGGTTAAGGGGGGTTAAATCGCCGCATCGCGGGCGGCTTACCTCTCCTCGAGAGGGGGCGGGGGGGCGCGGGCAAGGGAAACGAGGACGGCGGCCACCCCGCCCCTCTCCCTTTCAGGGGAGGGAGAAAGGGCGGTCGAGGCTCACTCCCGGTGATACGGGTGCCCCGCGAGCACGGTGGCGACGCGGTAGAGCTGCTCCAGAAGCATGATGCGCACGAGCTGATGCGGCCAGGTGAGGGCGCCGAACGCCACCGTCAGGTCGGCCTTGTCGCGCAGGCCCGGCGCAAGGCCGTCGGCGCCGCCGATGATGAACACGCAGGCGCTGCGCCCGCTGTCGCGCCAGGATCGGATCGCATCGACGAGGCCGCCGGTGTCGAGCGCGCGACCCTTCTCGTCCAGCAGCACGACCGCCGCGCCGTCCGGGATCAGATTCGCGAGCGCGATCGATTCCTCGATCATGCGATGATTGGCGTCGCGATTCTTGCTTTCCAGGATTTCGACGGCCTTGACGCCGCGCAGCCCCACGCTGCGGCCGATCTTGTCGAGCCTTTCACGGTAGCGCTCCGCGAGCTGATGTTCCGGGCCCCGCTTGAGCTTGCCGACCGCGGCGACGACGAGGCGCATCGCATTCTCCCTCGCGCGCCGGCAAAGGCGCGCGCCAAGTCGTCATGCTCCGGCGCCGCCGCGTCAGTTTACGCGGCGCTCACTGCCGTCGCGTTCCTTCGCGAAGGGTGAAGACCACATCTTCTCGAGATTGTAGAAGACGCGGACCTCGGGCCGGAAGACGTGAACGATGACGTCGCCGGCGTCGATCAGCACCCAGTCGCATTGCGGCATGCCTTCGACGCGCACGCCGCGTACGCCCGCTTCGGTCAGGCCTTTGACGAGGCGATCGGCGATCGCGCCGACCTGGCGGTTGGACCTGCCTGAGGTCACCACCATGAAATCGGCGATACTCGTCTTGCCGTGAAGGTCGATGGAGGTTGTGTCCTCGGCTTTCGCGTCGTCGAGAAGCGCGAGGACCAGTTCAAGGGCTTCCGCCGCGTCGGGGCGTGGCTTGGAAGCCCGTTCAGGCCGCTGTTTTGGGGCCCGAGAAAGCACTGTCGGAGACAGAGGGCGTTTTCCTTTCGATGCCGTATGACGATCGCGTGACGATTCGCATCTGCAACGCCTTGAAGATAGGCATGGCGGTGGTGCCGTTTCAACCGCTGCCCGCACAAACATTTGCGGCGCGCCGCGCCCGCAACATGGTGGACGAGAGCGGCAGTTTGAGGCCGTGCAGGAAGCACCAGGCCGGGGGCGCCAGGCCGGGCAGCCGCGCGGCCTCGCTTTCCGGCACGCGGTACCGGGACAGGGCATGGGCGGCCGGCGCGGAGAGAGCGTTGCCGTTCATGCGGCCGCGATCCACGACCGCGATCGGCACCAAGTCGAAAATGTGCCGCCAGCGGTCCCAGCGGTGGAAGTCGCGGAGATTGTCCGCGCCCATGAGCCACACGAACCGCACGTGTGGGCAACGGCGCACCAGAAACGCCAGCGTGTCGGCGGTGTAGCGGGTGCCGATCCGCGCTTCGATGTCGGTGACGTCGATCCGTGGATGCCGCGCGAAGGCGCGCGCCGCCGCGACGCGCTCGCCTATGGGCGGCAGGACACGCAGGTCTTTCAGCGGATTGCCGGGTGTGACGAGCCACCAGACGCGGTCGAGCCCCAGCCGCTTCATGGCGAACAGGCTGACCGCCCGGTGCGCCGCATGCGGAGGATTGAACGAGCCGCCGAGGAGCCCGACGCGTAAGCCGGGCGCGGTGTGGGGAAGGACGGCGCGCCCCGTGACGGAGCTTGCCCTCTCCCGCCCTGCGGGGGAGGGGCGGGGAGGGGCGGACGCGTCGTGCGTCATCGAACTCCCCCTTTCCGACCGGCCTGCGGCCGATCGACCTCCCCCTCAAAGGGGGAGGTGAAGGAAAGAGGAAGGCTCACGGCCGCGTCTGCCCCGCGCCATGGATGCGGTATTTGAAGCTTGTGAGTTGCTCGACGCCGACGGGACCGCGTGCATGCATGCGTCCGGTCGAGATGCCGATCTCGCCGCCGAAGCCGAACTCGCCGCCGTCCGCGAACTGCGTCGAGACGTTGTGCGCCACGATCGCGGAGTCGACCTCCGCGAGGAACTTCGCCGCCGCTTGTTCGTCCGCCGTCACGATCGCGTCGGTGTGATGCGAGCCATAGCGTTCGATATGCGCGATGGCGCCGTCGACGCCGTCGACGACTTTCGCGGCGATGATGCTGTCGAGATATTCGGTAGGCCAGTCGCTCTCGCTCGCGGCTTTCGCGCGCGGGTCGACGCCCTGCACGGCGGCGTCGCCGCGCACTTCGCAACCGGCGTCGATCAGCGCCGTCACCAGCGGCTTGAGATGCGTCGCCGCCGCGGCGCGGTCGACCAGCAGCGTCTCCGCCGCGCCGCAGATACCGGTGCGCCGCAGCTTGGCGTTGATGACGATGTCGCGCGCCATCGCAAGGTCGGCGGCCTTGTCGACATAGACGTGGCACACGCCTTCGAGATGCGCGAACACCGGCACGCGAGCCTCGCTCTGCACGCGCGCGACCAGGCTCTTTCCGCCGCGCGGCACGATCACGTCGATCGCGCCGCCGAGCCCCGCGAGCAT
>JBDHSU010000153.1:0-8863 GCA_039808325.1 Variibacter sp. | reverse complement strand
CAGGGCGGCCGCAAGCACCCGCAGCAGGAGTTCCTGCAGGTCGACACGACCAACATCCTGTTCGTGTGCGGCGGCGCCTTCTCCGGCCTCGACAAGATCATCTCGGGGCGCGGCAAGTCGACCTCGATCGGCTTCGGCGCCAAGGTGAGCGCGCCGGAGGATCGGCGCACGGGCGAAATCTTCCGCCAGGTCGAGCCCGAGGACTTGCTGAAATACGGCCTCATTCCGGAGTTCGTCGGCCGTTTGCCGGTCGTGGCGACCCTGGAGGACCTCGACGAGGCCGCGCTCAAGAAGATCCTCACCGAGCCGAAGAACGCGCTGGTGAAGCAATATCAGCGGCTGTTCGAGATGGAGACGATCGACCTCACGCTGACCGACGACGCGCTTGGCGCGATTGCGAAAAAGGCGATCGAGCGCAAGACCGGCGCGCGCGGCCTGCGCTCCATCATGGAGAGCATTCTGCTCGAGACGATGTTCGATCTGCCGAGCCTGGAAGGCGTCGAGGAGGTCGTGATCTCGAAGGAAGTCGTCGAAGCGACGGCGCGGCCGCTCTACATCTATGCCGACCGCACCAACGACGCCGGCTCCGCGAGCGCCTGATCGGAACCTGCGCGTCGAGGTTACGCCTTGTAATCTCGACGCTTTCCAAGCGGGACCGCTTCGCCTCGGTTGCTTGACAGCCCCTTGTGGCATCGCCACCTATAACGGCGAATGAGTGATTCCGGGCACCGTTCGCCCTCACGATGCGCCACCCGTCCGGCCCGGACGAAGCGCTTCTCCCCGGTCTCATGCGCTCTCTCAGGATTGCCTTAGAGGGGTCCAGAGGGAGCGGCAAAAGTGAAAGGAAAAGGGCCATGACAAGCCCCAAGCCTCGTCCGCTACCGCCTCCCGGCGAATCGCGCGCCTATCCCGTTCTGCCGCTGCGCGATATCGTCGTTTTCCCGCACATGATCGTGCCGCTGTTCGTGGGGCGCGAGAAGTCGGTGAAGGCGCTCGAAGAGGTCATCAAGACCGACACGTTCATCCTTCTCGCGACGCAGAAGAACGCAGCGGACGATGATCCCGCGCCGGACTCGATTTACGAGGTCGGAACGCTCGCCAGCGTGCTGCAACTGCTGAAGTTGCCCGACGGCACCGTCAAGGTGTTGGTCGAGGGCGCCGAGCGTGCGCGCATCGCGAAATACACCGACCGCGCCGATTATTACGAAGCCGAAGCCACCGTCATCGCCGATAACGCCGGCGAGAAGGTGGAGGCGGAGGCGCTCGCGCGCTCGGTCGTCAACGAGTTCGAGAGCTATGTGAAGCTCAACAAGAAGGTGTCGCCGGAAGTCATTGGTGTCGTCCAGCAAATCGAGGACTACGCCAAGCTTGCCGACACCGTCGCCTCGCATCTCGCCGTCAAGATCTCCGACAAGCAGGAGGTCCTCGAGATGCTCACCGTCACCGAGCGCCTGGAACGGGTGCTGGGGCTGATGGAGAGTGAAATCTCGGTGCTGCAGGTCGAGAAGCGCATCCGCACGCGCGTCAAGCGCCAGATGGAGAAGACGCAGCGCGAGTACTACCTCAACGAGCAGATGAAGGCGATCCAGAAGGAGCTCGGTGACGAGGAAGGCCGCGACGAGCTCCAGGAACTGGAAGACAAGATCAAGAAGACGAAGCTCTCGAAGGAGGCGCGCGAAAAGGCGACGCACGAACTCAAGAAGCTGCGTCAGATGTCGCCGATGTCCGCCGAGGCGACGGTCGTGCGCAACTATCTCGACTGGCTGCTCTCGATTCCGTGGGGCAAGAAGTCGAAGGTCAAGCACGATCTCGCGAACGCGCAGGGCATCCTCGATGCCGATCACTTCGGCCTGGAGAAGGTCAAGGAACGCATCGTCGAGTACCTCGCCGTGCAGAGCCGCGCCAACAAGCTGACCGGCCCGATCCTGTGCCTCGTCGGCCCTCCCGGCGTCGGCAAGACGTCGCTCGGCAAGTCGATCGCGAAGGCGACCGGCCGCGAATTCGTGCGCGTCTCGCTCGGTGGCGTGCGTGACGAAGCGGAGATCCGGGGCCATCGCCGGACCTATATCGGCTCGATGCCCGGCAAGATCATCCAGTCGATGCGCAAGGCGAAGGCGTCGAACCCGCTCTTCCTGCTCGACGAGATCGACAAGATGGGCGCGGATTTCCGCGGCGATCCGTCATCGGCGCTGCTGGAAGTGCTCGACCCGGAGCAGAACCACACCTTCAACGACCACTATCTCGAGGTCGACTACGATCTGTCGAACGTCATGTTCGTGACGACGGCGAATACGCTGAACATCCCTGCGCCCTTGATGGACCGCATGGAGATCATCCGTATCGCCGGCTATACGGAGGACGAGAAGGTCGAGATCGCGCGCAAGCACTTGATCCCGAACTCGATCGCCAAGCATGGCCTCGATCCGAAGGAATGGTCGATCGACGAGGCCGGCCTTCTGTTCCTGATCCGCCGCTACACCCGCGAAGCGGGCGTGCGAAATCTGGAGCGCGAGATCTCCACCCTGATCCGCAAGGCGGTGAAGGAGCTGGTGCTCGACAAGAAGAAGAAGGCCGTGAAGGTCACCGCCGACAACATCGAGGATTATCTCGGTGTGCCGAAGTATCGTTACGGCGAGGCCGAGGACGAGGATCGGGTCGGTGTGGTCACGGGTCTCGCTTGGACCGAGGTCGGTGGTGAGCTTCTCACCATCGAGGGCGTGATGATGCCGGGCAAGGGCAAGATGACCGTCACGGGCAATCTCCGCGACGTGATGAAGGAGTCGATTTCCGCGGCGGCGTCCTATGTCCGCTCGCGCGCGGTGGACTTCGGCATCGAGCCGCCCTTGTTCGAGAAGAAGGACATCCACGTGCACGTGCCGGAAGGCGCGACGCCGAAGGATGGACCTTCGGCGGGCGTCGCCATGGTCACCGCAATCGTCTCGGTGATGACCGGCATTCCGGTGCACCGCGACGTCGCGATGACCGGCGAGATCACGCTGCGCGGCCGCGTGCTGCCGATCGGCGGTCTCAAGGAGAAGCTTCTCGCGGCTCACCGCGGCGGCATCAAGAAGGTCTTGATCCCCGAGGAGAACGCGAAGGATCTCACCGAGATCGGCGACAACATCAAGAGCGGGTTGGAAATCATCCCGGTCTCGCGGATGGGTGAGGTGCTCGTTCACGCGCTGACGCGCACCCCCGAGCCGATCGCGTGGGACGAAGAGAACGCCAAGCGGGTGGATGTTCCGCCGCCCGACGGCGACACGGCGGCGCGCATCGCGCACTGACCGCTCCGAAAATCCTTGCAGACGCCGGCATCCTCGGATGCCGGCGTCTTTGTTTGGATGTCATTGACGAGCAGCCGCCGGTTGGCGTGTTTTCAATACAGCGCGATCGTCGTACAAGCCAGCCGCGGTTAAAATCTAGCACCGCGTCTTTAGCGCGGTTTCGAGCGAAGCGGCACCGGTTCGCATGAAGAAAACGCATCAGAACAATAACCTAGAGCTTTGTTTTTGATTCCATCAAAGCAAAAACGCTCCCGATTGCCCCTTGAATCCCGCTGGTGTTTCGTGGCGTATTCTTCTTCGTCACTTTATTATTAGCCGCTATTGCCGCCTTGCCGTTTTGCAAAAGCCTTTCGCCGAGGTTATAAGGCGCGTCACATTCAGTGGAGCTTAAATATGGCCAACGTCAATTTGAAGAGTATGGGCGTCGAGGCGCTTTTGAAACTTCGCGACGAAGTTGACGAATGGATCAGCGAAAAGCGTCAGGATCTCGAGACGCAATTGGCGCGCCTTGCTTCATTCGGAAAAACGATCACCGCGAAGCGCGGTAAAGGCGGCGGCCGCGGTCCGCATCCGTTGAAGGGCAAGAAGCGTCCCGTGAAGTTCCGCGATCCCGCGACCGGAGCCACCTGGGCGGGCGTCGGCGCGCGGCCGCGATGGATTGCGGAATATGAAGCACAAGGGCGTGGCCGCGACGAATTTCTCGTTTCCGGCGGCACCGCGGCCAAGAAGGCAACGAAAAAAGGCCGCAAGCCGGGGCGTCCGCGCAAGAACGCCAAGGCGAAGAAGGCGTAAGTCCGCACTTTGTGCCGACGTCGCGAGCCCGCCTGCAAATGGATATCTTGCGCAGGCGGGCCGCTTGCCATTGTGGCGCCCGTCGACGATAGAAAAAGGCGAGGGCGGTTAGCTCAGTTGGTAGAGCGCCTGCTTTACACGCAGGATGTCGGCGGTTCGAGTCCGTCACCGCCCACCAGTTCACGATCGTGCTGAACGCCGCCTTTGGCATATCCTGACTTCGCGAATTGAATTGCGCCGGCGCGTTTCTGTGTCTGTCGTTTCGGCGGGAAGGGCGATGCCGTCGATGCCGGATCAGGGGCCCACGATGACACAGGCGTCGCGCTCCACCGCGTGGCACGCCTATTTTCTTCTCTCGCTGGCGTCGCTCGCGTGGGCGGGTAACGCGGTTATCAGCCGCGTCGCCATCGGAGAAGTATCGCCGATGCTGCTCACCTGCGCGCGCTGGCTGATCGTCTCGATGATCTTCATCCTCATGCGCGGCCGCCGGCTGGGCGAGGATGCGCGCCTGCTATGGCCGTATTGGCGTACGGGCCTGTGGATGGGCGCGGTCGGTTACACGCTCTTCAGCGCGATCATTTATGCCGCGGCTTATTACACGCAGGCTGTCAATCTCGCGATCCTGCAAGGGACGATTCCCGTTTTCGTTTTGCTCGGCGCGCTTGCGTTGCATGGCACACGCGTGGGCCCGCTGCAGATCGTGGGCGTCGCCCTCACGTTGATCGGCGTCGTCGTCGTCGCATCGAAAGGCGACGTGCATATCTTGATGGCGCTCGCGTTCAACGCCGGCGACTTGCTGATGCTGGTCGGTTGCGCGGCTTACGCGCTGTATGCGCTGCGTCTTCGCGATCGTCCGCCAATTCCCGGCCTTTTATTTTTCATGCTGATGGCCGCCGGCGCCTTCGTCGCATCGCTGCCGCCGCTCGGCGCGGAGATGCTGCTCGGCCGGACGCATTGGCCGACGGCAAACGGGCTCGGGGTGATTGCCTTCGTCGCGCTCGCGCCGTCGTTCGTCGCGCAGCTTTCGTTCATGAAGGGCGTCGAATTGATCGGGCCGGGACGCGCCGGCGTCTTCGTGAATTTCGTGCCGATTTTCGGCGCGTTCCTCTCGGTCGCCATTTTGAGCGAACCGTTCGGCTTTTATCATGCGCTGGCGTTGGCGCTGGTCCTTGCCGGAATTTTCCTCGCCGAGCGGCGAACACAATAAAGGCGCCGCGACAGGAGCCGCGGCGCCTTGAAAGCCGGAACGCGAAAGCGTCAGACGGCTTCTTTCAATTCCTTCGCGGCGCGGAAGGCGACCTTCTTGCTCGCCTTGATCTTGATCTGCTCGCCGGTCGCCGGATTACGGCCCATGCGCGCGGCGCGCTTGCGCACCTGCAGAATGCCGAAGCCGCCGATGCGGATGCGCTCGCCCTTCTTGAGGTGCTTGACCATCAAGTCGACCATGTCGCTGAGGATAGCCTCGGTCTGCTTCTTCGACAGTTCATGTTCCTCCGCCAGCTTCGCGGCGAGGTTGCGCAGCGTGACGGTCGTGGCCGTGGTCGATTTCGGGGACGTTGCCATTGAAACAAACTCCTATTGGTGTTGAGCGCTACCGCCCTGATAAGCTCGCGCGGCTCAGATAGCCTTGATTTTGCGTGATTCGCGAGGCCCGCCATGCGGAATCCCCTTATTTCACGGCGCGTTCTTGACATTCCCGCCCGTCGCGAACGTCTGAAGGTGTGAATAACCCTTATTTTCAAGGGCTTTCGTCTTCCAATGTGCGGAAAAGGCCACGCCGCATTCGCTCGGGGGGCGGCGAATTCGCGGACCGAAACGGCAGGCTGCGTCGGCGGTTACGGACTTAACGGGGCCGCGTGCCGTTCCACTGCTTGACTTGAATCGGGCGGGCCCGTATCTCACCGGCGACCTGCAGCGCATCCGCGCGGATGCTGCGGGGGCGTAGCTCAGTTGGTTAGAGCGCCGGCCTGTCACGCCGGAGGCCGCGGGTTCGAGTCCCGTCGCTCCCGCCATTTCTCAATGGCTTAGCAGGGACCCGTTATTTCTTTCAGCGGTAGCCCTTGATTCAAGCGGCGGCATCGGTCTGCCGCCCCTTCTTTTGCGATGGCCTCTGCTTGCCGTTCCTCCCGCCGGTTTGTAAAACCGGGGCATGAACATCGTCGCCCCGCTGCCAGCGACTGGCCTCGCCACCATTCCCTTCGATTATCGCCTGCGTCTTCCGGGCCCCACCACGGTGCCGGAGCGCGTCCGCGCCGCGCTGATGCTGCCGGTGCTGTCGCATCGCGGACCTGAGTTCCGTGCCATCGTCGGGGAAACGGCGAAAATGCTGCGTCCGGTCTTCGGCACGCAGCGCGACATCTTTATCTACGCCGCGTCCGGGACCGGCGTGATGGAAGCCGCGCTTGCCAACGTCATCACGCCCGGCGAGCCGGTGCTGATCGTCATTCACGGACAGTTCGGCGAGCGCTTCGCCTCGATCGCCGAAGGCATGGGCGCCGTGGTCGATCGCGTCGCGGTCGAGTGGGGCGAGGCGCCCGACCCTGAGGCCGTTCGCAAACAACTCAAGACGCGCAACTATCGCGCGGTCGTATGCGTGCATAACGAGAGCGCGACCGGCGTCGTCGCGGATATCGCTGCGATCGGCGCTGCCGTGCGCGAGACGGACGCCGTCTTTGTGGTGGATTCCGTCAGCGGCGCCGGCGGCATTGAGTTGCAAGTGGACGCCTGGGGCGTCGACGTCCTGGTTTCGGCCTCGCAAAAGGCGTTGATGTGTCCGCCGGGCCTTGGCTACGTCGTCGTCAGCGCGAAGGGGATGGCGGCGGTCGAGAAGGCATCCGGCGTGCCGCGCTTCTATTTCGATTTTCGCCGCGCGCATCCGGCCGCCGCGAAGGACGAGACGTCGTTCACCGCGCCGGTCTCGCTGGTGCTCGGCCAGCATGCGGCGTTGACGATGATCCATGAGGAAGGTCTCGCCAACGTGTTCGCGCGTCACCGCCGGCTCGGCGAGGCGCTGCGGGCGGGGGGCGCCGCGCTCGGCCTGCCGATCTTTCCGACCGGGCGGCCGCTTTCCGCGACGGTGAGCGTCTTCGCGGTTCCGGACGGTATCGACGGTCTCGCGATCGTGCGGCACATGCATACGCGCTACCACACTGTGATCGCGAGCCAGCGCGGCAAGCTTTCCGGCAAGGTCATCCGCTTCGGCACGATGGGCGCGTTGTCGGCCGGAGACATCATGACCGACCTGCATTACCTCGAATGCACGTTGCGCGATCTCGGCCGCTCGCCTGAACCCGGCGCCGGGTGCGCCGCGGCCGCCGAGGTGCTCGCGGCCGCGTAAGGGCATCATCGGGCTTTGTGTTCGGCGTGCGATTGTATACGCTTTCGACGCCGCCGCTCTAATCAACATTCTCGAGGGGAAAATCATGCTGACGCGTCGAAGCCTTTGCGCTGCCGTTGCCGCCGCAACCTTGCTCGCTCCTTGCCTGCCAGCGGCGGCGCAGGAAAAGGTCGTCGTCTACACCTCCAACGACGCGACGCTGAACCGCTACATCTTTGACGCCTTCAAGAAGGAAACTGGCATCGAGGTCGAGCCGGTCGAGGCAGGATCCGGCGTCATCTTCCGCCGCGCTCAATCGGAAAAGGAGCGGCCGCTCGGCGACATCGTCTGGGGCGTCAGCCGCTCGTTGCTCAACGCCAACAAAAACGTCCTCACGCCTTACGCATCGGTGAACAAGGCGGCCGTGCCGGAGGAATTCCGCGATCCCAACGATCTCTGGATCGGCACCAACGTGCATCTTCTCGTTATTCTGCAAAACACGAAGCAGTTGCCGGAAGCGGAAGGGCCGAAGAGCTGGGCCGATCTTCTCGATCCGAAATGGAAGGGCAAGATCGCCTTCACGGATCCGAGCAATTCCGGCTCGTCCTATTCGAACGCGACGCTGCTGCTGCAGATGTGGGGCGACAGCGGCTGGGAGAAGCTGGGCAAGCTGTTCTCCAACACCAAGATTCTCAACCGCTCGAGCCTGGTTTTCCAAGGCGTCGGCAACGGCGAATTTCCGCTCGGCATCTCGCTTGAATACGCGGGCTATCAGTGGGCGTCGAACGGCGCGCCGGTGAAGGTGATCTACCCCTCCGACGGCACCGCCACCCAGATGGAAGGCGTCGCGATCATCAAAGGCGGCCCGCACACCGAGAATGCCAAAAAGTTCGTGGACTACGTCACCCGCAAGGACGTTCGCGAGGCAATCCTCAAGCTTGCGTTCCGTCGTCCGGCGCGCGGCGATCTCGACCTCGAAAACCTGCCGGGCAAGATGCCGCATCTGTCGAAGATCAAGGTGTTTCCCTACGACGAGCAGGGCTGGACCGACAAGCGTCCGGAGACGCTGAAGAAGCTGCAAGAGCTTATCCGCCAGACGCGTTGATGTGATCGGGGCAAGGGTTTCCGGTGACGTCGATTACAATCGATAAGGTCGCGCGCACGTTCGGCAGCGTGCGTGCGGTCGACGGTATTTCGCTCGACGTGCGTGACGGCGAGTTCTTCACGCTGCTCGGCCCGTCCGGTTGCGGAAAGACGACGCTGCTGCGCATGGTCGCGGGCTTCTGCCCGCTTGACGAGGGGCGCATTCTCTTCGGCGACACGCGCATCGACACGTTGCCGGCGTATAAGCGCAACATCGGCATGGTCTTCCAAAACTATGCCGTGTTTCCGAACATGAAGGTCGGCGACAACGTCGCCTATGGCCTGCGCGCGCGAAATGTTCCGAAGGCGGATATCGAACGGCGGGTCG
>JBDHSU010000152.1:0-8997 GCA_039808325.1 Variibacter sp. | reverse complement strand
GTCGGCACGTTCTCGTCGACCTGATGCATCGTCTGTCCGACGAGGCCGAATTCGATCACCGGGCAGTAGCTCTTGATGAAGCGGGCGTCGGAGGTGCCGCCCGAAGTCGAGAGCGTCGGGCGCTTGCCGGTGACCTCGGCGATGGCGCCCGCGACGGTGTCGACGAAGGGGCTCGGGCGCGTGAGGAACGACTCGGAATTTCCCTTGGCGTAATCGATCTTCCAATCGACGTCCGAACCGGCGGTCTTGGCGACGCGCGATTCGATCCAGGCGCGCAGCGACTCCAGCGAGTGGTGATCGTTGAAGCGCACGTTGAAGCGCGCGGCCGCTTCGCCCGGAATGATGTTGGTGGCGCGATTTCCGACATCGACCGAGGTGAATTCCAGGTTCGACGGGTCGAAGTGGTCGTTGCCGTGGTCGAGCGTCTCCGACAGGATGTCGCTCATGATCCGCATCAGCGTATGGATCGGATTTTTCGCGAGATGCGGATAGGCAACGTGGCCCTGCTTGCCGGTGACGGTGATGGTGCCGGACAGCGAGCCGCGCCGGCCGATCTTGATCACGTCGCCGAGACGCTCGGGATTGGTCGGCTCACCGAGGATGCAGTGGTCGAACTTCTCGCCGCGCGCCGCCGCCCACTGCAGCAGCTTCGCGGTGCCGTTGACGCTCGGGCCTTCCTCGTCGCCGGTGATAAGCAACGAGATCGAGCCTTTCGGCTGTCCGCCGTTGCGCCCGATGTGCTCGCGCGCCGCCGCGACGAAGCAGGCGATGGCGCCCTTCATGTCGACGGCGCCGCGGCCGTAGAGCGTGCCGTCGGCGATTTGCGCACCGAACGGCGGATACTTCCACTTCGCCTCGTCGCCCGGCGGCACGACGTCGGTGTGGCCGGCGAAGACGAGATGCGGCGCGGCGGTGCCGATGCGGGCATACAGGTTCTCGACGTCCGGCGTGTCCGGCTCGGAGAAAGTCTCGCGATGCACGGCAAAGCCGGCCCGTTCCAGGGAACGCGCAAGATAGGTCAGCGCGCCGCCTTCATCCGGCGTGACCGAGCGGCAGCGGATCAGCTCCTGCGCGATGAGGACAGGGTCGATGGCGGGCGGTCTCATATCGCATGTCTTCGCAACGCCGCGCGCGGTTGGCAAGGGGGCCAGCCTGTCATGCCCGCGAATGCGGGCATGCAATACGCCTGCGCTGAGCTTTGAGCCGTGAGGCAGCGGCGTACTGGGTCCCCGCCTTCGCGGGGACGACGCCTCGTGTTCAATCCCGCAGCAGCTCGTTGATCGAGGTCTTCGAGCGCGTGCGCGCGTCGACGCGCTTGACGATGACGGCGCAGTAGAGCCCCGGCCCGGGCTGGCCGTTCCTCATCGGCTTGCCCGGCAAAGTGCCTGAGACGACGACCGAATAGGGCGGCACCTCGCCCATGAAGATCTCGCCGCTCTCGCGGTCGACGATCTTCGTGCCGGCGCCGAGATAGACGCCCATGGCGAGTACCGCGCCCTCGCGCACGATGACGCCTTCGACGACTTCCGAACGCGCGCCGATGAAGCAGTTATCCTCGATGATCACGGGGCCCGCCTGCAACGGCTCGAGCACGCCGCCGATGCCGACGCCGCCGGAGAGATGCACGTTCTTGCCGATCTGCGCGCAGGAGCCAACGGTCGCCCAGGTGTCGACCATGGTGGCCGTGTCGACATAGGCGCCGAGGTTCACGAACGAGGGCATCAGCACCACGTTCGGCGCGATGAAGGCGGAGCGGCGCACGATCGCGCCGGGCACCGCGCGAAAACCGGCGGCGCGGAAGCGGTTCTCACCCCAGCCCTCGAACTTCGAGGGCACCTTGTCCCACCAGTGGGCGCCGCCCGGGCCGCCGGGAATGGCGGCCATGTCGTTGAGGCGGAAGGAGAGGAGCACCGCCTTCTTCAGCCATTGGTTCACCTGCCAGTTTCCGTCGGCGCCCTTCTGCGCGACGCGCGCCTCCCCCTTGTCGAGCATGTCGAGGGCCGCCTCGACCGCGTCGCGCACCGGGCCTTTGGTGGCGGGGGTGACGCCGTCGCGCTTGTCGAAGGCTTCGTCGATGGTCTTGGCAAGATCGGTGTTGGCGGCGGCTTGCGGCATGGATTTCCCCTCAGTCATCAGCCCGGCTGTGTCGCGGAGCGGGGCCGGGCTGTCAACTGGGGCTGTGCTCCATCGCGCCCCTCCAGAGAGGCGACGAAGCGAGCTGGATCCTCTCGGTCGTCATTCCGGCCGAGCATAGCGAGAGCCGGAACCCAGAATCCTCAACCAAGCAGAAGAGTGCAGCTTTGCGCAAACCGCTACGGCGTTTCTCGAGACCATGATGAATCTGGGTTCCGGCTCGCGGCGGCTGCGCCGCCTTGGCCGGAATGACGGTCCTACGGCAAGGACATGTTCACGCCCGAAGACAACAGCGTTAGAGTGCTGCCGAATTCAAGCCGGGGGAGGTTGCAATGTCACGTTGGTCTGTCATCGGTTCGCGCGCGGCGGCGCTGGCGGGCGTTCTCGTCAGTTCGCCGGCGTTCGCGCATCACCTAATGGGTGGCAAGATGCCGTCGACGTTCGGCGCGGGCGTGCTCTCCGGCCTCGGCCATCCGATTCTCGGTCTCGATCATCTCGCGGCGATCGTCGCGGTCGGCTGCCTCGCGGCGGCGTTTCCCTCCGGCGCGCTGTTCGCGATCGGCTTCGTCGTCGCGATGCTCGTCGGCGTCTCGCTGCACGTCGCGGAGGTGAACATCCCGGCGAGCGAGGCGCTCGTCGCGCTGTCGGTGATCGCGCTCGGCGTGGTGCTGGCGCTGCGGCGGGCGCAGTCGCCGGCGCTGGTCGGCGGGCTGCTGCTCGCGGCCGGGCTGTTTCACGGCTATGCGCTCGGCGAGTCGATCGCCGGTGCAGAGCCGACGCCGCTTTACGCCTATTTCATCGGCCTCGCGATCATCCAAAGCGCGATCGCGCTCGGCGTCATGACGGCGGTGAAGGCGCTGACGCATCCGCGCGCGGGCGAGCTCGCAACGGTGCGCTTGGTCGGCGCGGGCGTGACCGGTGTCGGCTGCGCCGCGCTGATGGCGCAGATCGTTCCGGGTGTGTGAGGCAATAAGCTCGGCCGTGAGGAGAACTCACGTCGTCATGCCCGCGAAAGCGGGCATCCAGTAACCCCTGTCTGCATCGTACGCGAGAACTCACGGCGTACTGGGTCCCGCATTCGTGGGGACGACATGTGGTGGGTTAGGAAGAGCTTGAGGTCTCTCGTATCCCCGCCAGGAACTTAGTGAGATCATCCGTCACGTGGTCGACATGCGGCGCCTCGCGGCCCGCGAGCTCCCAGTCCTCGCGAAAGACCTCGCGCGTGCCTTCCGGCACGATCAGCACCGTCGTCATGCCGAGCGAGTGCGGCACCGTGAGATTGCGCGCGAGGTCCTCGAACATCGCGGCGCGCGCCGGGTCGACGCCGTGCATCTTCAGGAAACGATCGTAGGTCTGCGGCGCCGGCTTCGGCTCCAACTCGGCGGAGACGATGTCGAACACGTCTTCGAAATGATGGTCGATGGCGAGGCGTGACATCACCGCGCGCGCATGGGCCTTGGTGCCGTTGGTGAGCACGAGCTTTCTGCCCGGCAGCTTCTCGATGGCGTCGCCGAGCGCGGCATTCGGCGTCAGCGGCGAGTGGTCGATCTTGTGCACGAAGGCGAGGAAGTCGTCGGGGTTGAGGCCGTGTTCGGTCATCAGCCCGCGCATCGTCGTGCCGTAGCGCTTGTAGTAATCCTTCTGGATGCGGAAGGCCTCGTCGCTCGTCACCTGCAGGAAGTTCGCGACGTACTCCTTGATGCGCGCGTCGACCTGCTGCCACAGGTTCAGGTGATACGGGTAGAGCGTGTTGTCGAGGTCGAAGACCCAGGTCTCGACGTGGTCGAAGCGGCGGTGGGCGGGGGCGGGGGATGCGTCGTTCATGCGGGGGTTCTAGAGCATGATCCCGAAAAGTGGAAACCGGTTTTCGGTAAAGCTTCGAGGCCCGGCCTCGCCGGGCGCCTCGAGATGACGGAGTTAATGCGCGGCGATCTTTACCTTTCCCCGCAAACAGGGAACGAGGAGCGCCGCGCCCGCACGATCATTCCCGGAAGCGCACCGTCGCGCCGGCGTCGACCGGAGTGAAGCCGGTGGCGCGCAGGCTGCGGCCGGTACAATCCTGCTGGTCGTCGATCTCGAATTTGAGATCGCGGGTACACAGGATCACCGGTCCGCCCCAGGCGAGCGTCGCATCGCCCTTGGGGATGGTCGCGCCCGCGTCGTCGACCGCCTCGGCAAAGCTATAGAGTTTGCGCGCATCAGGCGGCACGTCGGGCTTGAGGCAGGCGCCGCGCGCGATGCGGAACCAGCCGCGCGTCGTCACGTCGGACGCCCCTGGGGCGCTTTTTCCGGTCTCACTTTTGCCTTCGACGCCGAGAGCGGCCATGACGGCGTAGCGGGTGTCGTTGCACCAGGTGAGCGAGGCGGCGGCGTCGGTGCGTTTCTTGGCGGCGACGAGCGTGTCGAAGAAGCCCGGCTTGTTCTGCATGTCGGGGGACAGGCTGCGGTCGCGGATGAACTGGCCGATCGCGGCTTCCGTCTTCTTGCCTTCGAGGCCGTCGATCGGATTGGCATCATAGCCGGCGGCGACGAGAAGGCGCTGGATGCCGGCGAGGCGCGCCTGTTCCACGTCGTAGTCTTCCTCCTCGGCGATGTTCGCGGTGAGCGCGTCGCCGTTGCCTTGCGAAGGCTTCACCTCGTTGAACGGCGTGAGATAATTATTGCCGGAAGGACATTTTTGTGCGCCGGCGATGATGAAGTTGTCATTGGCGACGCAGAGTTGCGGGCCGCCTGCCTGCGGCAGCGGCGCGCTGCCGTAGAGCGGTAAGGCGCGCGTGGCGACGAAAATCCGCTCGGCGGCGACTTCGCCCTGGAGCACGATGCGGCATTCGCCGGGGTTGACGCGGAACCAGCCCTGCGTCGCCGTCGCGCTCTTGCTTTCCATTCCGAGCGCGAGGTCGAGGATATAACTCGTGCGGTTGCAAAGCTGCAGGTCGGCGTGCGCCGGCGTGGCGGCGCCCATCAGCGTCGCGAGCAACAGCGCCGACGCCAGATAAGGCCGCACGGATCGCGCTCCCGTCACCGTTCCCGCCTGTCTCCGTATCGCGCGAATCGCTCCCGCAATGAGGCATGCCCGCAATGTCGCTTCCGGGCAAGGCTGTTTCCAGGCCAGCCCGGCTTGCCGCGGCCGCGCCGCTTCGCGACAATCGTGGGAGCGCGGGAGAGAAACGCATGAAAGTTCGAAGCATCGAGACGCTGCACTGCGACGCCGGCTGGCGCAACTACCACTTCGTCAAGCTCACGACCGATAGCGGCATCGTCGGCTGGAGCGAATACGACGAGGGCTTCGGCTCGCCGGGCGTCGGCGCGGTGATCGATCGGCTGGCGGAGCGCGTCGTCGGGCAGGACGTGAATGCGCACGAGCGCATCTATGCCGATCTCTATTGCGCGACGCGGCCGGCCGCCGGCGGCGTGGTCGGCGAGGCGATGGGCGCGATCGAGAACGCGCTCCTCGACGCCAAGGCGAAGCGGCTCGGCGTGCCGTGCTACGAACTTCTCGGCGGCAAGATCCGTGACCGCATCCGCGTGTACTGGTCGCACTGCTGCACCTGGCGCATCAACCATCCGGCCTACTACACGCCGATCACCGATATCGAGGGCGTCAAAGCGATCGGCCGCGAGGTCGGCGAGAAGGGCTTTACCGCGCTCAAGACCAACATCTTCCTCTATGAGAACGGCAAGCCGCGCGGCTGGCGGCCGGGCTTCGGCACGCCGTTCTTTCCCGAGCTCAATGTCGACAACACGGTGCTGCGCAACATCGTGATGCATCTGGAAAC
Source organism: Variibacter sp. (assembly GCA_039808325.1). GTDB lineage: Bacteria > Pseudomonadota > Alphaproteobacteria > Rhizobiales > Xanthobacteraceae > JAFKKS01. The sequence continues at coordinate 3,088 of JBDHSU010000152.1, read as the reverse complement.
GCTGCGCGACGCGGCGGGGCCGGACGTTCAGCTCCTCATCGATCTCAACTTCCACGCCAAGACAGAAGGCTTCCTGAAGATCCTGAAGGCCATCGCGCATATCGACATGTTCTGGGTCGAACTCGACACCTACAGCCCGGAGGCGCTCAGCTACATCCGTCGCAAGAGCCCGCATCCGATCGCGTCCTGCGAGACGCTGCTGGGCTTACGCGAGTTCAAGCCGTTCCTGCGCGAGCAGGCGATGGACGTCGCCATCATCGATACGCCGTGGAACGGCGTGTGGCAGTCGATGAAGATCGCGGCGGCGGCGGAAGCCTGCGAGGTGAACGTCGCGCCGCATAATTTCTACGGGCATCTGTGCACGATGATGAACGCGCATTTCTCCGCCGCGGTGCCGAACCTGCGCATCATGGAGATCGACATCGACCGCATCGCCTGGGACGCGGAACTGTTCACGCACGTGCCGGAGTTCGAGAACGGGCATCTGGTGCTGCCCGACCGTCCCGGCTGGGGCACCGAGCCGAACGAGGAGGCGCTGCGCAAATACCCGGCGAAGGGCATGGGCGGGCGCGTGAATGCGGGGGTGTCGGCGCCTTAAGGGCGAATGGCGGCGCTATCTCCCCTCCTCCTTGTGGGGAGGGAGCGGGGTGATGCAGTGAAACTCCCATCTATCCTCACCCCGACGCCTTCGGCGCCGACCCTCCCCACAAGGGGGAGGGTGGCCCCTCACTTATGGATCAGCGTCCCCGCGCCGTGGTCGGTGAAGAGTTCGAGCAGCACGGCGTGCGGCACCTTGCCGTCGAGGATGACGACGCCCTCGACGCCTTGCTCCAGCGCGTAGATGCAGGTCTCGACCTTCGGGATCATGCCGCCCGAGATGGTGCCGTCGGCGATCAGCCGCCGCGCCTCGTCAACGGAAAGCTGCGGGATCAGCGCCTTCGATTTGTCGAGCACGCCGGGCACGTCGGTCAGCAGCAGCAGACGCTTCGCCTTCAGCGCGCCGGCGATGGCGCCGGCGAAGGTATCGGCGTTGACGTTATAGGTCGCGCCGGTGTCGGAGGTGGCGATGGGCGCCAGCACCGGGATCAACTCGCGGCCGATGATCTGGTCGAGCACGGTGGTGTCGACCTTCTCCGGCTCGCCGACGAAGCCGAGGTCGACGACCTTCTCGATGTTGGAGTCGGGATCGACGACGCTGCGCGTTACCTTGCGCGCGCGCACCATGTTGCCGTCCTTGCCGCAGAGGCCGATCGCCTTGCCGCCGGCCTCGTTCATGAATCCGACGATCTGCTTGTTGATCGAGCCGGCGAGCACCATCTCGACCACCTCGATCGAGGCGGCGTCGGTGATGCGAAGCCCCGCCGCGAACTCCGACTTGATGCCGAGCCGCTTGAGCATGCCTGCGATCTGCGGCCCGCCGCCGTGCACGACGACCGGATTGATCGCGGTCTGCTCGAGCAGCACGATGTCGCGGGCGAAAGCGCGCGCGGTTTCCTCGTCGCCCATGGCGTGGCCGCCGTATTTCACCACGACGGTTTCCTCGTCGTAGCGCTGCATGTGCGGCAGCGCCTCGGAGAGGATGCGTGCCTGTTCGAACGGGCTGACGGTCATGAGGGCCTCGGAGGTTCGGCGGGAAGGCGGAGTGGTTCTAGCGGTTTGGGGCGGAGGGCTCAATGCAGGTTTGGCAAGTCCTGTCGCCCGGGTGAGCGAAGCGAAACCCGGGGGCTGTCGTCTGTCGATCGTTCCCGGGTTTCGCTTCGCTCAATCCGGGCTACGGATTTTTCCGCGCCAGCGCCGCGGCGGCCGCGATCAGCCAGCCGGCGATGAGAATGGTGCCGCCGGTCGGCGCCGCCATCGGAAACAGCGAATGCCCGGCGAAAGCGCGTAGGGTGAGGTCGCCGGCAAACAGGGCCGCGCCGAGAAGGAACGCCGTGGCGGCGATCAGGCCGAGCGGCCGGCGGACGAGGCCGTGCGTTGCGGCAAGGACGAGCGCGAATACGGCCGGCGCATGGAGCAGAAGCACCTGCGCGGCGCTGTCGAGATGCATGCCGGGGGCGGCATGCGCGGCGGCGGCGAGCAGCGCGACGCCGGCGGCGCCGCCGAGCGCGGCGAGAGCGAGGAGCGCGGTTTCGATCATGTGGCCGGTACTTGCATCGAGGCTTCAGCCGGCCGCCGCCGCGGCTTCGCGCAGCACCGCGGCGACCGCTTCGACGTAAGCCTGGAACGTCTTCGGCACGCCGTCGTCGGGGCCGTTCCAGTTGACGGTGAAGCAGAACGTCATCGGCACCTTGTTCACCACCATCTGTCCCGGCAGCGCGAAGCAATGGAACCCGTCCCAGTCGATGCTGCCGCCCTTGCCATAGGCGGCGGTGTCGGCGGGCACCACATACGGCAATGAATCGGCCATCGCCGAGATGCGCTTGAACTCGACCAGCGTCTCCGGCTCCTTGAAATAGGTACCGCGCAGCGCCGCGCGATACCAGCGCACCATTTCCTCCGCCGGCGCGATCATCGTCTGCGCGTCGTTCATCGGCTTGCGCGCCGGCCCGGCGAGATCGCCGCGCGCGACGCGCTGCATGCCGGCCCAGCCGAGATCCTCGCCCTCCGCCGCGCCGGCGAGATAGGAGAACAGCCGGCGCGTCGAGTCGGGAATGCGCGTCCGGCTCAGGCCCGCTTCCGTAATCAGCGCGCGCACGCGATCGGGACCGACGGCGGCGAGCGTCGCGTCCGTCGCGGTGTTGTCGCTATGCGCGATCATGGCTTCGAGGACGTTGCGCCCGGCGGTCTTGCCGGTGAGGTCGAGGAATACGGGGCTGCTGAGCACGCGCACGCCGTCGTCGATGGCGAGAAGCTGCTGCAAAGTGAGGCGGCCTTCCTCCACGTCACGCAGGTATTGCGCCAGTATGAAGGTCTTCACCGCGCTGCCGACAAACAGCGGCTTCTCCGCTTCGTGCGCCGCCTGCCACGGCGTGCTCGGATGATCGGCGACGACGAGGCAGCCGGCGGTGACGGGCAAGGCGGCGAAGCGCGCGACCGCATCGCGCACGCGCGCGGCGCCGGCCGCGGCCGCCGCCGCGCGCGCCAGCAC
>JBDHSU010000151.1:0-9101 GCA_039808325.1 Variibacter sp. | reverse complement strand
ATGATCGAGCGTTTCGTCGATTTCGGCCGCTACGCGCAGCGCATCGGCGCCGATGGCATTCTCGTGACCTGCTCGGCGTTCGGGCCGGCGATCGATCGCCTCGCGGGTACCATGCCGTTCCCGGTGATCAAGCCGAACGAGGCGATGTTCGAGGCCGCGCTCTCGCAAGGCAAGCGCATCGGCATGCTCGCGACCTTCGCACCTTCCGTGCCGACCATGGAGGCCGAGTTCGACGAGTTCGTCGGCAGCAAGTATCCCGGCGCATCGCTCAAGACGATCACCGTTCCCGACGCGATGGCGAGCCTGCGCAAGGGCGACGCCGAAACGCATAACCGCCTTCTGGCGGAGCGTGCGCCGGAACTCGACGACATGGATGCGATCATGCTGGCGCATTTCTCCACGTCGCTCGCTGCCGATGCGGTCCGTGCGAAGGTGCGGCCGGCGGTTCTTTCCGCGCCGCAATCGGCGGTGAAGCGGATGAAGGGCCTCGTCGAATCCTGAAAGCGCGTGTCGGAGGATGCGCGCGTTGCGTGTCCTCCGACATTGCCGTTTACGTCAACGTTCGCATCACCGGCGCACGGCAAGCGCGGTGAGGGAACGCCATCCGCCCGCGGGCGTCTGGAACTCGATCGATTGTCCGACGGACAAGCCGATCAACGCGGCGCCGACCGGCGTCAGCACGGAGATCTTGCCGGCACCGACATCGGCTTCCTCCGGGTAGACAAGGCGCATGCGGCGCACGTCGCCGCTGACATCGTCCCGGAATTCCACCTCGGACCCCATGGTGACGAGGTCCGCCGGCGACGCCGAGCCGGGAACGATCTGCGCTCGCTCGATCTCGCGGGTGAGGAAATCCGCCGTGCGCGGAAAAATGCGGGTCGCGGCCTCGGCGAGGGGGGCGAGCCGGTCGCGGTCTTCCTGCGTCATGGCGATGGGGGGCAACTCCGCCACAGGATGATGGGCCGCGGAGTCGGCGGAAGGCCGTTCGAAAGTCTGGGTCGTCATGGGATCCTCCATACGGCCGCGCGAAGCGCGCCGTGTTGAATCGATGTCTGGCCGCTCCCCGTGCGGTACGGATGCGTCGCCTTTTGCGATGAATCTGAAAAGAAGCTTCAGCCCCGGACGGCGCCGAGGGCGGCCGGCCGGGTCAGGCGCCTGCGTGCAGGCGGCCCGCGCGGAATTGCTGGAGAATGCGCGCCAAGAAGCTCATAGGATAAGAGTAGGCCCTGAAATCCGGAAGTCAATGCGGCGTACCGACTCATCCGGGACCGGCGCGCCAATCTCGGCGAGCGCCTGCCCGCGGTGCCGACGGTGGCGGCGGTATCGGGCGCGGCCTTGATTTTTGCCCCCATCCGAAGTAGGTACTGCGGCTCGCCTAGCGGCCCGGTGACGGACTTCCGCGGCGACCCTTTTTCCCTAATTGAGGATCCGCTGCGGTCCGTCTCCTCCCGAGTGGTTGGGACGACGCGAGACTGTGCAGAAAGCGCGATGGCAAAAACCAGCCCGTTCAAGTTCCTGCAAGAGGTTCGCACCGAGACCGAGAAGGTCACGTGGCCGACCCGCCGCGAGACCGCGATCACCACGGTGATGGTGTTCATCATGTCGGCGTTGGCGGCGGTCTTCTTCCTGATTTCGGATCAGATCATCCGCTTCGTGGTCACGACCATCCTTTCCGTCGGGAGCTAAGACATGCAATCGGTCACCTCCACGCGACCGAAGCGCTGGTACATCGTCCACGCTTATTCGAATTTCGAGAACAAGGTCGCGGAATCGATCCGCGAGCAGGCGAAGCAGCGTGGGCTTTCCGATCTTTTCGATGAAGTCCTGGTGCCGAAGGAGAAGGTCACCGAGGTCCGCCGCGGCCGCAAGGTCGATGCCGAGCGCAAGTTCTTTCCCGGCTACGTGCTGGTGAAGATGGACCTCACCGACGAGGCCTATCACCTCATCAAGAACACGCCGAAGGTCACCGGCTTCCTCGGCTCCGACAACAAGCCGATGCCGATCTCGGAGGCCGAGGCCACGCGTCTGCTGCAACAGGTGCAGGAAGGCATCGAGCGGCCGAAGTCCTCGATCTCGTTCGAGGTCGGCGAGCAGGTGCGCGTGTCCGACGGGCCGTTCGCCTCGTTCAACGGCACCGTCGAGGAAGTCGACGACGCGCGCTCGCGCGTGAAGGTCGCGGTGTCGATCTTCGGCCGCGCGACGCCGGTCGAACTCGAGTTCACGCAGGTGGAGAAGCTTTAGGCGTCATCCCTCCCCTCCGGGGAGGGAGAAGAGAGAACGTGGGAGGAGAAGGCGCGCGCCAAACGCCCGAACCGCACCACGAAACCCTGAACCGGCCGATTCAAGATCGGCCGCTAGGAGATTGGAATGGCGAAGAAAATAACTGGATACATCAAACTGCAGGTGCCCGCGGGCGCCGCCAATCCGGCGCCGCCCATCGGCCCGGCGCTCGGTCAGCGTGGCCTCAACATCATGGAGTTCTGCAAGGCGTTCAACGCGCAGACCCAGCAGATCGAGAAGAACACGCCGATCCCGGTCATCATCACGGCCTATCAGGACCGCTCCTTCACGTTCGAGATGAAGACGCCGCCGGTGTCCTTCTTCCTCAAGAAGGCGGCGAAGCTCACCAGCGGCTCGAAGACGCCGGGCCGCGGCAGCGTGGGTTCGGTGACCAAGGCACAGGTCAAGGAAATCGCGCAGAACAAGATGAAGGACTTGAACTGCGACAGCATCGAATCGGCGATGAAGATGATCGAGGGCTCCGCGCGCTCGATGGGCTTGCAGGTCACGGAGTAACGGTCATGGCACACGGAAAGCGTATCAAGGCCGCCCGCGAAGGTGTCAGCCGCGACAAGCTCTACGCCCTTCCCGAGGCGGTGAAGATGGTCAAGGCGCGTGCCAAGGCCAAGTTCAACGAGACGATCGAGGTCGCGATGAATCTCGGCGTCGATCCGCGTCACGCCGATCAGATGGTGCGCGGCGTCGTCACCCTGCCGAACGGCACGGGCCGCTCGCTGCGGGTCGCGGTGTTCGCGCGTGGCGCCAAGGCGGAGGAGGCGAAGGCCGCCGGAGCCGATATCGTCGGCGCCGAGGACCTCGTCGAGATCGTGCAGGGCGGGACTATCGAGTTCGACCGCTGCATCGCGACGCCGGACCTCATGCCGCTCGTTGGACGGCTTGGTAAGGTGCTCGGCCCCCGCGGCATGATGCCGAACCCGAAGGTCGGCACCGTCACCATGGACGTGAAGGGCGCCGTCGCCGGCGCCAAGGGCGGGTCGGTCGAGTTCCGCGTCGAGAAGGCCGGCATCGTTCAGGCCGGCGTCGGCAAGGCGTCGTTCTCGGAGGATCAACTCGTTCAGAACATCAAGGCGTTTGCCGATGCGGTGTCGAAGGCGAAGCCGGCGGGCGCCAAGGGCACGTTCGTCCAGCGCGTCGCGGTCTCGTCGACGATGGGGCCGGGCGTAAAGGTCGAGCCCGGCACGGTGCTTGGCGGCGCAGCCGGCGAGCAGGCCTGAGCAATCACGGCCAAAGCTCTGTTCTAAAAAGAAAATGCCCGGGTCTTGGCCCGGGCATTTAGCGTTTATGGCCGGTGCGGCCGGCGGTCACGCGCGGCTCGCTTCGCGGGCGGCGTCGCGCAGGTTGCCCGGCTGGACGCCGATGTCGTGCAGCGTGGCATGGTCGAGACGGCGGAGCGCACGCAGCGTCGAGCGATAGCGGAGCCAAGTCCGGGCGGACTTGATGAGGGCAGGGATAATCATCGCATTGATCCTTCAGCGGGTTTCGGAGGCTGACAATCGGCCGCCTAGCCCTTGTTGTGGTTCAATGTGGTAATATCCAAATGTTTCGAGAGCGTGTCTTTTTGCTGCGCTGCGGTAGAAAATCGAGAAATCGATTTGCGTCGCACTCCGGGGGCCGACCCGTCAGCGTTGAATCAGACCCGCCGTTATCGTTTGTTTGAGCATAGTCCCCCGGGTCGAGCCCGAGGGACATGCCTTTCCGAAACCGGTTTCCACTTTTCGGGAGCCTGTTCTAAAGGACGGCTTTAAAGCCCACTTGGGCCGGTGCCGCCCTTGCACGATTGCGGCGCCGCGCTGTGCGACTCCCAGGGCCAGTCGCCGCACTTGTCGCAGCCGGCAAGGGCCAGGCCGAGAACGAGCAAAAGAATCAGCGAGCCTATCCTGTGCATGGCGCCCCCGCTCACAGCGCGGACAACGTATCGCGCCGTGAGATCAGGGTCTCGCAGCAACGCGGCGAGATCAGGGCCAAGACCGGCGTGGCCAAGATCCTACGCGAAGGTCAAGGCATCGGGATCGGGCCCATGTCCTTGGGCACCTGATAGCCCTTCTGGACGGCGGGGCGGCTGGCGATCGCCGTGTACCAGCGCTTCACGTTGGGGAATTGGTTGAGGTCCATGGTCTGCCACTCGAAGCGCGAGATCCACGGCCAGATCGCGATATCGGCGACGGAGTAGTCGCCGGCCACGAATTCGCGGGTCGCGAGCTGCTTGTCGAGCACGCCGTAGAGGCGCTTCGCCTCCTTCAGGTAGCGCTCCTCGGCGTAGGGTGCCTTGCCGGGATTGTACTTCACGAAGTGATGCACCTGTCCGAGCATCGGGCCGACGCCGCCCATCTGCCACATCAGCCATTCGATGACGCGGTAGCGCTTCTGCAAATCCGTCGGAAGGAGTTTTCCAGCCTTTTCCGCCAGATAGAGCAGGATCGCGCCAGACTCCATGAGCGAGAAATTGTTGTCGCGGTCGACGATCGCGGGGATGCGGTTGTTCGGGCTGATCTTGAGGAAATCGGGCGCGAACTGCTCGTCCTTAGAGATGTCGATCGCGTGCGCGGTATAGGGCAGGCCCAATTCTTCCAGCGCAATGGAGACCTTGCGGCCGTTGGGCGTCGTCCAGGTGTAGAGATCGATCATCGGGATTGTCCTGTCGCGGGAACGGATTGGGCGGGGACTTGCCTTTCCGATTCAGTAGCGCGGCGGGGCGGCATGGTCAAAAGCGCGGTCCAACGTCCGCGCGGGTCTTCATGCCCATCATCGAGGCGGCGATGCCCATGAATTCGGCAAGCCGATAGATCGGCGCCCGGAGCTGGGCGGGAACGGCATGTCGGCAGTCGATGTCGGCGTGGCGTTCGCGCTTATGGTGCGGCTATGGCGTTTATGATGTGAAGACGTCGTCGGGCCATGTGACCGAAACGGTCGTAGCCCGGATTGAGCGGAGCGAAATCCGGGAACGGCATTCCCGGACCATCCCGGATTTCGCTCCGCCCAATCCGGGCTACGCGCGGGACTTCCGCCTGCGCTTGATCGCGGCGATGCGATCCGTATCGGTCGCCTGCAGATAGCGCCCGCGCTCCAGGATTTCGAGCGTGTATTCCTCGTAGGTCAGGTCGAGCGCTTCGGCCTTGTCGTCGCGGCGGACCGCGATCTCGCGCGGTGTGCGCTTCCATGCATGCGTCCAGGCTCTCTTCCAGCGCGTGAAATGGTAAGGGTCGCCGTCCTCCCATTCCGGCCCGTCTGTAAGCGCGGGGCCGCCGTTGTGGCCGAGGCGCATGCTCGATATGGCGTCAGGGCGGGGGTGCATGGTCGGCTCCTTCTTCCCCGGATATCCTGCCCTGGGCATCCGTCTTGCCGGAGCACAAGCAAGGGGCTTGCCAAGTTGTGCGCGACCCCCTTGCCAACTTGTTTGAAAGGCCCTAAACAGTCCTCCGGGCGTGCCGGCCTAAGGGTTGAGGCACGTCTTTGTGCGCCCCTCGAAATCGTAGGTGACGGGACTTTGTTCCTTTTGGATATCCGAATGGATTCATCTGAAAGGAAAGGGCCTCCATCTTTTTCGAAAGGGCGCGCGATCTCCGGAACATGCGGGCAACCGTCTGCTCCGGAAATCCTGTCCGAGACTGCCGGCGCCGCTCGCGGCTTAATAGACCAGCCAGCATAGACGGGTACGAAGCGAATTCCGCGCGGCCGAAAGGCCAAACGGCACGGTTCGAACCTTTGCACCTTGCGTGAAGCTTTCGGGCTAAGCGCTTGGCGGACAGGCTAAAGTCTTTCGTCGCTGTCCGTCGATAAACCTGGCACTTGCCGGGAGGCGCGGTACGGCAGGTGCAACCCGGCGGAAATCTTTCCGCCAACGCGAAGAGCGTGACTGAATGGATCGAGCAGAAAAATCCGAGCTCGTCACGTCACTCCAACAGGTGTTCCAGAGCACGAAGGTCGTCGTGGTCTGCCACTATGCGGGGTTGACGGTCGCGCAGATGTCGGCGCTACGCCGCCAGATGCGCCAGGCGGGCGCGAGCGTCAAAGTGGCGAAGAACCGAATCGCCAAGATCGCGCTCGAAGGCACTGATGTCGCTTCGATTTCATCGCTGCTGAAGGGCCCGACTTTGATCGCCTATTCGGGTGATCCGGTCGCCGCCCCGAAGATTGCCATCGAATTCGCCAAGACGAACGAGCAACTCGTGATCCTTGGCGGCGCGATGGGGACAACGGCGCTGGACCCGAACGGCGTCAAGGCGCTGGCCGCGCTGCCGTCTCTCGACGAGCTGCGGGCCAAGATCGTGGGCCTCGTCCAGGCTCCCGCGACCAAGATCGCGCAGGTTGTCAACGCGCCGGCGGCCAAGGTCGCCCGGGTGTTCGGCGCCTATGCGGCCAAGGACGCGGCCTGAAACGACGCCTGAACGACGCCGCCTCATTTTTTCGCAATCCCAGACACTGGTTCGAACCGAAAAAGGAACTATCTAATGGCCGATCTTTCAAAACTCGTCGACGAGTTGTCCAACCTCACGGTCCTGGAGGCCGCTGAGCTCGCCAAGATGCTCGAAGAGAAGTGGGGCGTTTCCGCCGCTGCCGCCGTGGCCGTCGCCGCTGGCCCCGCAGCCGGTGGTGCTGCCGCCGCCGCCGAGGAGAAGACCGAATTCACCGTCGTCCTGGCCGCCGCCGGCGACAAGAAGATCGAAGTGATCAAGGAAGTCCGCGCGCTCACCGGCCTCGGACTGAAGGAGGCCAAGGACCTCGTCGAGGGCGCGCCGAAGCCTGTCAAGGAAGGCGTGGCCAAGGACGAGGCCGACAAGATCAAGGCCCAGCTCGAGAAGGCTGGCGCCAAGGTCGAGCTGAAGTAATTCGGCTTGTCGGGCGGTCCCTCGACTCTGTCGGGGGAATCGCCGGAAATAGGCTGCTTCGGCAGCAGACTTTGAATCCGGGGGAGCGCGGCGACGCGCTACCCCGTTTTCGGCGTCGGGAGGCAGGGCCCGGCCGCCGATACCCGGAATTCCGCATCGGAGTTTCGGCATCGCGATGAAGCGAGAGGCACGATGGCGCAGACGTTGACCGGTCGCAAACGGGTCCGCAAGTACTTTGGCAAAATTCACGAAGTGGCTGAGATGCCGAACCTCATCGAGGTTCAGAAGGCGTCTTATGACCAGTTCCTCATGGTGGACGAGCCCGAAGGCGGGCGCGCCGACGAGGGGCTGCAAGGCGTTTTCAAGTCCGTTTTCCCGATCAAGGACTTCGCCAACACGTCCCAGCTCGACTTCGTCGCCTATGAATTCGAGCCGCCGAAATACGACGTCGACGAGTGCCGCCAGCGGGGTATGACCTTCGCGGCGCCGCTGAAGGTGAAGCTGCGCCTGATCGTGTTCGATGTCGACGAGGAAACCGGCGCGCGGTCGGTCAAGGACATCAAGGAGCAGGACGTCTACATGGGCGACATCCCGCTCATGACGATGAACGGCACCTTCATCGTGAACGGCACCGAGCGCGTCATCGTCTCGCAGATGCACCGCTCGCCGGGCGTATTCTTCGACCACGACAAGGGCAAGACGCACTCGTCGGGCAAGTTGCTGTTCGCGGCCCGCATCATCCCGTATCGCGGTTCCTGGCTCGATATCGAGTTCGACGCCAAGGACATCGTGCATGCGCGTATCGACCGTCGCCGCAAGATCCCGGTGACGTCGCTTCTGTTCGCGCTCGGCATGGACGGGGAGGAGATCCTCTCCACGTTCTACAAGAAGATCAATTACAAGCGCGCGAAGGACGGCTGGCGCATGCCGTTCGATGCCACGCGCATGCGCGGCTACAAGGCGGTCAACGACCTGATCGACGCCGACAGCGGCAAGGTCGTGCTCGAGGCCGGCAAGAAGCTGACCGTGCGCCAAGCGCGCCAATTGGCCGAGAAGGGCCTCAAGGCGCTGCGTGTCTCCGATGAGGAACTGATCGGCAGCTACATCGCCGAGGACCTCGTCAATCCGAAAACGGGCGAGATTCACGTCGAGGCCGGCGAAGAGATCACCGACAAGACGATCAAGATGCTCAACGAGGAGGGGTACAAGGACATCCCGATCCTCGACATCGACCATGTGAATGTCGGCGCGTATATCCGCAATACGCTCGCGGTCGACAAGAACATGACCCGCGAGGACGCGCTGTTCGACATCTACCGCGTCATGCGTCCGGGCGAACCGCCGACGATCGACACGGCGCAGGCGATGTTCCAGTCGATGTTCTTCGATCCGGAGCGCTACGACCTCTCGGCCGTCGGCCGCGTGAAGATGAACATGCGCCTCGAGCTCGATGCGCCCGACACCATGCGCGTGCTGCGCAAGGAAGACATCATTGCCGTCATCCGCACGCTGCTCGACCTGCGCGACGGGCGTGGCGACATCGACGATATCGACCACCTCGGCAACCGCCGGGTGCGCTCGGTCGGCGAACTGATGGAGAACCAGTACCGGATCGGCCTGCTGCGCATGGAGCGCGCGATCAAGGAGCGCATGTCGTCGGTCGATATCGACACCGTCATGCCGCAGGACCTGATCAACGCGAAGCCGGCAGCGGCGGCCGTGCGCGAGTTCTTCGGTTCCTCGCAGCTCTCGCAGTTCATGGACCAGACCAACCCGCTTTCCGAGATCACGCACAAGCGGCGTCTCTCGGCGCTCGGGCCGGGGGGCCTCACGCGCGAGCGCGCTGGCTTCGAAGTCCGCGACGTGCATCCGACGCATTACGGCCGCATCTGCCCGATCGAGACGCCGGAAGGACCGAACATCGGTCTCATCAACTCGCTCGCGACCTATGCGCGGGTGAATAAGTACGGCTTC
>JBDHSU010000150.1:0-9174 GCA_039808325.1 Variibacter sp. | reverse complement strand
CGCCGAGCGCGAGCGCAAGTTCGCGCCAGACGTCATCTCCACTGCGCGCCAGCAAGCCCGCCGCAAGCAGCACCGGCGCGACCATCAGGTCCTGGAACAGCAGCACGGAGAATGCGACCCGCCCCGACCGACTGGTGAGCCGTCCCTGCTCCCCGAGTAGTTGCAAGACCACCGCCGTCGACGACATGGCGAAGCAGAGGCCGAGAATAACCGCGCCCGGCCCGCTCATGCCCGCCGCCCTGGCGATCAAGCCGAGCACCAATGCCGAAGCGAGAAACTGCGAGCCGCCGAGGCCGACGACGTAGCGGCGCAACGACCACAGACGCTCGAGCGAGAGGTCGAGCCCGATCACAAAGAGAAGGAAGAGGACGCCAAGCTCCGCCAGCGGCTGTACGCGCTCCGGCTTCTCGATCACCGCATAGGCGAGCCAATCGCTGCCGTTCGAAAAACGCCCCAATCCGTACGGGCCGACCACGACGCCGACGACGAGGAACGCCAGCACCGCCCCGATGCGGGCGCGATGAAACAGCGGCACGACGATCCCCGCCGCGGCGAGGAAAACGAGCATGTCGTTAAGCCAGTCCGGATATGCCAACGTGCAGCCTCGTGCCTGTCGGCGACCACCCGCACGTCGCCGCTATTGCCCCTCGAGTGCCGCCTCGATCGCCGCAAGCGCCGCGTCGGCCTTGGCCCCATCCGGACCTCCCGCCTGCGCCATGTCTGGCCGCCCGCCGCCGCCTTTGCCGCCGAGCGCCTCCGCGCCGCGCCGCACAAGATCGACGGCGTTGAATCGCGGCGTCAAATCGGCGGTGACGCCGACGACGATGCCGGCCTTGCCCTCCGGCGTAACGCCGACGATCGCAACGACGCCGGAGCCGACCTGCCTCTTGCCTTCATCGGCGAGGCTCTTGAGGTCCTTCACCTCGATGCCTTCGACGGCGCGAGCCATCAGCTTGATGTCCCCGACAGTGCGCAGCGCGCCCGCCGCCGCGCCGTTGCTGCCGCCGGCGCCCATCGCAAGCTTCTTGCGCGCCTCGGCAAGATCGCGCTCCAGACGCTTGCGTTCGTCGAGCAGGCCGGCGATGCGCGCCGGCATCTCTTCCAGCGGCGCCCGCAACTCGGCGGCCGCCTCCTTCGCCAGCGCGGCCTGCGCGTTGGCGTGCTTGCGCGCGACGCGGCCGGTCAACGCCTCGATGCGGCGCACGCCGGCTGCGACCGCGCTATCGGTGACGCCGGCGATGATTCCGATATCGCCGGTGCGGCGCACATGCGTGCCGCCGCAAAGCTCCACCGACCAGCCGAGCGTATTGCCGCCACCCTCGCCCATCGAAACGACGCGGACTTCGTCGCCGTACTTCTCCCCGAACAGCGCGCGGGCTCCGGACGCGCGCGCGTCCTCGATCGCCATCAGCCGCGTTGTCACCGGCGCGTTCTGCAGCACGATGTCGTTGGCGATATCCTCGACCTTCTCGAGTTCCTCCGCCGTGATCGGCTTCGGATGCGAGAAATCGAAACGCAAACGGTCAGGCGCGACCATGGAGCCCTTCTGCGCGACATGATCGCCGAGCACCTGGCGCAACGCTTCGTGCAGAAGATGCGTCGCCGAATGATTGGCGCGGATGGCGCCGCGGCGCGCATGATCGACTTCAAGCGCAAGCGGCACGCCGATGCGCAGCGTGCCCTCCTCGACCGTGCCGAAATGCGCGAAGACGTCGCCCGCGCGCTTTTGCGTGTCGGTAACGCGAACGCGAACGCTCTCTCCCTTCAGCGTGCCGGTATCCCCCAACTGACCGCCGGATTCGGCGTAGAACGGAGTCTGATTCAGGACGATCTGGCCGCTCTCGCCCGCCCTAAGCTCATCAGCTTCCTTGCCATCGCGCAGCAGCGCAGTGACGACGCCCTCCGCGATCTCGGTGTCGTAGCCGAGGAACTCGGTGGCGCCGAGTTTCTCACGCAGCGGAAACCAGACCGCTTCCGTCGCCGCTTCGCCCGAGCCCGCCCACGAGGCGCGCGCCTTCTCGCGCTGGCGCTCCATCGCGTCGGTGAAGGAGGCGATATCGACGCTGATGCCGCGCGACTTCAGCGCGTCCTGCGTCAGATCGAGCGGAAAACCATAGGTATCGTAGAGAGTGAAAGCGGTGTCGCCGTCGAACATGTCGCCCTTCTTCAGCGACGCGCTCTTCTCGTCGAGAATTGTCAGGCCACGTTCGAGCGTGCGGCGAAAACGCGTCTCCTCGAGCTTCAGCGTCTCGGCGATCAGCGCCTCGGCGCGAACGAGATCCGGGTAGGCTTGCCCCATTTCGCGCACCAGCGGCGGGACGAGCTTCCACATCAGCGGCTCTTTCGCCCCCAGGAGCTGCGCATGCCGCATGGCGCGCCGCATGATGCGGCGCAGGACATAGCCACGCCCCTCGTTCGACGGCAGAACACCGTCCGCGACGAGGAAGGCCGAGGAGCGCAGATGGTCGGCGATGACCCGATACGAGGCCACCGTCTGCTCATCCGGCGCGCGGCCGATCGCGGACGCCGTGGCGTCGATCAGATGGCGGAACAGATCGGTCTCGAAAACGCTGTCCACGCCCTGCAGGATGCAGGCCATGCGCTCCAGTCCCATGCCGGTGTCGATCGAAGGGCGCGGCAGCGGCACGCGCTCCTCCTTCGTCACCTGCTCGAACTGCATGAAGACGAGGTTCCAGAACTCGAGGAAGCGGTCGCCGTCCTCTTCCGGGCTGCCCGGCGGGCCGCCCCAGACGTGCTCGCCGCGATCGATAAAAATTTCCGAGCACGGGCCGCACGGACCGGTGTCGCCCATCGCCCAGAAATTGTCCGAGGTCGGGATGCGGATGATGCGATCGTCGGAGAAACCGGCGATCTTCTTCCAGTACGTCGCCGCCTCATCGTCCGTGTGGTAGATGGTGACGAGCAACTTGTCCTTCTTCAGCCCGAAGTCCTTGGTGATCAGGTTCCAGGCGAGCTCGATCGCGCGATCCTTGAAGTAGTCGCCGAACGAAAAGTTGCCGAGCATCTCGAAGAAGGTGAGATGCCGGGCGGTGTAGCCGACATTGTCGAGGTCGTTGTGCTTGCCGCCGGCGCGCACGCATTTCTGTGACGTGGCCGCGCGCGAATAGCTGCGTTTTTCGAGGCCCGTGAAGACGTTCTTGAACTGCACCATCCCGGCATTGGTGAACATCAATGTCGGGTCGTTGCGCGGGACAAGCGGCGACGACGCCACGACCTCGTGGCCGTTCTTGGCGAAGTAGTCGAGAAAGGTCGACCGAATGTCGTTGACGCCGCTCATGGACCGCCCTGGCTAATGCCGGGCCTCTTGCACGGACCGTTTGATCCGCCTACTGCCCTAGCGCAATGTTTCTAAAGCGGTTTTAGCGGCGGCCCGACAATGAGTCCAGAAAAGCGCGAACGGCGCCCGCCCTATACCGCCATGCGGATGGACGGAGCGCCGCTCGGGATCACACCGGCATCGGCTCAAGCCGCCGACTGAGGCCATCGACATGAGGCCATCGACGGCGGCGTTCCGTACGCTCCTACCGGCTGCCGCCTCCGGAGGATCGCCGCTCTCAGTCCTCGTCTTCCTCGTCGTCCTCCGCCTCACCGACAAGCGCCTGCTCGGCGATCAGGCCCGAATTCTGGCGGATCGCGAGTTCGATCGCATTTGCCATGTCGGCGTTAGACTTGAGAAAGCTTTTGGCGTTCTCGCGACCCTGCCCGATGCGCTGGCTGTCATAGGAAAACCAGGAGCCTGATTTCTCGACCACGCCAGCCTTGACGCCGAGATCGATGAGCTCGCCCATCTTGGAGACGCCCTCGCCGTACATGATGTCGAACTCGACCTGCTTGAACGGCGGCGCCAGCTTGTTCTTCACCACTTTAACGCGAGTCTGGTTGCCGACGACCTCGTCGCGCTCCTTGATGGCGCCGATGCGGCGGATGTCCAGGCGCACGGAGGCGTAGAACTTCAGCGCGTTGCCCCCGGTCGTCGTCTCCGGCGAGCCGTACATCACACCGATCTTCATGCGAATCTGGTTGATGAAGATCACCATGGTGCGCGACTTGTTGATCGAGCCCGTGAGCTTGCGCAGCGCCTGGCTCATCAGCCGCGCCTGCAGGCCGGGCTGGCTGTCGCCCATCTCGCCTTCGAGTTCCGCGCGCGGCACGAGAGCCGCGACCGAGTCGACCACGAGAACATCGACCGCGCCGGAGCGCACCAACGTATCGGCAATCTCCAGCGCCTGCTCGCCGGCATCGGGCTGCGAGATCAGAAGATCGTCGACGTTCACACCAAGTTTGCGAGCGTACACCGGATCAAGCGCATGCTCGGCATCGACGAAGGCGCAGATACCGCCCTTTTTTTGCGCTTCCGCGACGGCGTGCAGCGCCAGCGTCGTCTTGCCCGAGGATTCCGGCCCGTAGATCTCGACCACGCGGCCGCGCGGCAGGCCGCCGACGCCGAGAGCGATATCGAGGCCGAGCGAGCCGGTCGAGATCACCTCGATGTCCATCGACTTGTCGTTCTTCCCCAGTCGCATGATCGAGCCCTTGCCGAAAGCGCGCTCGATCTGGGAGAGCGCGGCATCAAGGGCTTTGGATTTATCCATGGCGGGGCTTTCGACAACGCGAAGATTGGCTGCGGCGGGCATCTGGCGCTCCTTATGGCCTACGATTCGGCGGAGCAGCAATGCCGCTGCCCGCGTACACGGTGCGTAACTGATAAAGGGCAATGTACACGATCTGTTCTTCGTTCGCAATATGTTCTTTTCGAGCTTAGGCTGGCGGCATACTTTGAATCGCGCGTGGCCTATTTCGACCAGTCCCCGGGCTTAGGTCCTTGCCTGTTGAAAGGCACGCCTCTCGCGCCCTAGCGTTGAGGCGTCCGTCGGGGCGCGAGCGGGCGGCGCATGAACAGCGTGCCGGCCACGGGCGTCTGATAATAGGGCGCCATCTTCTCGAAACCGAGCCTGCGGTAGAGCGCCTGTGCTTCCGCCATCGAGGGCAAGGTGTCGAGGCGCATCTCGCGGTAGCCGATACCTCCGCGATGGCGACCACAGCCTCGACCAGCGCGCGGCCCAGCCCCCGGCCACGTCCCTGCGGCGAGACGTAGAGACGCTTCATCTCACAGACGCCGTCGACATCGAGCGGGCGGAGTCCGACGCAGCCGATCGAGCTTCCCTCGGTTGTCCGCGCGAGGAGCAATTCTCCCGCCGGCGGCGCGTACTTGCCCGGCATCGCCGCCATCTCGCCTTCGAAATCCTGATAGGCAAGGTCGACATCGAGCGACGCGGCATAAGCACGAAACAGCGCGACGATAACGCGGATATCTTCCGGCGTGCGCACCGGAACGATCCGGAAGGGCGCACGGTTCGCCGTGTCGGCCGCCTCGTTCATCGTCGCGCCGAACGGTTTCAGTTGAACAGCGTGCGGATGTTGCGGCACACGGCGCCCCTCCTTCGATCCTGTTGATTAAGCCGACCGGCGGCGCGCCTTCGCGGTCGAGGCGGACGGCGCGACGGCAGCGGGCTTGTCCACGGGTTTCCCGGCGTCCTTCCTTGCAGCCTTCTTGCCGCCCGCGATCGGCAGCTTGAACTGCGGCTGTTTGCGCATCGCCTCTTCCTTCGCCGCGGCGCGCCTGCCGCCTGCCGCTCGCTTCGGCGCCGCTGCCGGCGCGCCCCCGAGGCTCTTCTTCAACGCGTCCATCAGGCTGATGACATTCGTCGTTCCCGGCATCGGCTTGGCGCGCGGCGCCGGCATGCCGGCCTGCTTGCGCTTCAGCAGGTCGACAACCGCGTCCTCGTAGCGGTCGCTGAATTCCTCCGGCTCGAAATCACCGGCCTTGGTCTCGAGGATGTGCTTGGCGAGCTTGAGCATGTCGGGCGCGACCTTCACGTCCTGGATGCCTTCAAAATATTCATCCGCGCCGCGCACCTCGTAGCCGTAACGCAGCGTCGTGCCGAGCAGGCCCTTGTCCCATGGCTGCAGCATGATCACGCGCTCGCGCTTGGCAAGGACGATGCGCGCAAGCGCCACCATGCCCTCGCTGCGCATCGCCTCGCGGATGACGGCGAAAGCCTCCTGCCCGACCTCGTCGGTCGGCGCCAGGTAATAGGGACTGTCGAAATAGCGCTCGTCGATCTGCGCGCGCGGCACGAACCGGTCGATCTCGATCGTATGGCTGCTCTCGATCGCGACCGCATCAAGCTCATCGTCCTCGACCGGAAGATAAACGTTCTTGCCGATCTCGTAACCGCGTCCCTTGTCGGCGCTTTCCACCGGCTCGCGCGTGACTTCATCGATCAGTTGCTGCCGAAGCCGGTGGCCGGTTCGCTTGTTGATCTGCCGGAATGAAACGCGCTCGCTCGACGTCGCGGCGCTGTAGAGCGCAATCGGGCAAGACACCAGCGACAGCTTGAGATGCCCCTTCCAGTAAGGGCGCGGCGCGGCCATAGCGTACTCCTACTCACACACAGACATGGGTACAGGCGTCGATCGATTATGCCTCAACGCATAAACGCTCGCCGGGTTCATATTGTCGCCGCATATGAACGGCGCCTCGAGGAATTTTGTCTTAAGGGGCTCGCGCTGGAGAGAGCTTGGGACGACATCTGCGGCCCGCATGGTCCGCCCGTCCGAAAAACTCCCCATGCTTTTCATGCGACGCGCATGCTTTCGCCCGGCGCAAGCCGCATTCACCCACCATCTCCGCACGCATTGTCCCCTTCGGCCTCGACAGGGACTATCGGTGTCTAGCTCATCGGCAGAGCGCCCGTGTGAAAAACGGGAGAATCGCGGTTCGACTCCCTGGGGCACCGGCCATCCCTCCGCTTTCGGCTCGCTTCGAAAAATCACAGCGTCTGAATCGGACGCGGCGTATGGTACCTTTCGGCTCGAATGTCGAAGGGGGAAAACGTCGTGCGCAAATTCATCGTTCCTGCCGTTGCTGCGCTCATCTGCGTCTCCGCGTTCGTTGCGCCACAAGCGATCGCGCAGTCCGCACCGCCAATCAAGCGCATCCCGCTGCAGAAATTCGAGGTGCCGGGCGCAGGCTATGAAACGGTGATCGGCATCGCCGAGATCGCGCCGAACGTGAATATCGGACGCCATACGCATCCCGGCGTCGAAGCCGGCTATGTAATCGAAGGCGAATTGGCGCTGATGGTCGCGGGGCAGCCGGACAAGCCGCTCAAAGCCGGCGACAGCTACCAAATGCCTCCCGGCGCGGTGCATGACGCCAAATCCGGCCCACAGGGCGCGAAGGTGCTGGCGACTTACGTCGTCGAAAAGGGCAAACCACTCGCGACGCCCGCGCCCTAGCGCCGCGCGATGCCCTGCGTGTCGCGCCTCGCTCCGGCGTGAAGCGATAGCGCGATTTCGCTTTCTCGGCTGGATGGACATGTCAGCCGAGCTTCCGCAGGCCGGTGCGCAAGCTTGCCGCGCCGGGAATGCCAAGCAGCGCATCGAGGCGCGCATGCGCGTGCTCCCAGATCGGCACGGCGCGCGCCAGCAACGCCTCGCCCGCCGGCGTCAATGCGACGCGACGGCTGCGGCGATCTTCTTTGTCGGCGAACACGCGCACGAGGCCCCGCCGCGCCAGCGGCTTGAGTGCTGCCGTGAGCGTCGTGCGGTCCATTGCGAGAAGCTCCGCGATGGATCCGATGTTCGGCGGCTCCGGGCGATTGAGCGACATCATCAGCGAAAACTGCCCGTTGGTCAGATCGAGCGGCCGCAATGCCTCATCGAAACGGCGCGCGAGCGCGCGCGCGGCACGCTGCACATGCAAACAGAGGCACGTGTCCCTCACCCGCAAGGTCGTCTCGAAGGGCACCGCGTTTCGCTTTGACATACCCGCATTATGTTGATATCAACTAATTATGTCAACCTGAGCTCAGTGGAGGAACGTGATGAACGACACGGCGCTCAAGACGAAAAGCGGTGACGCGCAAACAAGGCCGACCGGCGGCTTTTGCTGGTACGAGCTCCTGACACCGGACGACCGCGCGGCGGAAGCTTTCTACCGCCACGCCATTGGATGGGACGCGCAGGACGCAGGCACGCCCGGCATCCGCTACACCCTCCTCAAAGTCGATGGGACACCCGTCGCCGGCCTGATGACGATGCCGGAGGCCTGCGTCGAGGGCGCGAAGAATGGATGGCTCGCGCATGTCGCGGTCGGCGATGTCGATGCGAAAGCGGCACAGGTCGAGGCGCTGGGCGGCAAGGTATACCGTGCGCCCGAGGACATCCCCGGTATCGGCCGCTTCGCCGTCGCCGCCGACCCGATGGGCGCCGTCTTCTTCCTGTTCCGCGGCGACGGCCCGATGCCGCCGCGGCCCGCACCGGGCACGCCCGGCACCTTCGGCTGGCACGAGCTCTATTCCAGCGACTGGAAGGCCGCGTTCGCGTTCTACGAGAAGCTGTTCGGTTGGTCGAAGCGCGACGCGCTCGATATGGGCCCGATGGGCACCTATCAGCTTTTCGCAACCGCAAGCGACATGGCGTGCGATGCGACCGGCGGCATGATGAACGCAATGCCTGACGGGCCGAGAAACGTCTGGGCCTTTTATATCAACGTCGAGGCGACCGACGCTGCGATCAATCGCATCACCGAAAAAGGCGGCAAGATCCTGAACGGGCCAATGCAGGTGCCGGGCGGCAGTTGGATCGCGCAGTGCGTCGACCCACAAGGCGTGATGTTCGCCATCGTCGGCGCGAAACGCTAAAGGAGCGCAAGAGCGAGCGACGCATCATGAAAGATGCATGATCGCGAACGTGGAAACCGGTTTCGGAAATATCCATGCTCGAACAAAAAGAAGAGCGGCGGCCTCACTCCACGCGGTCGAATGAGGCCCCAGAGCGAGATGAGGAAAAGCGCGGAGGGGTTTTCCGCCTGCATCCCGCTCTAAGTTATGAGAATCGATCACGTTCATGATTTTGGATCGATTCGATCCAAAATCATCGTGATCGAGGCGCGACTCCTTCCTTCGGCGCGCGCGGGGGGCGTTCCTACGCCGTCTCCGGGTGATTTTCGCGAGACGGGATGACGGCACCCCGCCTTCGCGGGGCGACACTCAAAGGGCAGTTCTCGGAGGAGGACGACGCAGCGCCCTGCTCACCCCAAATTCAGCGCTTTGAAGAAGTCGTTGCCCTTGTCATCGATGACGATGA
>JBDHSU010000149.1:0-9247 GCA_039808325.1 Variibacter sp. | reverse complement strand
ATGCGTTCCTCCTTGTCCGCAACTGGGATCGGTCGAGGAGAAACGGGGATCGTTTGCTGGGAGCGGAAAGCCGTTTTCTATCCCTTCAACCGCCCCCAATTTGCCAAAACCGTCCCCACTACGCAATGCCAAAAATGGGCGATTTCTCTAGTGTTTCAACGTGTTTGAACGTGATCCTGCGGGATCGAAATGAGTGAGTGGGGTGGTTGTGCACGAGAACGATCGCCGTTGCCGAAAGCTCCAGCGCACGTTTGACGACTTCGCGTGGATAGACCGGCGTATGGTCGACGGTGCCGACCTGCTGCACCTCGTCGGCGAGCAACCGGTTGCGCTTGTCGAGAAAGAGGATACGGAACTGCTCCTTCTCGGAGAAGCCCTGCGCGGTCCGGCAGTATTCGATCACCGACGACCATGACGACAGTGCCGGGCGCTCCTTGATCTGGCCTCGGGCAAAGCGCTGCGCCGCCGCCTGGATGATCTTGATTTCGGTGATGGCGGCCTCTCCGAGCCCCTCCACCTCGGAGAGCCGCGTCGGGCTCGCCGCCGCGGTTTCGGCAAACGAACCGAATCGCTGCAAGAGCGCTTTCGCCAGCGGTTTCACATCGCGCCGCGGGATCGCGCGATATAACACCAGCTCGAGCAGCTCGTAATCGGCAAGAGCATCCGCGCCGGCCGACAAGAATCGCGCGCGCAACCGCTCGCGATGGCCGTGATAGTGCGGCGCTTCCGCGAGACCACGCGGTGTCTCGCCGTCGTCTTCCTGCATGGACATCGTCGCGCGTGTCCCGGACCAGCGGGCGCGGCCGGAATGGCCGCTTCGCCATTCAATTTTAGATTTAACGTCGACGCAATACACCTGCCGCGCCGATGGCGGCGCTCACGCCCGGTAGGGCGGCTTGTCGAGGCCCTTCGGCGATGTCGTGAAGATCTCGACCCCGTCCGCCGTCACGCCGACGGTGTGCTCGAACTGCGCCGAGAGCGTGCGGTCGCGCGTCACCGCCGTCCAGCCGTCGGAAAGCACCTTCACATGCGGGCGCCCGAGATTGATCATCGGCTCGATCGTAAAGAACATTCCCGGCTTCAGCACCAAGCCCTCCGCCGGACGCCCGACATGCACGATGTTCGGCTCGTCATGGAATAGCCGGCCGAGACCGTGGCCGCAGAAGTCGCGCACCACGCTCATTTGCTGCGGCTCGACGAAAGTCTGGATCGCCGCGCCGATGTCGCCGGTCGTGCCGCCGGGACGCACGGCGGCAATGCCCCGCATCATCGCTTCGTAGGTGACGTCGATCAGCCGCTCGGCGCGGCGCGGAATCTCGCCGACCGCGTACATGCGGCTCGAATCGCCGTGCCAGCCGTCGAGAATCAGCGTGACGTCGATATTGACGATGTCGCCTTCCTTCAACGGCTTCTCGTTGGGAATACCGTGGCAGACGACGTGATTGATGGAGGTACAGGTCGATTTGCGGTAGCCGCGATACATCAGCGTCGCGGGGAGCGCGCTGTGATCGCGCGCGAAATCCGCCACGAGCCGGTCGATCCTCTCGGTCGGCACGCCCGGCGCCACTTCGTCCACCAGCATGTCGAGGCATTCCGCGACGAGGCGCCCGGCCTGGCGCATGCCGGCGAAGGCTTCCGCGTCGTGCAGCTTGATCTGGCCGTTCTTGCGCAGTGGCGCCGCCACCGCATCGACATAGGTCATTCGCTTTTGCGGCTCCGCCGCACCCTCCGCGGCCTCGCCGCCTGTTGATCGGCAATGTAGGCAAGCACGAAGCGGACGCAAGCGCCAAGGTTGCAACCCACCAATCCGGACGCCGCCCTTCACCCCGCGGGAGCCGCCACGATCGGCACCCGTTGGCCCAGGCTGATTCCCTCCGCCGTTACCGCGCAGGTATAGGCCAGAGCCTCGACGCCGCGGGCCCGCGCGGCCTTCAGAGAAGCCGCGTAGGCCGGGTCGATATCAACGGCGGGGGGGCACGGCCGAGCCGATCTGGATCAGGAACAGCACCACCGCGCGGGCGCCTGCGCCCGCCATCGCCGCAAGTTCCTGCATGTGCCGCGCCCCGCGGGCGGTGACGCTGTCGGGAAACTCCGCAAGGCCCGGCATACGCATCAGATGTACGTTCTTGACTTCGAGATAGCAGGCAGGACGGTCCGTCCCCTCCAGCAGAAAGTCGACCCGCGAGTTTTCCCCGTAGCGCACTTCGCGGCGCAGCAACGGATAACCGGCGCATTCGGGAATGCGGCCCGCGATCAGCGCCTCATGCACCAGGCGATTGGGATATGCCGTGTTGACGCCGACGAGTTCCACGCCACCGCCGAAATCGACTTCCGCCAATTCCCAGGCGTAGGGGAGCTTCCGCTTCGGATCGCTCGATTTGGAAAGCCACACGCGCGTGCCGGGCGCGGCCAATCCCGTCATCGCGCCGGGATTGGCGACATGCGCCGTGATCTCCTCGCCCGACGACAGCACGACGTCGGCGAGGAAGCGCTTGTAGCGGCGCACCAGCGTCGCGGGGATCAGCGGCATCGCGAAACGCATGTCGATCGTCGCGCTCGCACCGCCTTCAGCTTACGCCGCGATCTTGCCGCCGAGTTCGTCGTCGATATGCGCGCGCACGATCTCGTCGAACGAATTCTCCGCCCGGAAGCCGAGTTCCCGCGCCCGCCGCGCGTCGATGCGCTGCGCCCAGCCGTCGACGATGCGCATGATCATCGCGTCCGGTTCGCTACGGATACGCGCGGCGACCTGCGGCCCGGCGACGCGCCGCAGCGATTCGATCTGCTCCCCGACTGTCGCCGTCGTCCCCGGCATGGCGAGATTGACGCGCGGCCCGAGCTGCTCGCGGGTGAGACCCGCGGCATGAATGAAGAAGCCGACGGCGGCGCGCGGCGATGCATGCGTATGCCGTACCGTTTCCTTCACCGGCAGGATCGCCTCCTGTCCCGCGAGCGGCTCGCGGATGATCGAGGAGAAGAAGCCGGACGCGGCCTTGTTCGGCTTGCCTGGGCGCACGCAGATCGTCGGCAGGCGAATGCCGACACCGTCGAGGAAGCCTTTGCGCACATAGTCCGCGAGCAGCAATTCGCCGATCGCCTTCTGCGTGCCGTAGGAGGTGAGCGGCGTGAGGTTGAAATCGTCGGGAATCGAGAACGGGAACGGCGCGCCGTACACGGCGATCGAGGAGGCGAACACCATCTTCGGGTGATAGCCGTCGCCGGTGCGGCGGATGGCCTCGAGCAGCCCGAGGCTCCCGAGAAGATTGATGCTGTAGCCCTTGTCGAATTCGAGCTCCGCCTCTCCCGATACGATGGCGGCGAGATGGAAGATCACGTCCGGGCGCTCGGCCACCGCCTTCGCCGTTTCCTTAGTGTCGGAAAGGTCCGCCGCCCATGCCTTGACCCGGCCCTTGAACGCCGCCGGCCGGGTCGGGACGACCACGTCGACGAGGCTCATCTTCTTGATCTCGGCGCCGTTGAGGGCGCCGTCCTGCGCCAGCCGCTCGGTGAGCTTGCGCCCGATCATGCCCGCCGCGCCCGTAATGAGAATATGCACCGCTCGCCTCCGCTTCCCGCCACCGCCGGACTTGACCCGGCAATCCATCCTTGCGCTAAGACCTTCATGGAAGATCGAGGCGCGGGTCAAGCCCGCGCGGCACAAGGCGTCATCGGAGTTTACCCTTGCCCCTCCCCGAATCGTTCCGCGGCCGTCTGTCGCTGCCGGCCATCGCGGCGCCCATGTTCCTGGTTTCCGGCCCGGACCTCGTCGTCGAAACGTGCCGCGCCGGCCTCATCGGAACGTTTCCTTCGCTCAATCAGCGCACCACCGATGACTACGCCGCATGGCTCGACCAGGTCGGCGAACGGTTGGCGGAGCATCCCGGCGCCGCCCCGTTCGGGATCAACCTCATCGTCAACAAGAACAATGCCCGTGTCGGCGCCGACCTCGAGGCGACGGTGAAGCATAAGGTGCCGCTCGTCATCACTTCCCTCGGAGCGAACAAGGAGGTCGTCGACGCGGTGCATTCCTACGGCGGCATCGTGTTCCACGACGTCATCAACATGCGCCATGCGCGCAAGGCGGCGGAAGCCGGCGTCGACGGCCTGATCGCCGTATGCGCCGGCGCCGGCGGACATGCGGGGACGATGAGTCCGTTCGCGCTCGTTTCGGAGATCCGCGCCTTTTTCGACAGGACGGTGATCCTCTCCGGCGTGATCTCGTCCGGCAACCAGATCGCCGCGGCGCAACTGATGGGCGCCGACCTCGCCTATATCGGCACGCGTTTCATCGCCACGCGCGAAAGCCTTGCCGACCAGCGCTTCAAGGAGATGATCGTCGCGTCGCGCGCCGCCGACATCCTCTACACGCCGGCGATCAGCGGCGTGCACGGCAATTTCCTCAAACCCAGCTTGATCGCCGCCGGGCTCGATCCCGACAACCTTCCCGAAAAGCCCGCGGGCTATCACACCGGCGAGAAGCGCGCGTGGAAGGATGTCTGGTCCGCCGGACACGGCGTCGGCACGATCTCCGACATTCCAAGCGTCGCGGAGCTTTGCGCGCGGTTGAAGCGGGAGTACGCGGAGGCGCGCGCGGGATTGGCGTCCCCTTGAAAAGGGAAGGTCGGATCGCGAGGCGGTCCGCGTAAGGATCGCAAGCAACGGAAACAAAGACGCCCGCTACTCGCCCACTCTTCCTTTCAGACGGAGAATGCGGGCGCGGTTCGTGCGGCTACAACGCGAACCCGCCGTCCGCGAGGTGGATCTGCCCCGTCGTGTAGCTCGCCTCGTCCGACGCGAGATAGACCGCGAGCCAGGCGATCTCCTGCGTGGTGCCGAGCCGCCCCATCGGCTGGCGGTCGATGAAGTCTTGCCGCACCTTCTCGAGCGACGCGCCGGAGCGCGTCGCCTGATCGGCGATGCGCTGGTCGAGCGAGGGCGACTGGATGGTGCCGGGGCAGATCGCGTTGGCGCGGATCCCTTGGCGGATATAGTCGATCGCGACTGACTTGGTGAGGCCGATCACCGCCGCCTTGGTCGCGCCGTAAGCGTAGCGGTTGAGCACGCCGCGCACCGAGCCCGCGCCCGACGCGATGTTGACGATCGAGCCGCCGCCGTTCTTCAGCATCGCCGGCAGGAACGCATGGACGGTGCGGAACATCGATTTGACGTTGAGGTCGAACGAGCGATCCCAATCCGCCTCGCTGGTATCGAGCGCGGTGCCGTGGTGCACCCAGCCCGCCGCGTTGACGAGCACGTTGACCGGCGAGAATTCCTTCGCCAGCGCCTCGATCTCGGCGGTCGAGGTGGCGTCGAGCTTGCGCGCGGTCGCGCCCTTGATCTCCTTCACCTTCGCTTCGTCGAGGTCGGTCGCGATCACCTTCGCGCCCTCCGCCACGAACGTCTCCGCGATGGCGCGGCCGATGCCGTTTCCCGCCGCCGTGATGAACGCGACCTTGCCCTGCAACCGTCCTGCCATGTGCGTTTCCCGTTTCCTTCTCGTTCTCAATTCGTCATTGCCGGGCTTTGACCGGAAATCCATCGCCTTCGCAAGAAGATGGATGCCCGGATCGTGCCCGGGCATGACGAAGAATACGGCACGCGCGATGGAAAGGGAAAGGGCCTTCAGCCGAGCTCTTTCGCCATGTGCACGATGCTGCGTTCCGGCCGCACCTCGGTGCCCTGGATGACGTAGCCGTGCCGCTGATACCAGGCGATGTTCGCTTTCAAAGGCTCGCCGGTGTAGAGCGTCATGCGCGCGCGGCCGTGCGCGCGCGCACGCTCCTCGCTCGCCGCCAGCATCTGCCTGCCGAGGCCGCGCTGCCGCGCATTTGCGGCCGTCGCGATGCTCCAGATCAGCAGGCCGTCGGGCTCAAGTTCGAGGATCAGAACGCCGGCGTAACTGTCGTTATCGTCCGCCACCCAGACTTCATAGTCCGCGAGCACCTGCGCGTAGTCCGCAAGCAGCGGCACCGACGGCACGCCGAGGATCTCATTATTCTTCGCATAGGCCACGCGCTGAAACGCCGCGACCTTCTCCGCCTCGTCGGCGCGCGCGCGGCGTAAACCATCGAGCGCGCTCACACTTTCACGCCCATCATGTCGCCGAGGCTCGCCTTCTGCCGCCCGTCGGCGTCGAAATTGTCAGGAGAGAGCCAACGCTCGAACGCCGCGCGACGCGACGGCCACTCGCTGTCGAGCATCGAGAACCAGGCCGTGTCGCGATTGCGCCCCTTGACGATCATGTGCTGCCGGAAAATGCCCTCGAAGGTGAAGCCGTAGCGCGCCGCCGCGCGCCGCGACGGCGCGTTGAGCGCGTTGCACTTCCATTCGTAGCGGCGATTGCCCAGCGTATCGAAGGCGTAGCGCGCCATGAGGTATTGCGCCTCGGTGGCAAGCGGCGTGCGCTGCAACAGCGGGCTGTAGAGGATGTTGCCGGTCTCGATGACGCGCGGAAGCGGGCGGATCTCCATCAGCGTCGTAATGCCGACGGCACGCTCCTGCTTGTCGACGATGGCATAGGCATAGGGGTCTTCCGTCCCCGCATGCTTCTCGAGCCAGGCATCGAAGGCCGCGCGGTTCGCGAACGGGCCGTAACCCATATAGGCCCACAGCGTCGCGTCGTCCTTCACGGCGTTCCAGATGTCGTCGCCGTGCCGTGCGGGATTGAGGCGCTCCGTGCGCCCGAAGCGGCCTTCCAGCACGACCGGACCCGGACGCGTCGCCGGCTTCACATCGACGAGTTTCCCGACCGCCTGACCGGTGACGGGATCGGGTTCGTGCGCAAGGTCCATCATCATCCTCGAAACAGTTTGTTGAGTTCGGCGGAAGGCGCCGCGTCCTTGAAGCCGTCGAACGATCCTTCGTCGACGATCAGTTTCGCCGCGCGCATGAAGCCGCCCCAGGCTGCGCGCGCGAGCGAGCCGCCGACGCTGATGCGCCGCACGCCGAGGTCCGCCAGATGCTGGACCCTGAGCGGGTTCGGCTGCCCCATCAGCACGTTCACCGGCTTCGGCGCCACCGCCCTCACCACCGAGGCGATCTGCTCGCTCATCGTCAGGCCCGGCGCATACAGAACATCCGCGCCGGAATCGGAATAGGCTTGCAGCCGCGCGATCATGCCGTCGAGATCCGGCACGCCGCGGATGAAGCCCTCGGCGCGGCCGACGAGAAGAACGCCGCTGCCGGTCTGATCGATGGCCGCGCGCGCCGCCTTCATCCGCGCCACGGCGACGTCGATGTCGTAGAGCGGCCTCGCCGGATCGCCCGTCGAATCCTCGATCGAAAGGCCGGCGACGCCGGTCTCGACGCAGAGCTTCACGCTCTCCGCGACTCCCTCGGGACTGTCGGTGAAGCCGCTCTCGAAGTCGGCGTTCACCGGCAGATCGGTCGACTCGACGATCAGGCGGATATGCGCGAGCATCACGTCGCGCGGCGTCCCCCCGTCGGGACAGCCGACGGCCCAGGCGGCGCCGGCGCTCGTCGTCGCCAGCGCCTTGAAGCCGAGGCTTTGCAGATATCTCGTGCTGCCGATGTCCCAGGGATTGGGGATCACGAAGCAGCCGCTCTCATGCAGCCGGCGGAACGTCTCGCGTTTTTCTGAGATGCTGGGCATGTGTCTATATCCTCTCACGCAACGGGCCGCAGGAACGTGCGCTCCTCGCTAAGGATGAAACGCTGCTCCCGCGCGAACCGGAAATTCGCCATTCCCTCAGCGTCGGTCTTGAGCCGCGCCCGGTAGGCTTCATAGGCGGCGAGGCTATCGAAACCGATAAGCGCGATGGCGATGTTGTTCGTGCCCTCGTGCGGCAGGTAATAGCCGACGAGATCGCCACCGCAGCGCGGGATGATCGTCGTCCATCGCCTCGCGTACTCGGCGAAACCGTCGAGCTTGAACGGGTCGAGCACGTAGCGGATGCAGCAGGTGACGGCCATGGCATTCTCCTTTGAACCAAGGCTCCATCCTCCTGCATTGGCGGGCAAAATATTTCGACGGCGGCCGTAGCGTCGCGCAAAAGCATTCGCCGTCGCCCGGGCGCTGTCAACCGGGTTGCGCGCAAGGGCGCATGCAAAGATTTGCTTGGCCGATCATATTCCTTGATGCGGATAATTATGCGCATGATGCTCCGAGCCGCCGGCAGGCGGCTTGGCGTCGGGAGGTTCGCATGGACAGGTCCTGTGCATGGCGGTTCGGCGCCGCATCGTTTTTGCTTGTTTTGTCGGGTTGGAATCAGGAATGGCTCAAGATCACAGCGCCGTGTTGAAGGAAATTGCCCCCACCGGAAAGCTGCGCGTGGGTGTGGCCGTCGGCCCTTCGCCCTCGCCGATGTGGGCGATCAAGGACACGTCCGGCGCACCGGCCGGCGTCACCGTCGATCTCGGCACCGCCTTTGCGAAATCGCTCGGCGTGCCGGTCGAGATCGTCGTGCATGCAAGTTCCGGCGAAATCACGGAAGCGCTCGTCGCGGGCAAACTCGATGTCGGCTTCATGCCGGTCGACGAGGAGCGCAAGACGATGCTCGGCATCGGTACCAATTACGCGCTCGGGGAGAGCACCTATCTCGTCGCGCCCGGCTCGAAGATCAAAAGCATCGCCGAGATCGACCAACCCGGCGTGCGCGTCCTCGGCGTCGAGAACACGACGACCATCCGCGCGGCGCGCCGTACCCTCAAGCACGCGACGGTCACCGGCAACAAGGGCTCGCTCGGCATCGTCGAACTGATGCGCGACGGAAAGATCGATGCGGTCGCGCTCGGGCGCGACACGCTCGAAGACTTCGCCGCGGCGCTTCCGGGTGCGCGCGTGCTCGACGGACACTTTTGGGCGGTCGGCTACGCGATCGCGGTGCAGAAAGGCAAGCCCGCGGCGCTCGCGGCGGCGACCGACTTCATCGAGGCGGCGAAGGCGGACGGCACGGTGCAGCGTGCCTTCGACGCGGCGAAGTTGAAGGACCCGGTGCTGGCGCCGGCGGGGTCGCGTTCGTAGCGAGTCTGTCTCCTTGCAAGGAGCCAATCCCTTTCCCGTCATCCTGAGGTGCTCGCGAAGCGCGCCTCGAAGGATGCACGGCCCGGGCTTCGCCGCCCTTCGAGGCTCGGCGCAAGCGCGCCTCGCACCTCAGGGTGACGGCGAAGAAAGACCGTACGTCTCGTTCGTCATGCCTGCACTTGTTGCGGGCATGACGGAGAGGCGTGGTCGCTAACCTAATGATTGTCCCGCGGCACGCCGGATTCCTGCGCGACGCGCTGAAAC
>JBDHSU010000148.1:0-9340 GCA_039808325.1 Variibacter sp. | reverse complement strand
GGCAAGATCACGCCCAAGGGCGAAAGCCCGATGACGCCGGAGGAAAAGCTCCTGCGCGCCATCTTCGGCGAGAAGGCCTCCGACGTCCGCGACACCTCGCTGCGCGTGCCTCCGGGCGACGCCGGCACGGTGGTCGAGGTCCGGGTGTTCAACCGCCACGGCATCGACAAGGACGAGCGCGCCATGGCCATCGAGCGCGAGGAGATCGAGCGCCTCGCCAAGGACCGCGACGACGAGCAGTCGATCCTCGACCGCAACGTCTATGCGCGTCTGAAGGAGATGTTGTTCGGCAAGGCCGCCACGGCCGGCCCGAAGGGCTATGTCGTGGGCACCAAGCTCAACGACCAGATCTTCGACGCGCAGCCGCGCTCCAAGTGGTGGCAGTTCGCCGTCGCGGACGACAAGGTGATGCAGGAGAAGGAAGCGCTCAACGCCCAGTACGAGGAGAGCCGCCGTCTGCTGGAGCAGCGTTTCATCGACAAGGTCGACAAGCTGCAGCGCGGCGACGAATTGCCGCCGGGCGTGATGAAGATGGTCAAGGTCTTCGTCGCCACCAAGCGCAAGCTGCAGCCGGGCGACAAGATGGCCGGCCGCCACGGCAACAAGGGCGTGGTGTCGCGCATCGTGCCGCAGGAGGACATGCCCTATCTCGAAGACGGCACGCCGGTCGACATCGTGCTGAACCCCCTCGGCGTGCCCTCGCGCATGAATGTCGGGCAGATCCTCGAGACCCATCTGGGCTGGGCCTGCGCCGGCGTCGGCCGCAAGATCGACGAGATGGTGCGGCTCTACCAGCAGAAGGGCGACCTCAAGCCGCTGAAGCAGGAGATCGGCGCGCTGTTCAAGGGCGACAAGTCGGTCACCGACCTCGACGACGACAGCCTCGTGCGGCTCGGCGAGCACCTCAGCAAGGGCGTCTCGATCGCGACGCCCGTGTTCGACGGCGCCAAGGAGGCCGACATCGTGGACATGCTCGAGATGGCGGGGCTCGATGCCTCCGGCCAGTCGACGGTCTTCGACGGGCGCACCGGCGAGCCGTTCGATCGCAGGGTCACGGTGGGCTACATCTACATGCTGAAGCTCCACCACCTGGTCGACGACAAGATCCACGCCCGCTCGATCGGCCCGTACTCGCTCGTCACCCAGCAGCCGCTGGGCGGCAAGGCGCAGTTCGGCGGCCAGCGTTTCGGCGAGATGGAGGTGTGGGCGCTCGAAGCTTACGGCGCGGCCTACACCTTGCAGGAGATGCTGACAGTGAAGTCGGACGACGTGGCCGGCCGTACCAAGGTCTACGAGGCGGTGGTGCGCGGCGACGACACGTTCGAAGCGGGTATTCCAGAAAGCTTCAACGTGCTGGTCAAGGAGATGCGTTCGCTCGGTCTCAATGTCGACCTGCACAACTCGAAGCAGAGCCGTGCCGCTGACGGCACGGCGGAGGCCGCGGAGTAAGCCTCGGTTTCTTCCTTCCCCGCGTGCGGGGGAGGTCGCGAGCAAAGCGAGCGGGAGGGGGCATCAAGTGTTGTGTGCCCCCACCTCGACCCTCCGCTGCAAGCGGGGGGAGAAGAGAGACAAGCCTCGGGAGCGTGTCGGCGTTGGCGGCGCTCCCACAACGAGGAGACGATGATGAACCAAGAAGTGATGAACCTTTTCAGCCCGGCGGTGCCGGCTCAGGTCTTCGACCAGATCCGCATCTCGATCGCGAGCCCGGAGAAGATTCTGTCGTGGTCTTACGGCGAGATCAAAAAGCCGGAGACGATCAACTACCGTACCTTCAAGCCGGAGCGCGACGGCCTATTCTGCGCGCGCATCTTCGGCCCGATCAAGGACTACGAGTGCTTGTGCGGCAAGTACAAGCGCATGAAATACAAGGGCATCATCTGCGAGAAGTGCGGCGTCGAGGTGACCCTCTCGCGCGTGCGGCGCGAGCGCATGGGCCATATCGAGCTCGCCGCGCCGGTCGCGCATATCTGGTTCCTGAAGTCGCTGCCGTCGCGCATCGGCCTTCTGCTCGACATGACGCTGAAGGACCTCGAGCGCATCCTGTATTTCGAGAACTACGTTGTCATCGACCCGGGTCTGACGCCGCTCAAGGACCGTCAGCTTCTGTCCGAGGACGACTACCTCAAGGCGCAGGACGAGTACGGCCAGGATTCGTTCACGGCGCTGATCGGCGCCGAGGCGATCCGCGAAATCTTGAAGTCTCTCGATCTGGAGAAGATCGCGGCGGACCTGCGCGTCGAGATCGCCGAGTCGACCTCGGAGCTGAAGCCGAAGAAGCTCGCCAAGCGGCTGAAGCTGATCGAAGCGTTCATGCAGTCGAACAACAAGCCGGAGTGGATGATCCTCACGCAAGTGCCGGTCATCCCGCCGGACCTGCGTCCGCTCGTGCCGCTCGACGGCGGCCGCTTCGCGACCTCCGACCTCAACGACCTCTATCGCCGCGTCATCAACCGCAACAATCGCTTGAAGCGGTTGATCGAGCTGCGCGCGCCCGACATCATCATCCGCAACGAGAAGCGCATGCTTCAGGAAGCGGTCGATGCGCTGTTCGACAACGGGCGGCGCGGCCGCGTCATCACCGGCGCCAACAAGCGGCCGCTGAAGTCGCTCGCCGACATGCTCAAGGGTAAGCAGGGCCGGTTCCGCCAGAACCTGCTCGGCAAGCGCGTCGACTATTCCGGCCGTTCCGTCATCGTCGTCGGTCCAGAGCTCAAGCTGCATCAGTGCGGCCTGCCGAAGAAGATGGCGCTCGAGCTGTTCAAGCCGTTCATCTATTCGCGGCTGGAGGCGAAGGGCCTGTCGACGACCGTCAAGCAGGCGAAGAAGCTCGTCGAAAAGGAGAAACCCGAGGTCTGGGATATCCTCGACGAGGTGATCCGCGAGCACCCGATCATGCTCAATCGCGCGCCGACGCTGCATCGCCTGGGCATCCAGGCGTTCGAGCCGGTGCTGATCGAGGGCAAGGCGATCCAACTGCATCCGCTCGTCTGCGCGGCGTTCAACGCCGACTTCGACGGCGATCAGATGGCGGTGCACGTGCCGCTGTCGATCGAGGCGCAGCTCGAAGCACGCGTCCTGATGATGTCGACCAACAACATCCTGCATCCGGCTAACGGTTCGCCGATCATCGTGCCGTCGCAGGATATCGTGCTCGGCCTCTATTACGTCTCGCTGCAGCGCGAGGGCGATCCCGGCGAGGGCACGCCGTTCGCGGACATGGCCGAGATCGAGCATGCGTTGCATCAGCGCACGATCACGCTGCACAGCAAGATCAAGTATCGCTGGGAAGGCGTGGACGAGAAAGGCAACACCTTCCGCAAGATCTACGATACCACGCCCGGCCGCGTGCTGCTCGGGCAAGTGCTGCCGCGCAACGCCAAGATCCCGTTCGACATCGTCAACAAGCTGATGACGAAGCGCGAGATCTCCAACATGATCGACACCGTCTACCGCCACTGCGGTCAGAAGGAGACGGTGATCTTCTGCGACCGCGTCATGGCGCTTGGCTTCTACCACGCGTTCAAGGCCGGCATCTCGTTCGGCAAGGACGACATGGTCGTGCCCGCCTCGAAGTGGAAGATCGTCGAGGAGACGCGCGCGCTCGCGAAGGAATACGAGCAGCAGCAGAACGACGGTCTCATCACGCCCGGCGAGAAGTACAACAAGGTGGTCGATGCCTGGGCCAAGTGCACCGACAAGATCGCCGACGAGATGATGCGCGAAATCTCCTCCGTGAAGAAGGAGGCGGACGGCAAGCGCGATCGTCCGATCAACTCGATCTACATGATGGCGCATTCCGGCGCGCGCGGATCGCCGGCGCAGATGAAGCAGCTCGCGGGGATGCGCGGCGCGATGGCCAAGCCTTCGGGCGAGATCATCGAGAGCCCGATCATCTCGAACTTCAAGGAAGGCTTGTCCGTGCTCGAGTACTTCAACTCGACCCACGGCGCCCGCAAGGGTCTCGCCGACACCGCCTTGAAGACCGCGAACTCCGGTTACCTGACGCGCCGTCTGGTGGACGTCGCGCAGGACTGCATCATCACGCAGGAGGATTGCGGCACGTCGGCGGGCATCAAGGTCCGGGCCATCATCGA
Organism: Variibacter sp.; assembly: GCA_039808325.1. Taxonomy (GTDB): domain Bacteria; phylum Pseudomonadota; class Alphaproteobacteria; order Rhizobiales; family Xanthobacteraceae; genus JAFKKS01. The sequence continues at coordinate 5,246 of JBDHSU010000148.1, read as the reverse complement.
TTCCGGCACGGTCGTCGCCTCGCTCGCCATCCGCATCCTCGGCCGCACGACGGCGGAGGACATCCGCGATCCGACCTCGCACAAGGTTATCGTGAAGAAGGGCACGGCGCTCGACGAGAGCCATGTCGATCTGATCACGCAGGCCGGCGTGCAGGAGGTACGCATCCGTTCGGTGCTGACCTGCGAGCTCACCAACGGCGTGTGCGGCAAGTGCTACGGGCGCGATCTCGCGCGCGGCACGCCCGTCAATATGGGCGAGGCCGTAGGCGTCATCGCGGCGCAATCGATCGGCGAGCCGGGCACGCAGTTGACGATGCGGACGTTCCACATCGGCGGCGCGGCGCAGATCTCGGACTCGTCGTCGTTCATCGAGTCGAACTTCGACGGCATCATCAAGATCAAGAACAAGGCGCTGGTGCGCAACTCCGAGGGCGAGCTGGTCGCGATCGGGCGCAACATGACGGTCGCCGTCGCCGATCCGGACGGCACCGAGCATGCCGTCCACCGCATCCAGTACGGCGCGCGTCTCAAGGTCGACGAGGGCGACAAGATCAAGCGCGGCCAGCGCATCGCCGAATGGGATCCGTATACGCGGCCAATCCTCACCGAGGTCGATGGCTATGTCGCCTTCGAAGACCTGGTCGAGGGCCTGTCGATGTCGGAGACGATCGACGAGTCGACCTTCATCGCCAAGCGCATGGTGACGGACTGGCGGACAGGCTCGCGCAGCCAGGCCGATCTGCGTCCGGCGATCGTCATCAAGAACAAGGACGGCAAGGACGGGAAGGTCCTCAAGGTCAGCCGCGGCGGCGATGCCCGCTATCTGCTGGCCGTGGATGCGATCATCTCGGTCGATCCCGGCGCGCATGTGAAGGCGGGCGACGTGATCGCGCGTATCTCGATGGAAGGCGCCAAGACGCGCGACATCACCGGCGGTCTGCCGCGGGTGGCGGAGCTGTTCGAGGCGCGCCGGCCGAAGGAAGCCGCGGTGATTGCGGAGATTTCCGGCACGGTCCGTTTCGGCCGCGACTACAAGAACAAGCGGCGTCTCACCATCGAGCCGAGCGAGAAGGGCGTCGAGGCGGCGGAGTACCTGATCCCGAAGGGCAAGCACATCCACCTGCAGGATGGCGATCTCATCGAGAAGGGCGACTACATCGTCGAAGGAAACCCGGCGCCGCACGACATTCTGGCGGTCAAGGGCGTCGAGGCGCTCGCGGCCTATCTCGTCAACGAGATCCAGGAGGTCTACCGGCTGCAGGGCGTGCAGATCAACGACAAGCACATCGAAGTGATCGTGCGGCAGATGCTGCAGAAGGTCGAAATCGTCGACACCGGCGAAACCGACTTGATCCACGGCGACCAGATGGATCGGATCGAGTTCGACGAGGTCAACGCCAAGGCCAAGGAGGAGGGCAAGAAGCCGGCAGTGGCGCATCCCGTGCTGCTCGGCATCACCAAGGCCTCGCTGCAGACGCGCTCGTTCATCTCGGCCGCGTCGTTCCAGGAGACCACGCGCGTGCTCACGGAAGCTGCCGTCAACGGCAAGCACGACACGCTCGACGGGCTCAAGGAGAACGTCATCGTCGGCCGGCTGATTCCGGCGGGCACCGGATCGCAGATGAGCGAGCTGCGCGAGGTCGCCGGCAAGCGCGATACGCTGATCCTCGACGAGCGCGAGAAGGAGGCGGCGCAAAAGGTTGCCGCCACGCCGGAGGCTCTGCCGGCGGCGGAGTAGGCCGAATCGTTGCGTTGCAACAAAAGAAAGAGCCGCCTTCGGGCGGCTCTTTTCCGTTCCGGCCGGAGAGAATGGAAAAAATTGCGTCCTGAGGCCCGGGATGCGGCCAATTTAGGCGCTTTTTGCCGAGCGGATGCTTGACGGGATTAACGGCGGCGGGTACATACCGCGCACTTTCCGGCAGGCGGTGAGTTTCTAACGTCGGTACGGCGCGCCTAGCGCCTCGACCCATGAACCTCAAACGCTGCCCTGACAGTAGCTGTCAGATCACTGGGTTCAAGACCGCGGAGACGAAAGCCGCCGCGGTCCTCTGAGGTTACAAGCGCCTTTCCGCGGTTCCAAAGCGGATGGCGTGATTTTGTTTTGCGCGGGCGCGCGTTGCGCCCGTTTCGTGAGGACGCTGGGGCTGCGGCCCCGAATGGGTGCAGATCGAATGCCGACGATCAATCAGTTGATCCGCAAGCCGCGGACGCAGGTGAAGGCCCGCAAGAAGGTGCCGGCCCTGCAGCAATCGCCGCAAAAACGCGGCGTTTGCACGCGCGTCTATACGACGACACCGAAGAAGCCGAACTCGGCGCTCCGCAAGGTCGCCAAGGTTCGCCTGACCAACGGCTTCGAGGTGATCGGCTACATCCCGGGCGAGGGGCACAACCTGCAAGAGCACTCGGTGGTCATGATCCGCGGCGGCCGCGTGAAGGACTTGCCGGGCGTGCGCTATCACATCCTGCGTGGCGTCCTCGACACCCAGGGCGTCAAGAACCGCAAGCAGCGCCGGTCGAAATACGGCGCGAAGCGTCCGAAGTAAGGAGCTGCGCGAATGTCCCGTCGTCACCGCGCAGAGAAGCGCGAAATCCTTCCCGATCCGAAGTTCGGGAACGTCGTTCTGACGAAGTTCATGAATTCGATCATGCACCACGGCAAGAAATCCGCCGCGGAGCAGATCGTGTACGGCGCGCTCGACACGATCGAGAGCAAGTCGAAGCAGAATCCGATCGGCGTGTTCCAGCAGGCCCTCGACAACGTCATGCCGACGATCGAGGTTCGCTCGCGGCGCGTCGGCGGCGCCACGTATCAGGTGCCGGTCGAAGTGCGTTCCGACCGCCGGCAGGCGCTCGGCATCCGCTGGATCATTTCGGCGGCGCGCGACCGTAACGAGAAGACGATGACGGAGCGGCTCTCGGCCGAGTTGCTCGACGCGTCGAACAATCGGGGGAACGCTGTCAAGAAGCGGGAAGACACGCACCGGATGGCGGAAGCCAACCGCGCCTTCTCGCATTATCGCTGGTGACGCGCGTTACGCGCGCCTGAAGGACTTCCTATGCCCCGCACGAATAAAATCGAGGACTACCGCAATTTCGGCATCATGGCGCACATCGATGCCGGAAAGACGACGACGACCGAGCGGATCCTCTTCTACACCGGCAAGAACCATAAGATCGGCGAGACGCATGAAGGCGCCGCCACGATGGACTGGATGGAGCAGGAGCAGGAGCGCGGCATCACCATCACGTCGGCCGCGACCACCGCGTATTGGAACGGCAAGCGTCTGAACATCATCGACACGCCCGGGCACGTCGACTTTACCATCGAGGTGGAGCGTTCGCTGCGCGTGCTCGACGGCGCCGTATGCGTTCTCGATTCCAACCAGGGCGTTGAGCCGCAGACCGAGACGGTCTGGCGCCAGGGCGACAAGTACAAGGTTCCACGCATCGTCTTTGCCAACAAGATGGACAAGACCGGGGCCGACTTCTTCAAGTGCCTCAAGGACATCGTCGATCGCCTCGGCGCCAAGCCGGTGGCGATCCAGCTTCCGATCGGCGCGGAGAGCCACTTCAAGGGGCTCGTCGATCTGGTGCGCATGAAGGCTGTCGTCTGGGAAGACGAGGGGCTTGGCGCCAAGTTTCACGACACCGACATTCCCGCGGATCTGCAGGAGCAGGCCAAGGAATATCGCGAGAAGATGATCGAGGCCGCGGTCGAGCTCGACGACGCCGCGATGGAAGCCTACCTCGAAGGCAAGGAGCCCGACGAGGCGACGCTGAAGCGATTGATCCGCAAGGCGGTGATCGCCGGTGCTTTCTATCCGGTTCTGTGCGGGTCTGCCTTCAAGAACAAGGGCGTGCAGCCGCTGCTCGACGCCGTCGTGGATTACTTGCCGTCGCCGCTCGATGTCCCGGCGATCAAAGGTATCGACGACAAGGGCAACGAGGTCGAGCGTCACCCGGACGATAGCGAGCCGATGTCGCTTCTTGCGTTCAAGATCATGGACGATCCGTTCGTTGGCACGATCACGTTCTGCCGTATCTATTCCGGCGTTCTTCAGAGCGGCACCGGCGTCGTCAACTCGACGCGCGAGCGCAAGGAACGTGTCGGCCGCATGCTGCTGATGCATGCGAACAACCGCGAGGATATCAAGGAAGCCTATGCCGGCGACATCGTCGCGCTTGCAGGCCTCAAGGAAGTCCGCACCGGCGACACGCTCTGCGATCCCAACAAGCAGGTGATCCTGGAGAAGATGGAATTCCCCGACCCGGTCATCGAGATTGCGATCGAGCCGAAGTCGAAGGCCGACCAGGAGAAGCTCGGCGTCGCGCTGGCGAAGCTCGCGGCGGAAGATCCGTCGTTCCGCGTTTCGACCGATCAGGAGTCGGGCCAGACCATCCTCAAGGGGATGGGCGAACTGCATCTCGACATCAAGGTCGACATTCTCAAGCGCACCTACAAGGTCGATGCCAATATCGGCGCGCCGCAGGTCGCCTACCGTGAGAAAATCACCAAGACGGTGACGAAGGACTACACGCACAAGAAGCAGACCGGCGGTACGGGCCAGTATGCGCGCGTCAAGTTCATCGTCGAGCCGAACGAGCCGGGCGCCGGCTATGTCTTCGAAAGCAAGATCGTCGGCGGCAACGTGCCGAAGGAATATATCCCCGGCGTCGAAAAGGGCTTGGACTCGGTGCTCGGCTCCGGCGTTCTCGCCGGCTTCCCCGTCGTCGATCTCAAGGTGACGCTGATTGACGGCGCCTACCACGACGTCGACTCGTCGGCGCTCGCGTTCGAGATCGCGTCGCGCGCGGCGCTGCGTGAGGCGCTGCGGGAGGGCAGTTCGGTTCTGCTCGAGCCGATTATGAAGGTCGAGGTGGTGACGCCGGAGGATTACACCGGCTCCGTCATCGGCGACCTCAACTCGCGGCGCGGGCAGATCCAGGGACAGGACATGCGCGGCAACGCGAACGTCATCAATGCGATGGTGCCGCTCGCCAACATGTTCGGTTACGTCAATACGCTGCGCTCCATGTCACAGGGGCGAGCGACATTCACCATGCAGTTCGACCACTACGAACAGGTGCCGTCGAACGTTGCTCAGGAAGTCCAGGCGAAGTTCGCCTGAGTTCGTCAACACAGTCTGCGAGAGGCGCGGAGAGAAACCAATGGCCAAAGAGAAATTTGAGCGGACGAAGCCGCATTGCAACATTGGGACGATTGGTCATGTTGACCATGGGAAGAC
>JBDHSU010000147.1:0-9348 GCA_039808325.1 Variibacter sp. | reverse complement strand
GGGCCGCGCGTGTCGTCGTAGCGGCAGCGCCAGGCGATGAAGGATTTGCGCGAGCCGTCGTCCATGCGGATCATCAGGCGGACCTTGGTCGTCTCCCGCGCGTATTTCAGTTTCTCGATGACGTCCGGGTCGACATTGAGGTGGGTCGCCGCCTCGTCCAGGCGGATAAGCGCATCATCGAGCAGACTGTCATGGGACATCGAGGCACCTGAATTTCGATAGAGAGAATTTCGATGGAGAGTGGAGACGTGACGGGAAGGGGGCGGATGAGGGGCGTCCGAAAACGGATGGCATAAACGCGCCCTCCGATTCAATGCCGGGCGGGAAGATTGTGAGGAACGACCTTCCATCGTTCGGCTAAGCCGATGCCGCGCCGCGCTTGCGACGCGACCACCATAGCGCGAGTGGCCCGAGAAGAATCCCTGCCGCGAAAAGAAAGAAGGCGGCGCGCCATCCGCTCGCGCTCAGAGGGCCTCCCGCGGCATCGAGGGCCGCGCCTGTACCCCAGGCGCCCACGGCGGACAGGCCGAACCCGATGGTCGAGTGCAGGGCCATGGTGGCCCCCCGGAAGGCGGGAACGGCGCTGGCCGTCATCCCCGAAGTCAGCGCGCCGGAATCGCCGTTCACCGTCAGCGCATGGAGGAGGATGAGCGCGAGGAGCAAAGACGGGGACCCGTCGGTCGAAAGCCCGATGGCGACCGCCAGGGCTGCGGAGCATACCATCACGATACTGATGGCTCGGTGGCGGCCGAAACGGATTGCGAGTTCGTTGCCGATAATGCTGGCCGGGGCCGCCAAAAGCGTCACGAGGACGCTGACGGCAATGGGAGAGAGAACCCCCGCGCCGTTGTTGTGGGCGGCGACAAAGACCCAGAAGGCGACGATCCAGGTGCGCACCCCGTAAAGTTCGAAACAGTGCGCGCCGTAGCCGAGGATATATCCGAGCGCCGAGTGGTTACGGAACACCGGACGGAAATCGAGCAAGGCCCCTTTCGCCGGAGAGGGCCTGTGTGGCGCGAGGCGAAAGCAGGTTGCAACCATCAGGAGCGGGCCGAGGCCGGTGACGAAGAAAGCGGCGCGCCAGCCGAACCGGTCGGCGACAACCTGCGCCACCAGAAAGGAAAGGCCGACGCCGAAGGAGAAGCTCGACGTATAGAACGTGACCGCGCGCGAGGTCTCGCCGGGCGGCAGCCGGTCGGTCAGCGCCTTGAGGCCGGGCATATAGGCGCCGCCGAAGCCGATGCCGACGAGCGCCCACAGCGCGATCGCCGACCACAGCCCCTGCGCGAGAGCGCCGAAAGCCAGCGCGGCGCCGCCGCACAGGGCCGACCCTCCCGCCAGGATGATCCGCGCATCGAAGCGATCGGTCAGCGCCGTCAGGACCGGAACGGACAGCATGTAGCCGAAGGTGAAAGCACCAGCCATCAGCCCCGCCTCGGTGGCGGTCAATCCCCATAGCGGTATCAGGTGCTGCGCCATGATCGCCGGCACGATCACGTGCGGAAGCAGGTTGCCGACCTGTCCGATGCACATGGCGACCAGGAGGGGGCGACCGCTCAGCGACATGGCTTGGCCTTTCCGAATTCCCCGCCGAATCCCGGGAAGAATCGGCCGTAACGCATTTTTAACCATGCGTGCCGCTGGTAGGGGCTGGAAACGAACGTCAGAGCCCAAGTTTGGACAAATTTGACTTGGATTTCGGTCGGGCCAGCAAGAAGCCAGCATGAACGCTCATCTTTGGCGGCCGGTTCGGCGCCCCTTCGAAAGTGCGCAGTCGACCGTTGTTCCGCCGGCCCCGGCGCGACTTCGCCCGGGCCTTCGCCTTTTAGAGGACTAGCCGATGAATCCCGTTACGCCGCCGCCGGCCTCGGCTTTGTCTATCTACGACCTGTTCATGCACGCCGATATCATCGTGAAGGGCGTGATCGTCGGTCTTTTGATCTGCTCGGTGTGGGTTTGGGCCATCGTTTTCGACAAAACTCTCCTCTACGCCCGCATGCGGCGCTCGATGAACCGATTCGAGCAGGCCTTCTGGTCCGGGCAGTCGCTGGAGGAGCTTTACCGCTCGCTCTCGCAGCGGCCGACCCACTCCATGGCGGCGCTGTTCGTCGCCGCGATGCGGGAATGGAAAAGGAGCTTCGAGGGGCCGGCTAAGTCCTTCGCCGGCCTGCAGATGCGGCTCGAAAAGGTGATGGATGTCACGATTGCCCGGGAGGTCGAGCGGCTGGAGCGCAACCTTCTGGTCCTGGCGACGGTCGGCTCCGCCAGCCCCTTTGTCGGCCTGTTCGGCACGGTCTGGGGCATCATGACGAGCTTCCGCTCGATCGCGTCGCAGCAAAGCACGTCGCTCGCCGTCGTCGCGCCGGGCATCGCGGAGGCGTTGTTCGCGACCGCAATTGGCCTCGTTGCTGCCATTCCCGCGACCATTTTCTATAACAAGTTCATGACCGAGGTGAATAAACAGGCCCAGAGACTCGAGGGGTTCGCCGACGAGTTTGCCGCGATCCTGTCCCGGCAGATCGACGAGCGCGCTTAAGGGGGAAGGATGGCGGCCAGCGGACCATCGGGGGCGATCGTAGCGGGGCGGCGGCGGCACCGGCGCACGCCGGTCATGAGCGACATCAACGTCACGCCGCTGGTCGACGTCATGCTGGTGTTGCTGATCATCTTCATGGTCTCGGCGCCGCTGTTGAGTGTGGGCGTGCCCATCGACCTGCCGCAGACCCAGGCCAAGGGCATGGATCAGGACCGGGAGCCGCTCACGGTTTCCGTGAATACGGAGGGGCAAGTCTTCCTTCAGAATTCCGAGATCAAACTCGACGAACTCGTTCCCAAGCTGCAGGCGATCACGCAGGCGCGCGGCGGGCTCGACGAGCGCGTCTACGTGCGTGGCGACCGCAAGGTTGATTATGGTACCGTCATGAAGGTCATGGGACGCTTGTCGGTGGCAGGGTTTCGCCGCGTCGCCCTCGTGACCGAGATCGAGCAAGGCTCGCAATGACGTTCCGCGGCCGCAGGATCGATCCGGGTCTGGTCTTCTCGGTCATCGCGCATTTCGCGGTGCTGCTGTGGGCCGCCGTGTCGTTCGCCGCCAAGCCGCCGGATACGATGCCGACCGACTCGATCTTCGTCGAGACGATGTCGCTGTCCGATTTCTCGGAAATGACCAAGGGATCGAAGACCGCTCCGAAGGTGGTCGAGACGCCGAAGCCGCTGGTCGAGAAGGTGGCCGAGACGAAGCCGCCGCCGGAGGACGTCACGGCCAAGATCGACGAAAAGCAGGAAGTGAAGACGGCGTCCGCGGCGCCCGACGCCGAGGCGCCGCCCGAGATCAAGCCGCCGGAGCCGAAGCCAAAGCCCGTCGAGGCCAAGCCGGAACCGAAAAAGGAGCCGGAGAAGAAGCCCGAGGCGGAGGCGCTGAAGAAGGACGAGAAGAAGGTCGAGAAGCCGAAGAAGGAGGAGGCCAAGGTCGTGCCGAAGCCTCCGAAGAAACCCGATCCGCCGAAGAAGCAGGCGGAGAAGAAGCCGCCGCGGCATGAGCCGAAGTTCGACGCGGACCGGATCGCGGCGCTGCTCGACAAGCGCGCGCCGCAACGCGTCGCGGCCGCCGGTGACACGTTGAATTCGACCGCCTCGCTCGGCACGCAAAGCGGGTTCGCTGCGCGCCTCTCGCAGAATGAGATCGACGCGCTGCGGGCGCGCATCCAGCAGTGCTGGAATCCGCCGGCGGGCGCCGCCGACGCCAAGGATCTCGTCGTGCTGCTGCGCATCCGCTTCAACCAGGATGGATCGCTCGCGGCGCAGCCCGCGGTCGTCAATCGTGGAAGCGGCACCTATTTCCAGGTCGCCGCCGAAAGCGCGTTGCGCGCCGTCGTGCGGTGTGCGCCTTATACTTTCCTGCCTGTTGCCAAGTACGATGCGTGGAAGGACGTCGAGGTGACGTTCGATCCGCGGGACCTGTTTCGCGGCTAGCGCCGCGTCGGACCCCGGTTCCGACCCTTTCGGATATGATGACTGAAAAATCCTTTCTCTCCGATGCCGTGAGCGACCGACGATTTCTGCCCGGCCGCCGTGATCTCCTGCTTGCCGCCGCCTCGATCGCGGCAATGCAATTACCGTTGCTGCGCAGCGCGCGGGCGCAACTGCGTCTCGACGTGACGCAGGGCACGATCCAGCCGGTGCCGATCGCGCTGCCGGATTTCGTTGGCGGCACGCCCGCCGACGGCAACGTCGCGCGCAACGTGACGCAGATCATCACATCGAACCTGCGGCGCTCCGGCCTGTTCAATCCGATCGACCCGGCGGCCTATATCGAAAAGATCGTCAACATCGATGCGATACCGAAATTTCCCGACTGGCGCGCGATCAACGCGCAAGGTCTCGTCACCGGCCGCATCACCAAGCAGAGCGACGGCCGGCTCAAGGCCGAGTTCCGGCTGTGGGACGTCTTCGCCGGCAATCAGCTCGCGGGCCAGCAGTATTTCACCACGGCCGAGAATTGGCGGCGGATCGCGCACATCATCTCCGATGCGATCTACGAACGCCTCACCGGTGAAAAAGGCTATTTCGACACCCGCATCGTGTTCGTCGACGAGACGGGCCCGAAGGAGCGCCGCGTCAAGCGCCTCGCGCTGATGGATCAAGACGGCGCCAACGTGCGCTACCTCACGCGCGGCGACGACCTGGTGCTGACGCCGCGCTTCTCGCCGTCGACGCAGGAGATCACCTACATGTCCTACGGACAGGGGGATCCGCGCGTTTATCTTCTGAACGTCGAAACCGGGCAGCGCGAGATCGTCGGCAACTTTCCGGGCATGACGTTTTCGCCGCGCTTCTCGCCGGACGGCCAGCGCGTCGTCATGAGCCTGCAGCAGGGCGGCAACTCGAACATCTTCGCGATGGATTTGCGTTCGCGCTCGACGATGCGGCTGACCGATACCGCCGCCATCGATACCGCGCCGTCATTCTCGCCGGATGGCGCGCGCATCTGTTTCGAATCCGATCGCGGCGGCCGGCCGCAAATCTACGTCATGGCGGCGAGCGGCGGCGGCGCGCAGCGCATCAGCTTCGGCGAAGGCAGCTATTCCACCCCGGTCTGGTCGCCGCGTGGCGACTACATCGCCTATACGCGTCAGCATGCCGGAAAGTTCGGTATCGGCGTGATGAAGCCGGATGGGTCGGGCGAGCGCATCCTCGTCGAGGGATTTCACAACGAAGGTCCGACCTGGGCGCCGAACGGGCGCGTGATCATGTTTTTCCGCGATGCCGGCGGCAAGGGAGGGCCGTCGCTCTATACGATCGACATCACCGGCCGCAACGAACAGAAGGTGCCGACGCCGAGCTACGCGTCGGACCCGGCGTGGTCGCCGCTGCTGTCTTAGAGGTATTGGGGGCAGGGGGATGCGAGGGGCGCGTCGTACGAGTTTACCCTTGGATAACCATTAACGAAGGTTTCCCGCGTACCGGTGGTCTTGAGCAATTCCGGCAAGGCCTCATCAAGGTTGACGGAACCTTCGCTTAACGAACCCGCTGGTAGACCGGATCGACGTCCGGTGAGCCGGAAAGGAGTGAGGTCATGATCGCAGTTATTCGTGGTTTGCGCGGCATCCAGATCGCCGCCGTGCTCGTAGGCGCGCTGACGCTGGCCGCTTGCGCGAGCAATCCTACCGCCCAGAACGGGGGAGCAGGCATGGCCGGCGCGGCCACGCCCGGCAGCGCACAGGATTTCGTCGTCAACGTCGGCGATCGCATCTTCTTCGAGACCGACCAGACGACGCTCACGCCGCAAGCCGTTGCGACGCTGGAGAAGCAGGCGCAGTGGCTGCAGCGCTACAATCGCTACACGTTCACGATCGAAGGCCACGCGGACGAGCGCGGCACGCGCGAGTACAACATCGCGCTCGGCGCCCGTCGCGCGCAGGCAGCGCAGGACTTCCTGATCTCGCGCGGCATCGACCGCTCGCGCATGCGCACGATCTCGTACGGCAAGGAGCGCCCGGTCGCGGTTTGCGATGACATTTCCTGCTGGTCGCAGAACCGCCGCGCGGTCACGGTCCTCAACGCCAGTTCATAAGTGGCGGTCCTCGAACGGGGCCGGTGTCGTGAGGCGCCGGCCTTTTCTTTGTCGCAGTGAACGGCCACAGTCACAATTTGGACGCAGCGGTTCATACACTCGGGCCGGTTCACACGGTGACGTCACGCTTCCCATGATGCGGATTTTCTCGCCCGCCCGCGCGCTCCTCGCCGCCTCGGCTGTCTTCGCGGCGGCCGCGTTTTCGGTGGTCCCCGTCGCCGCCCAGAACCAGGGCAACGAGAACTATCCGAGCCGGCTCGAAACGTTCAGGGACGACGCTGGCGGCTTCTTCGGAAAAATCTTCGGTAACGACGAGCCGGCGCAGCAGCGCCGGCCGGAGCCCTACGGGGGTTCAGGTCAAGTGGCGCAGATGTCGTCGTCCGACATGATGATGCGCATCAATGGCCTGGAAGCACAGATCCGGCAGATGACCGGGCAGGTGGAAGAACTGCAGCATCGCAACCGGCTGCTCGAGGATCAGCTTCGCCGCGTCCAGGGAGACAACGAATATCTGACGAACCAGCGCGCCGGCGGGCGCGGCGGCGCCCCGGCGCCGCAGGCTTCGGCGCCGCCGACGGTCCCTCCAGCGGGGCCTTCCGTCGCCGCTGCGCCGCCGGTTGCGGCTCCGCCTCCCGCGGCGCATGGCAGACGCTCGGACGTTTTCGATCCGCGTGAAGATCCGAATGCGCCTGGCGCGCCGCGCGCGCTCGGTTCGCTGCCGCCGGGGCAACCGTCGGCGCCGCTGGTGAACGATCACGGCGCGCCGGCCTCCGTTCCCGGGAGCCGGGCGGCGGGCGAGCCGCTCGACCTGTCGACGCTTTCCGATCGCGCGGCGAACGATCCGGCGCTTGAGCCGCGCGCCGCGCCGGCGGCGCAACCGCGCATGATCCCCGGCGCTTTGCCGCCGCCCCCGCCACGCAATCCCAACGCCACGGGCGGGCAGATTCTGGCATCGGCGCCGAGCGATGCGCCGCGCGACGAATTCGCGCTCGCTTACGGTTACGTACAGCGCAAGGACTACGCGCTTGCCGAGGAAGCGCTGCGGGCGTTCCTGCAAAAGCACCCGACCGACCGGTTGGCCTCGGACGCCAATTACTGGCTTGGCGAGACGCTGTTCCAGCGCCAGCGCTATCGTGATGCGGCCGAGTCCTTCCTCGCCGTGTCGACGAGGTTCGAGCGTAGCGAAAAGGCGCCCGACGCCTTGCTGCGGCTCGGCCAATCGCTTGCCGCTCTCGGGGAGCACGAGGCCGCATGTGCCACCTTGGGCGAGGTGTTGCGCAAGTTTCCGCGCGCCGGAAACAGTCTGAAGCAGAGCGTCGGCCGGGAACAGAAGCGTGCGCGCTGCTGAGCGCGCGCCGATCTCCTCCGACGAGAGAGATCGGCTTTTCAACGGCTTCTCCACTTTCCCCACCCTCCTGATCGCCGTTTCCGGTGGCGCCGATTCCTCCGCGCTTCTCCTTTTGCTCGCGCGGTGGCGGGCCGAACGGACGAACGGGCCGCGCCTATTCGCGGCGACGGTCGATCATGCGCTGCGCGCGCGCTCGCGCGCCGAAGCGGCGGCCGTGAAGGCGATGGCGCGCCGGCTCGGCGTTCCGCACCGGACGCTGCGCTGGAACGGCGAGAAGCCGGCGACCGGCATCCAGGAGGCGGCGCGGGCGGAGCGCTATCGCTTGATGGGGCAGGAGGCGCGGCGTGTCGGCGCGGTGCATATCGTGCTGGCCCACACGCTCGACGACCAGGCCGAGACGGTGTTGCTGCGCCTCGCGGCGGGCTCGGGACCTGCGGGTCTTGCCGGGATGCGGCCGACGGAGATGCGCGATGGCGTGACGCTGTGCCGGCCGCTCCTGGAGGTTCGCAAGCAGCGCCTGGTCGCGACCTTGGAACAGGCGGGCGTCGGCTGGAGCGAGGATCCCTCGAACGCCGATCCGCGCTTTGCGCGGCCGCGCCTGCGGGCGGCCGCGGCCGCCCTGGAGCGCGAGGGGCTGACGCCGGAGCGCCTGGCGCGGCTGGCGATGCGGGTTCGCCGCTCCGAGGAAGCGGTGGCGGCGGGAGCGGCAGGCGCGCGCGCTACGCTGTGCCATGGGCGGTATCCGGAACGGCTCGACGGCGGGGCTCTGATCGCGATTCCCGAGGAACTGGCCCTGCGCATTCTGTCCGCGGATGTCGCGGCGACCGGTCGGGGGGGAGGCGGCAATCCGCCGCGACTGCAACGGCTTGAGGCGCTATGGGAGGAGATGCGGGCGGCCATCGCCGGCGGCCGACGACTGAAGCGGACCCTCGGCGAGGCTTTGATTTCGGTCGATTCCGACCGTTCGGTCTCGATCGGGCCGGCGCCGGAGCGGCGTTCGCGCAAGGTGGATAGGTCAGCGTCCGTTCACCAGAAATGATAGAGAATGTGTGGGTTCCCTTGGCATGAAGCGCCCTCGGACCTACATTGCCGTTAAAGGTCGGTCCGGGGGGGATCATCGTGCGCCCGCCTGATCCGAAGGATGGCCCGTTGCCACGCTGCCGGGCCCTGAAGGACATGGAATGAACGCCAATCTCCGCAACTTCGCGCTCTGGGTGATCATCGTCCTCCTGCTGCTCGCTCTGTTCACGCTGTTCCAGAGCCCGAGCCAGCGCGCGACGTCCCAGGACATTTCGTTCTCGCAACTGCTCAACGAAGTGGACCAAGGCCGCGTCCGTGACGTGGTGATCCAGGGGCCGGAGATTCACGGCACCTTCACCGACGGGCGCAACTTCAACACTTATGCCCCGAGCGATCCGACCCTGGTCGACAAGCTCTACAAGAAGGGCGTGCAGATCACCGCGCGGCCGCAGCAGAACGACGTGCCGTGGTTCCTGCAACTGCTGATCTCCTGGCTGCCGTTCCTGGCTTTGATCGGCGTGTGGATATTCCTGTCGCGCCAGATGCAGGGCGGCGCCGGCAAGGCCATGGGCTTCGGAAAGTCGCGGGCGAAGCTGCTCACCGAGGCGCATGGGCGCGTCACCTTCGAGGATGTCGCCGGCGTCGACGAGGCGAAGCAGGACCTGCAGGAGATCGTCGAGTTCCTGCGCGACCCCGGCAAGTTCCAGCGCCTCGGCGGCAAGATTCCGCGCGGCGTGCTGCTCGTCGGTCCGCCCGGCACCGGCAAGACGCTCATCGCGCGCGCGGTCGCGGGCGAAGCGAACGTGCCGTTCTTCACCATTTCGGGTTCGGACTTCGTCGAGATGTTCGTCGGCGTCGGCGCGAGCCGCGTGCGCGACATGTTCGAGCAGGCGAAGAAGAACGCGCC
>JBDHSU010000146.1:0-9542 GCA_039808325.1 Variibacter sp. | reverse complement strand
CGCACCGAGACCGTCACCTTGGCGACGCCTTTCGCCATGCTGCGAGGGATAATAGCTCAGCGACAGCATGAACTCGATCGAGATCGAGACGACCGCCAGGATCGTCACCTCACCGCCAACGCGCACATATCCCATCAGCTCCGAGTCCGTGCCCTTGAGCCCGATATAGATGCCGGCAAGGATGTGCACCGAACCGCTCGCCACACCGACATCGAGTGAGAACATGCCGCCGAACTCGAACATGACTTCGACGGAATGAATGCCCTCCGTGTCGAGTTCGACCCGCGCGAACCCGCCGCCGCCGAGGATGAGAACGGAAAGCTGGAACGGCCTTTCGCGACTCGCGAACGAGAATGCGAGGCTTGGCCGTCCTATGAGGAACGGCAGAACAAGGGAGGTGCCGATCGCGATATTGCGGATCGAGAATACGCCAAAGGCAGTGGGCGGCAACGGTAACGCGAAACCTACAGCGCCTGTTTTTTTGCTTACGGGCTGGACTTCATTCTCAGAATTCTTATTTTTAGCGTCGAAGCGGGTGGATGCCAAAATCGCACGGCGCGGATGCGCTATCTCCTCACATCACAAACTTTTCGTGCAAATCGAGCGCGTGATCGTGAGCGCGGCTTCGCTTGACGCGAGGCATCATTCTGCAACGGCGGGATGCCCGAGATGGCGATTGACCAGCAATGCCGCATGGTCGCGATCGATGCGATAAAGTCGAATCGGCACAATCGTCGAACGCATTCCAAACGGCAGATTCATCAGATCGAGAAGAGCATTCGCGCGTTCGGTTTCACGACGCCGGTACTCGTCGATGAAAATTTTATGCTTCTTGCGGGCCACGGACGTTTGCAAGCTGCGCGAACCGCAGAGCTAACCGAGGTCAGAGCTGTCGTAATTTCCGGCTTGAGCGAAGCGCAGAAGCGCGCGCTTCAGCTCGCCGACAATAAGATCGCCGAGAACACAGGTTGGGATCGAGCTGGGCTTGCTGTCGAGATTCCCGAATTGGCCCAAGTGCTATCGACCGAAGGCTTGGATATCTCGATCACCGGATTTGAGCCCTTCGAAATCGAGCGTTTGGCCGTCGATTTCGAAGATGGAGCTGACGAACCCGAGGACGAGACCGATTCAAGATGGCCGGCAGGGCTACCAGTCACGCGGCCGGGCGATTTATAGCAACTCGGCTCTCACCGATTGTCGTGCGGAGACGCGCGCTGCGAAAAGCATCTGCATGCTTTGATGGGTGGCGCTCGAGCCGACGTGACATTCCTCGATCCGCCATATAATCTGCGCGTCGCTAATCTCGTCGGCCGCGGTCGAACGCGCCATCGCGAATTCGTTATGGGCTCCGGGGAAATGTCACCGGAAGAGTTCCGGTCGTTTCTGCGGGAGACGCTCAGCGTAGCGGCAAAATTTTCCCGTGACGGTGCCGTTCACTACGTCTGCATGGACTGGCGCCACATCGAACAACTCATCAGCGTCGGGCGAGAGGTCTATAGCCCTCTCTTGAACGTCGCGGTATGGGTCAAATCAAATGCTGGCCAAGGCGCGTTCTATCGAAGCCAACATGAGCTGATCGCGATATTCCGAGCCGGCTCCGCGCCCCATCTCAATAATATCCAACTCGGCCGACACGGCCGAAACCGTTCGAACGTCTGGAACTACGCTGGCGTGAACTCATTTCGCGCCGGTCGAATGGATGAGTTGAAAGCGCACCCCACTGCGAAACCTATCGCTCTGGTCGCCGACGCTCTTAAGGACTGCACGCGGCGCGGAGACATCGTCCTCGATACGTTTCTCGGCTCTGGCACAACGCTCATGGCCGCCGAGCGAGTCGGGCGGACAGCGTATGCGCTCGACCTCGACCCCGCCTACGTCGATAGCGCGATTCGGCGTTGGCAGAATTTTGCGCGACGCGATGCGATCCATGCGGCATCCGGCAGATGTTTTGACGAACTTGCCGAGGAGCCTGCGGCACACCGCAGCTCGCAAGGCCATGCGCGCCGGCGAGGTCGCCAATGAAGCGCATCAAGAAATCAACGTCGGGAAATACTGGCGAGTCAAAGTACAACGTTGGGTATGGGAAGCCCCCGGCCCGTCACCAATTTAAAAAGGGGCACTCCGGCAACACTCGCGGGCGACCAAAGGGGCGCAAGAATTTTGCAAAGGTGCTGCAAGACGTTCTGGATGCTCCGGTAAATGTCCGTCAAGGGACTCGCGACATCAAAATGCCCGCACGCGAGGCGCTGTTTCGACGACTCTGGAATGCAGCAGTTCGCGGCGAACCAAAAGCTATGCAGAATTTGATCGCGGTCGTAGGCAAGGAATCTATTTTCGCGCTCGAGAGCCCGGAAACGGAATCCCAACCCGTTGTCGAGGACGATCTGGCGATCATCTCGGACTTCATCGAACGGCAAGGCGCCGAATTCTTTGAAGACTTTCACGTCGGAAATCGCAAGCAGAGGTCGTGATATGACCACCGCCGAAGAAATTCAACGAGTTGCCGACGGAATTCGACGACAAGATCTCTATGCGTTTCTACAATCAATATTCCCCATCGTGTGTCCAGGCAGCACATTCGCGCCAAATTGGCACCTGGAGGCGATTTGTTACGCCCTCACACGGGTCATGCGCGGGGAGATTTCGCGCCTGATCATCACTGTGCCCCCGCGACATTTGAAGTCGATCTGCGCCTCGGTCGCGTTCCCAGCATTTGGGCTCGGGCACGATCCGACGCGACGCATTATCTGCGTTAGCTACGCTGATAAATGAGACGTCACGTATCGCACAGATCGATCCGCTTACCGAATTCGGCGAGGGATCAGCTGAGGCGGCTCGTCCAAGAACTTCTTCTCCAGTCGCATGGCTCTATATGCGGCTGCCTTCCGACTTGACGCTGATTAGATAATCAACCCGCTTTGAGGTGGACGACGCGGCCGGTGCCACATGAGAGCAAAGAGCCTTGCTAAGTTGGTCGGCAGTAATAGTGCATGAAGAAGCAAGATGGGTAGAAGGCCCATACGTGCTGCATACGCGATGAAAATGACGTTGCTCAACACGGCGGTGATTCGCAGAAGCATCATGCTTTTCTGATAGAATGTGAGAAAAACGAGCGCGCATGCGAGATAGCCGATGAAGTCGTTCGCTACCATTTCGTCCTCCCTTCTATTGATTAACGCATGTTGCCACCGTGGTGTCGCGAAGTGCCCGTCGATATCGGCTCCTCCCTTGAAGAGGCGCCCCACAGGGCTTCCTCCCAAGCTTCCCCATCAGGTTGATAACGGGCCAAACGCCCGACATGCCGATCGACAGCGACCGGGTGTGTGTGGATGGATACGCCTCTGCATCGCTGTCGCTTCGCGAAGGTCACGATGACGATCGCAAGGCAGAACGCGCCATTGATTAAGAACATGATCGTCACGTGCGGATCACGCAGCGCGATTGCCGCGTATAGTACGGTTGAGAGATTGGCGGCCGCGAACAGAGACCAAGTCACGCAAGAAACGGCTTGCGCACCGTCTGCAGCACGGAAGAGGCGAACGAGCTGCGGCACGTAAGCGACAATTCGGAGCCCGTTACCCAAGGCGAAGAAATAGAATGTCAGGTCCGCCATTAACATCGAACTGTCCTCCGGTCGTTACCCTGAAAGCCTTGGGTCCGGCGACATCAAAACTGGCGCTCCCGGTCGACGGCCAAAGCCCGCGGACTTCCAGGAAGGTGTGCACGAAGGGGAACACACGGGCGAAGGAAACGCGTCACCCGATCGAATGAGCGGCGAAAAATCGTATGCAAGATTCTGCCGGGGGCGTCCTCGGCGGCAGCACTGTTCTTTGATGATGCCCAGATCGGCGCGGCATTCCGATGGTGTTGCCGCCGACTTACGATCCGTTCATCGCCGGAAGAGATGATTATCGGGCCGAGGCCTTGATGGAGGTGCGGCTAGAGCATGGCTCCCAAAAGTGGGAACAGGCTTTCGGAAAAGATCATGCACAAACAATAAGAAGAGCGGCGAGTCTCATTCAACGCCGTTAAATCAAGCCCTACACGGTGTCCGTCGGCGCGTTTCGCCAAACCCACGCCGCAACGGGCTGGCTACGACCCGCAATCTGAACTTCACGCCGTTCCGCCCGATCCAACGAAAGTTCATGGACGCGCGCAATCTCAGCGGCTTGATAAGCAGCATCGCCAATCAACACTTCTCCGGCCTTAGCTTGCCCGCAAAGACGCTGCGCCACGTTCGTTGTATCACCTTCCATAAGGATCTCCTGAATGGTGCCCTCGGCACCCGTCACCATATGAACGAACATCTCACCCGTCTGAATGCCGAACCCGATCGGGAGGCGGGATCCATCAAGCATGCGAGGATTATCGCTCAATACACGCTGTGCAGCCTCGATCGCCTTGGCGGCATGGTCCTTACCGCAGAAGCCTGGAGGGTAGGCACCGATGACGCAATCGCCTCTCAACTCGAGAACGAAACCTTCCGTATCGACAAGAGCTCGTGTCACTGCATGATAGAAGATGTCTTTGTACTTGCTGATCTCAGCGCCCGACTTTCCTTCCGCCAACGCAACAGAGCCACGAATGTCGGCGTAAAACAAGGAGAGCTCGACGAACGCGCCACCATTTGGCCTGTTACTAATGTAGCCATCACAAGAATTGCAGAAGCGCGGGTTTCTGACGTTCGGCGCATGACCTTGCAGGGGGCCGTCGCCCGCGAAGGGGGCATAGCAGAGTCTGCAGCGCGGAGGTGCGGGCCGTGCGAGGAAGCGCTTGCGCATTTGATTGAGTTCGTGGCTTCCGTCACGGAAGATGCCAATCCATACGTTGTCTGCATCGTCATGGGAGGACGAGGACGAATCCGATATTGGCCGCATGATGTCTCCGGAGCTAGGAGCCCGCCGGCACTTGCTCGCCGCCATCAGGGCACGGATTGGCGCTGTTGACGATCTTCAGCGAGAACCATGCGGTTTTACCGATTTTGATCAGCCGCTCGTCCTCCTCGCCGCGATAGCGCACATACTGATCGACCTCGTTTGGCCACGGGTTCTTGCAGCGCGCCAGCGGCCACAGCGCAGTCGAAGTTTCCTGCCCGGGAATATCGACGATGACACCGGCCTTCAGTTGGTCTGGCGGCAGCCAGGACGGCGCCGCCTGAAGGCTCACGACGTGGTCAAAGTCGGGCTCCTTTGTCTGCCAATTGGTCATGTGCGCCTCATCGCCAACGCCGAAGAGGAGGTATGTCAGCGTGGTTGGATGATGCATTCTGTCGGAGAATGGACGGTAGTGGACTGTTCGCCTGGCAGTCACCACGACCTCTTGGATGAATCGTGGGAAGTTCTCGTCCCACGGCCATGCCGTATAGCGAGACCCGCTAGCGGCCGGAATGCCGCGAAAGATTTCGCATCTGAATTCCCGCCGCTCGCCCGCTTGTAGGCTCGGCAGCGTAAAAACGTCGCGTGGCAGATTGGCAAGGAAATAGCTTTGCTCGGGATGGTTCTTGCGATCGGCTTGATATCTCGCCGTTTCCTCGGGCGGAAGCATCACTTCCAAGATGAACTGATAGCGATGTTCCTCATACCAGTGCTGAGTCATGTGAACGATAAAGAGCGTCTTGTCGCCTACGAGCACGAAGGCATGTCTATGCGGTTCATTGATCGGGCGTGTTCTAAGCGAGCCATGCGCCGGGGCAGGTGCGTGATGACATCCGCAGCTCTGTTGTGCGTCGTGCTCATCTGAGCTCACCAACGGTCCGAACGGCATCGCGTGCTCCCCTTTGATCCAGTCAATATTTCAAATCCATCAAGGCCTGCTCAATGGCGCGCTCGAGGGCATCGACGAAAGTCTCGAGAAAATCGGTTCTCGCACCCGTCACGCCGTCGTAGCTGTCGGTCGACCATGGATTCATCGTTGTCGAGATGAGGTAGCGGACCTCCTCGCGATGGGTGTTGTGAAGGCCGGCACGCCTGCAATAGTCGTCGACGAATTCGGCGCCGTAGCCCTCGAGGCTGAACGCCGATGCCGTGAGGATCAGCTCCGGCGCCGGCGTTTCCGGCGCCGGCTGCGAGATGCTGCATATCTCGAAGACCCTTTTGTTGAGCTCATTGTATCGCCTCACGGATCGGTTCCAATCGCCGGTCGCTCGGTCTCTGAAGTTGAACGAATAGGCGAGGATGACCTGGTCGGAGCCGACGGCGCTGAACAGCCTGCGCGCCTCGGGATCCTTGTTCAGCAGGTCGTAGAGAGCTCCGTCGCTCATCGGAACGAGCGCGCGAAGCTGCTCGACTTCCGCCGCGACCTCGGCGGCGCTTTTTCCGGCCCGCTCCGCTGGCAGCCTTTGCAGAAGATTGACCCGCAGGCGCGCCGAATCGTTGGCCCCGGCCGGATACATCGTTCGCAGACGGCAGTAGAGCCGCTTCGAGGTCCACACGCACTGCCCGAGGATATTGCCGTAGCCTTCCGGGTTCTGCGGAATGACCCGGTGGGCGAGATAGACGGCCGCGGCAGCCGCGCCGGGCTTCGAGCCCTCGATGCCGTAGATGCCGACGGTCGGCTCGGTTTCGCCATGAAAGATCACAGGCGCGCCGAGCGAAATCAGGTCGCGCTGCCTGGAGTTGCGGTAGCATAAAGCCCCGGCGGGGTAAGGGACATAACCGGCCTTATGCGGATCGACCGTGATCGAGTCGCTCCGACCCAGAACGCCGAGCTGTTCTGCACGTGGTCGCTCAGCGGATGTACGGGAGCGAAGTCGACATCGCTCAGCATGCTTCGGAAGTAACCGCCCCAGGCTGCATCGCAATGGATGGCAAACTCCAGACCCTGCTCGCGCAGCCTGTCGCGGCACGCGACGATCTCCTCCAAGGGATCGACGGCGCCCTCTTGTGTGCTGCCAACGACGGCCACGACAGCAAGGACCGGGCGACGCGCCTTGAGGCATTCGAGCAGTGTCGTCTCAAGCGCCGCGGCATCCATACGGGCATCCAGGTCAATCGGGACCTTGACGACGCTGTTCCGCCCAAGGCCGAGCAGCGTTCCGGCCTTGTCCCATGAATAGTGCCGTGTGGCGGGCACGAGGATGACGGGCTGCTCCGGAATGTCGGCCAGGAAGCGCTGGCAAAACGCAACGAGCCCGAGCGTCTGAACGGTGTGCGGGCTCACCGCTTTATGCACGGTTTTGAGCGCAACCCCGTATTCGTCGTTGATGCGGTAGGGTAGTGCAACGACCTCGTCGACCGACAGATTGAGCAACTGCCATGCATCGAGGCTGAGCAGGGGCATCCTACGGCCGGTGGGAAGGTTGACCGGGAGGCCCTCGGCGCGCTTCAGGCTCGGGTCGACGCATAAAGCCTCACGCACCGCGATCGCGTAGTACTTCGCATTGCGCGCGCACCATAGCGCTTCGATATTGGCGACGGAGCCGCCGCAAGTGATATGCCCCCACGGCTCAACGCTATTTTTGCCGTCGGGCCGGAAACCCAGCATGTCGCAAAGCTGACGCCCGACCTGAATCTCCAGATCGGTCGTGAGTGGAGAGGCTTCAGCCGCGACATTGTTTTGATTGTAAAGCATCGCGGCGAAATAGCCGACCATGGCAGGCATGGCCTGATCCCACAGCATGTGGCCATGATGGCGCATGCTGAAGATCGGTGCCGATTTTCGCAGAGCCTTGAACAGGCTTTGCGCTTCCCGCTCGAGCTTGGCGACGCCCCGCTGATACGGGGCGGACCATTTGACGGCTTCGTCGATGACCGCGGGGTCCTCCGGATGGAAACTGCGGCGATAACGGCAGTGCTCCTCGATCGCCTCCGCGATCAATCGGCTGAAAAGCTGCTGGTTCTCCGCTTTCGGGCCGAGGAACCAGGCACTTGCTCTCCCGACCGGGATATTGTCCGGCGCATCCGGCGCCGGGCGTTCCGGCGCGGCGCGCGGGAGCGAGGCTTTCGGTTTCTTGGCTCGCCCGTTCGACCTCACGATGCCCCCTCGGCTGAGCCGGAAGAAACCCCTGACGGAGCGTCGCAGACGGTGGCGTCCTCAGCCTGCACTCGGCACGAAACAGGCCAGGATAGCGAGACGAAGTCGCCACAGCGGCGCCGTTGTGGCGTCATTGCCAGGCAATATAACGACGAAAATTCCGGCTTCACAACGCGTCCGCTTTGAGCAAATGCCGGCGGCGCCATGCCGGATGCGCATCCATCATTTCGCCCTATGGCGCTCACTCCACCAATCAACCGTGGAGTCGAGGGCTCCCGAGGACCAGGCCCATTATCGTCATCCATCGCGATAGTTCGGCTTGCCGGTTGATGCCGATCTTTCCATAGATGCGGCTGAGGTGCGTTTTAATCGTATTCGACGATACTTTGAGCTTGTGGGCCGCTTCCGAAACGGAGTGACCTGAAGACATCTCCATCGCCACCCGGATCTCGGCCGAGGTCAGCCCAAAGCCTTCCGTCATCCACGCCATGGAGACATCCGCAACGTCGTTCGGATTGTAGATCATCAGCAGCATCGTCGCCGCATCGCCCTCTCCGAGCGCGCCTGCCGGCGTGCGAGACGTCAGCGCCGTTGCGATCAACATCGCGGATCGTCTCTCACCGGAACATGATAGGCTCATCGCGCGAGCGGGCGCTCCGCCAGCGACGGCTCGAACCAATTCGGAGAGGTGCCGATCGTCGACCGAGCATTGCGCCCTTAACCTACCCTGAAGGCGCACGGGGCCGCTCCCCCGGGCCATTGCTTGCGCCGCCGCGTTGGAAAAGACAACTTTG
The DNA here is from genome assembly GCA_039808325.1 of Variibacter sp. GTDB lineage: Bacteria > Pseudomonadota > Alphaproteobacteria > Rhizobiales > Xanthobacteraceae > JAFKKS01. Next base: position 777 of record JBDHSU010000146.1, on the reverse strand, counting down.
GCGCAGCGGTCGAGAAGTACGATGCCAACCGAAAACCGGTGAAATATGCTCAACGACAAGGAGGTCGCCGGGCTGCCGGAAGATTCGACGTGCGTGGCTACGCCGATCATTGCCGCGATGCCGGGCCGTCCGTGCGCGGCCAGCGGGAGCGTCGTTTCCATTGCGGACTTCCTCTCGAGGGGACCGGGCACCGTCTTGCGGCTGGCCCCTACCTAGAGGAGTTTTGCGGAGAGCGAAGTCCCGCGCGGGACAGGAAAGAGGATTTTGGGTCGCACAACGCACCGCAGTCACAAGCAGGGAGGCAGGAAGGGCAAGCGCGGCGGCGTTCGACCGGACCGGTGCCCGCGACGTTCACGACGCAAATCCTGCCGCCTCAATCCCAACGTTCCGAGCCCGCCATGATCGAAACCGTTTCCGTTGCAAACTCTCTTGAACGTTCCCCTCTATTCGCCACCTTAACGCCGGGAGAAAGGGCGTCGCTCGCCGCCGCGATGTTCGACGTCCGCCTGGAGCGCGGCCAAATGCTGTTCTCGCGAGGCGACTCCAGCAAGGATATCTACCTCGTCATCGAAGGCAGGATTCGCTTCTCGGTATTGTCCACCGAAGGGCGAGAGATTTCGTTCTCGCATGCCGTCGCCGGGGACGTTTTTGGCGAAATCGCAGCGCTGGAGGATACTTCGCGCAGCACCGACGCCATCGCCATAACACGGGCGCACTTGAAGGTCATCAAGCAGTTGACGTTTCGCGATCTGCTCACAAGGAATGCGAGCTTTTCCT
>JBDHSU010000145.1:0-9589 GCA_039808325.1 Variibacter sp. | reverse complement strand
ACGACCGAACGCCCCCCGCGGCGCGTCCCGGCACACCGGCCCCCAACGCGCAAACCCCACCCGCACGGCCGGGCACGCCGCCGGCCGCGCACGGAACGCCGGGCGGCGCGCACCCTGGACCCGATTCGGCTCGTCCCGGCGCCACGCCGCCGGCGCCACCCGCCGCTCAAAGGCCCGGCACACCGCCGGCCCCCGGCGGGGCGCATCCCGGCGCGACCGTGCCAGGACAAGCGCCAGGACAAGCGCCGGCGCAAGGGCTACGCCCCGGCGCACCGCCCTCCGACGCGCGCCGCCCGGGCGCCCCCGCGCCCGGAACGTCGGTCACGCCCGGCATAGCGCCCGCGCCGGGACAGGCGCCGCGCCCCGGCCAGGCCACGCCCGGCCGACCGGGCGGACCGGACAGCGCCGGCCGGCCCTCGCGCTTCAATCCGAACCTGGCGCGGCCGGGAACGTTCGCACCGAACCAGCCGATTCCGGAAGCCGCGCGCCGGCCGCTGCCGCCGCCGCGGGCCCGCAATGGCGGCATCGCGCCCGCCGTGGTCGGCATCGCCGCGGGCGCCGGCGCCGTCCTCGGCATCAACGCGCTGCGCGACCATCGCCGCGAGGTGGTGGAAGACGGCCGCACCTATATCCGCGAACCGGATCGCACCATCATCCGCGACGCCAACGGCCGCTTCATCGTGCGCCATAACGAAATCGATCGATTCCGCTATGACGCGCGCGACGTGCGCGTCGAACGGCAGGGCCGCGACAACATAACGATCATCGAACGGCCCGGCGGCGTGCGCATCATCAACGTGCTCGACGACGACGGCCGCTTGTTGCGCCGTATACGCCGCTTCCCGGATGGGCGAGAGATCATCCTGATCGACAACCGCTACGACCCTGGCTATGCCGACGACTACTATGTCGACTTGCCGCCGCCCGTGGTTCGCATTCCGCGCGAGCGTTACATCGTCGAGGCCGCGGCCGCGACGCCAGCCATCATCTACGACACGCTGATGGCGCCGCCGGTGCAGCGTATCGAGCGTCGCTATACGCTCGACCAGATCCGCTACAATCAGACCGTTCGCGAGCTGATGCCGCGGGTCGACCTCGACACCATCAACTTCGACACCGGTTCGTGGGAGATCATGCCCGACCAGATCGACAAGCTGGCGGTGATCGCCGACGGCTTGAAGCGGGCGCTCGACGCCAACCCGGCGGAGATGTTCCTGATCGAGGGCCACACCGACGCCGTCGGCAACGACGTCGACAACATGTCGCTGTCGGACCGCCGCGCGGAATCGGTCGCGGTCGCGCTCACCGAGCGCTTCCAGATCCCGGCGGAGAACCTGACGACGCAGGGCTACGGCGAGCAATATCTGAAGGTCAACACCGACGGACCCGAGCGCCAGAACCGCCGCGTCACCGTGCGCCGCATCACGCCGCTGCTCAACGGCGATCAGGCGCAAGCGAAGTAGGACCACCCGCCATCAAACGGAAAAGGCGCGGCCTGAAAGCCGCGCCTTTTTGTTTTGAGAGTTCGACACTCTCGATGTGTCGTCCACGCGAGGGGGGGACCCGGTACGCCGCAGCCTCGCGAAACCTATTCTGCGCAGGGATTGCTTGATGCCCGCTTTCGCGGGCACTCCGCGAAAGCCTACCCCTTCATCCGCCGCTTGCGCTGGCCGAGCGTGCGAAGCCGCAGGGCGTTGAGTTTGATGAAGCCTTCCGCGTCGCGATGGTCGTAGGCGACGGCGCCTTCCTCGAACGTCACGAGTTCCTGGTCGTACAGCGAATACGGGCTCTCGCGGCCGATGACGTGGACGCCGCCCTTGTAGAGCTTCAGCCGCACCGTGCCGGTGACGAACTCCTGGCTTTGGTCGATCGCGGCCTGCAGCATCTCGCGCTCGGGAGAAAACCAGAAGCCGTTGTAGATGAGCTCCGCGTAGCGCGGCATCAGCTCGTCCTTGAGGTGCGCCGCGCCGCGATCGAGCGTGATCGATTCGATGCCGCGATGCGCCGCGAGCAGGATCGTGCCGCCCGGCGTCTCGTACATGCCGCGCGACTTCATGCCGACATAACGGTTCTCGACGAGATCGAGCCGGCCGATGCCGTGCAGCTTGCCGAGTTCGTTGAGTCTGGTAAGCAGCGCCGCCGGCGAGAGCTTCTTGCCGTCGATGGCGGTCGCGTCGCCGCGCGTGAATTCGACCGCGATCACCTGCGGCTTGTCGGGCGCCGATTCCGGATCGCCGGTGCGCGAGTAGACGTAATCAGGCACTTCCTGCGACGGATCTTCCAGCACCTTGCCCTCGGACGAGGCGTGCAGAAGGTTCGCGTCGACCGAGAACGGCGCCTCGCCGCGCTTGTCCTTCGCGATCGGGATCTGGTGCTGTTCGGCGAACTCGATCAGCCGCGTGCGCGAGGTGAGGTCCCATTCGCGCCACGGCGCGATCACCGTCACGTCCGGCTTCAGCGCGTAGTAGGTGAGCTCGAAGCGCACCTGGTCATTGCCCTTGCCGGTCGCGCCGTGACACACCGCGTCGGCGCCGACCTTCTCCGCGATCTCGATCTGCTTCTTGCCGATCAGCGGCCGCGCGATCGAGGTGCCGAGAAGATATTGTCCCTCATAGACCGTGTTGGCGCGGAACATCGGGAACACGTAGTCGCGCACGAATTCCTCGCGCAGGTCCTCGATGAAGATGTTCTCCGGCTTGATGCCGAGCAGGATCGCCTTGTCTCGCGCGGGACCGAGTTCCTCGCCCTGGCCGAGATCGGCGGTGAAGGTGACGACCTCGCAGCCGTAGGTCGTCTGCAGCCATTTCAGGATGATCGACGTGTCGAGCCCGCCGGAATAGGCGAGCACCACTTTCTTCACGTCGCCCTTTTTCTTGTCGCCAGCGGCCATCGCAGCAGTCCGTTCGATGAGAGGATAGAGGAGGAATTTTCAGCCTTTGTGGCGGAAATTTCCGCCGCGTTATAGGCGAGGGAACGCGGCGCGCAAACACACATTTTCGCCGCCACGCCCGAATGCCCGGATCGAACAAAGCGAAATCCGGGTGACAAGGCGGATACGATACCCCGCATTTCGCTGCGCTCGATGCGGGCTACGAGTTCAGCGAAGCGACCCTCATCGCCCCCTCGCCTGCATGGCGAACTGGAGGAGCGTGCGGTGCGTGAGCGTCGCGGCCAATGCCGCTTGCGCGCGCGATTGCAATTGCAGCGTTCCGAGGGTCTCGATCGCGCCGGCGAGGCGCGGCGCGCTCCACGCCCGCAGCGCCGCCGCGATATCGGCCTCGCGCTTGAAGTGGGCGCGCATCGCGCGCAGCTCCGCCGACGCATTGCCCTCGCCCTCGAGCTTCGCCTTGTGCAGATTGGCGGCATGGCGCAGCGCCGCGAACACGATCGTGCCGGGCGACGTGCCGCCCGAGAGCGCGCGCGCGAACTGCGTCTCCAGGTCCTTCGGCTTGCCGGCGAAAGCCGCATCGACGATGGCGTCGAGCGCCAGGGCGGAAGCGTCGGCGATCACCGCCATCACGTCGTCGATCTCGACGCGCTGCTTGCCCTGCGCATAGGTCGCGAGCTTCGCGATCTCGCCGCGCGAGGCCCGCCGATCCCCGCCGAGCAGCGGGATCAGCGCCGCGCGCGCCTCGGACGTGATCGTCAACCCCGCCGCCTTCATTTCCGTGTCGATCAGGCGCGCGAGCGAACGCTCGTCGTCGGCGTAGCACGGCAGCGCCACGGCCGTTTTCGCACGCTCGATCATGGCGCGCAGCGGCGCGTTGCGCTTGAGGTCGCCAGCTTCGACGATGATGCGGCAGTCCGTGAGATCGAGGCCAAGCAGCGGCTCGATCGCGGCGGCGATACTGCGGGCGCCCGTGCGTATATGCACCGCGCGGCGGCCGCCGAACAGCGGCACGGTGAGTGCGACATCCGCGAGCTTGGCCGGGTCCGCGGCGAGGTCGTCCCCCGCCATGCGCGTCATCGCGAAGGGATCGTTCGGATCCTCCACGCTGGCGCGGATCAACGCGTCCGCGCGTTCACTCACCGCGCCGGCATCGGGACCGAAGACGAGGACAATGGGACGCGCGGGATCGGGACGGGCGACGAAACCGTCGACCTCGTTGGCTTTAAGCGCGGTCATCGTTCTTCATCCCCACCGAGAGGGACAAGACGCATCCGCCTAGGTTCCCGCGCTCATGAACGAGGCGATGCGCGTCTTGATTTGGTCTGCCAGGACTTTTGTCGCGCGCGCCAAGCCCTCTTGCCGACCGACGAGGGTCGAGAGACGCTGCTGCTGTCCGGGAATGTTGTAGGAGACGGAAGCCCGCGCGACGGAATTGAACACGACCTTTCCGGTCGACTTTTCCGTCAGTTTGTAGACCGCGGTGAGCCCGACGATCTCGTATTCCGGGCGCGCCGTGGAGGGATCGACGATGATCGAGCCGACAGAGCTTTGCAGACTGATGTCGAGCCGATGCGTCGGCGGCAGCGAGCCGGAACCGCCCGTGAGACCGAACAGCAACTCGTTGCGCAATTCCACCGCCGACCGCGACAGCGGCGTGCCCGGCGTTGCGTCGATCTGCGCCACATCGACGCGCGCCATCGCTTCGCGCACGCCCGGGCCACCGGTCAGCGAGCGCTCGCCGTAGAGCGGCTGGAAGCAGCCGGCGAGCAGCGCGGCCAGCCCGATCGCGGCGGCGGCACGCAACAGGCGTGGAGCTTGGCGACGTTCAAGCGACGACATTCACGATCCTCTGCGGCACGACGATCACCTTCTTCGGCGGTTTGCCGCCGAGCGCGCGCTGCACCGGCTCGAGCGCCAGCGCGGCCGCCTCGACCACGCCGGCGGCGGCATCGCGCGGCACCGTCACGTCGGCCCGCTTCTTTCCGTTCACCTGCACCGGCAGCACGATCACATCCTCGATCAGCAGCGCGCCCTCGACCGCCGGCCACGGCGCCTCCGCGACCAACGTCTTGTGGCCCAATGCCGCCCAGCACTCCTCGGCCAGGTGGGGCATCATCGGGTTGAACAGGGTGACGAGTATATCCGCAGCCTCGCGCACTGCCCAGGCGATATCGCCGCTGCCGCCGGCTTTCCCCCCGGCTGTGGCCTTCGCGTCATTGAGCGCGCCCTGCAGCACGCTGGTGAACTCGTAGATATGAGCGACGGCGACGTTGAAATGCAGCTTGTCGACGGCGTCCGTCACCTTGGCGAGCGCCCCGTGGGCGGCCTTGCGCAGGGTGAGGGCCGGCGGCCCGAACGCTTGCGGCTTCGCCGCGGGCGCGATCTTCGCGATTTCCGTCGCCTCGCCGATCACCCGCCACAGCCGCTGCGTGAACCGCCAGGCCCCCTGCACGCCCTTCTCGGTCCAGTTCACATCGCGTTCCGGCGGCGAATCGGACAGCATGAACCAGCGCGCGGTGTCGGCCCCGTAGGTGGCGATGATGTCGTCGGGGTCGACCGTATTGCGCTTCGACTTCGACATCTTCTCGATCGGACCGATCTCGATCGGCTCGCCGGTCGCGATGAGCTTGGCACGGCGCGCGTCCTCCGCGCCGTCGATTTCGATCTCCGCCGGAGCGGCGAACGTACCGTCCGCCTTGCGGTAGGTCTCGTGCACCACCATGCCTTGCGTGAACAGGCCGGCGAAAGGCTCGTCCAGGCCGAGATGCCCGGCCTTCTTCATCGCGCGGGTGAAGAAGCGCGAATACAGAAGATGCAGAATCGCGTGCTCGATGCCGCCGATATATTGATCGACCGGCAGCCACGCGTCGGCGATCGCCTTGTCGGTCGGCGCCGTCGCGAGCTGCGGATCGGTGAAGCGGGCGAAGTACCACGACGAATCGACGAAGGTGTCCATCGTGTCGGTCTCGCGCCGCGCATCCTTGCCGCAGCGCGGACACTTCACGTGCTTCCAGGTCGGATGCCGGTCGAGCGGATTGCCGGGCTTGTCGAAAGTGACGTCGTCCGGCAGCTTTACCGGCAGGTCCGCGTCCGGCACCGGCACCACGCCGCAAACGTGGCAATGGATGATGGGGATCGGGCAGCCCCAGTAGCGCTGGCGCGAAATGCCCCAGTCGCGCAGGCGGAAGTTCACCTTGCGCTCGCCGACCGGGTGGTTGCCGCGCTTTTCCTTCTCGAGGCGCTTCGCGACCTCTTCCTTCGCCTGCGCGATCGTCATGCCGTCGAGGAAACGCGAATTGACCATGCGCCCGTCGCCGACATAGGCCGTGTCGGTGACGACGAACGACTGCGGATCGACATCCGGTGGACACACCACCGGCGTGTTGCCGAGCCCGTATTTATTGACGAAATCGAGGTCGCGCTGGTCGTGCGCCGGGCAGCCGAAAATGGCGCCGGTGCCGTAGTCCATCAGGATGAAGTTCGCGACATAGACCGGCAGCGTCCACGACGGGTCGAAGGGATGCACCGCGCGGATGCCGGTGTCGTAGCCCATCTTCTCCGCGGTCTCGATCTCTTCCGCCGAGGTGCCGCGCCGCTTGCACTCTTCGATGAAGGCCGCGAGCTTCGCGTCCTTCTTGGCCGCCGCGGCGGCCAGCGGATGGTCGGGCGCCACCGCCATGAACTTTGCGCCGAACAGCGTGTCGGGGCGCGTCGTGAAGATCTCCAGTTCGCTCTCACCATTCTTCACGGTTTGCGGATCGAGCGCGAAGCGGATCAGCAAGCCTTCCGAGCGGCCGATCCAGTTGCGCTGCATCGTGCGCACCTTTTCCGGCCAGCGCTCGAGCGTGTCGATCGCGTCGAGCAGTTCCTGCGCATAGGCCGTGATCTTGAAGAACCACTGGGTAAGCTCGCGCTGCTCGACCAGCGCGCCCGAGCGCCAGCCGCGCCCATCGATCACCTGCTCGTTGGCGAGCACGGTGTTGTCGACCGGGTCCCAATTCACCTTCGAGCTCTTGCGCTCGACCAACCCTCCTTTGAGGAAGTCGAGGAACATCTTCTGCTGGTGCTTGTAATAGGCCGGGTCGCATGTCGCGAGCTCGCGCGCCCAGTCGAGCGAGAGCCCCATCGACTTGAGCTGGGCCTTCATCGCCGCGATGTTCTGGTAGGTCCACGCCTTCGGGTGGACCTTGCGCTCCATCGCGGCGTTCTCGGCCGGCATGCCGAAGGCGTCCCAGCCCATCGGGTGCAGCACGTTGAAGCCCATCGCCCGCTTGGTGCGCGCCACCACGTCGCCCATCGTGTAATTGCGCACATGGCCCATATGGATGCGGCCCGAGGGGTACGGGAACATCTCGAGCACGTAATAGCGTGAGCGCGGATCGTCGTTTTTCGACGCGAAGATGCCACGCTCGTCCCAAATCTTCTGCCAGCGCGCTTCGGCCTCGCGCGCGTTGTAACGTTCGGTGCTCATCGGGCTTTCAAAACAAGTTTTCGGCCGCGCCACCTGCGCCGCCAAGGCGGCCGGACTAGGCCATTTTCTGCAATGCCGGTCAATGGTTAGCACGCCATCGCAAGGCGCCGGTCCGTATCCGCTTGACATGGCCTCGCATTATAACTTATCAGTTATATAACTGATAGGATATTTATGGTCACCAGCGCCGCCCTCGACACCACCTTCATTGCCCTCGCCGATCCCACCCGGCGGGCGATCCTGGCGCGCCTAGCGCACGGGGAAGCCTCGGTGCTCGAGCTCGCCAAGCCTTTTCAGATTTCGCAGCCGGCGATTTCCAAGCACCTCAAGGTGCTGGAACGCGCCGGGCTGATTTCGCGCGGCCGCGACAAGCAACGCCGCCCCTGCCGGCTGGAGGCAGAGCGCCTCGCCGAGGCGAACGCATGGCTCGAGAATTACCGGCAGTTCTGGGAGGCGCGCTTCCAGCGTCTCGACGCGCTGCTGGACGAGATGAAGGCCGAAACGTCAAACCCCGAAAGCACCGCGTAAGGAGCGTTCCGATGCAGAACACCGGCACTCTTAAGGTCACGACCCCGAGCGACCAGGAAGTTATGCTCACCCGCGTGTTCGACGCGCCGCGCCAGATGGTGTTCGACGCCTTCACCAAGCCGGAACTGCTCAAGCGCTGGTTCGGCCCGCGCGGCTGGTCGCTGTCGCAATGCGAGGTCGATCTCAAGGTCGGCGGCAAGTGGCGCTTCGTGCTGCGCAGCCCCGAGGGGCAGGAGATGGGCATGTCCGGCGTCTGGCGCGAACTGCAGCCCTATGACCGCATGGTGCACACGGAAAGCTTCGACGACTTCCCCGGCGAATCGCAGGTGACGACGGTGCTCACGGAGAAGGACGGCAAGACCACCTTGCAGGCGACGGTGCTTTACGCCTCGAAGAAGGTGCGCGATGCGGTCATCGCTTCCGGCATGGAGCATGGCGCGGCCGAGAGCTATGACAAGCTCGACGCGATGTTCGCGACGGCGCGCTGACGGCCATCGTGCCGCGTAGCACGCGGCCTCGTCATGGCCTATAAACCCCGCCATGTCCGATGCCGCCTCCCGCCTTCACGACGTTCAGACCGAAATCGCCCGCGCCGCCCACGACGCCAAGCGCGACCCGCGGACGGTAACGCTCGTCGCCGTCTCCAAGACGTTCGATGCCGATGCGATCGTTCCCGTGCTCGATGCCGGGCAGCGCGTCTTCGGCGAGAACCGGGTGCAGGAGGCGATGGGCAAGTGGCCGGCGCTGGTCGAGCGTTATCCCGGCACGACGCTTCACCTCATCGGGCCGCTGCAATCAAACAAGGCAAAGGAGGCGGTCGCGCTCTTCGACGTGATCCATACCGTCGACCGCGCGAGCCTGTGCGCCGCCCTGGCCAAGGAGATCGACAAGCAGGGCCGCGCGCCGACGCTGCTGGCTCAGGTCAACACCGGCGCCGAGCCGCAGAAGGCAGGCGTGCTGCCGCAAGCCGCCGACGCTTTCATCAAGGAATGCCGCGGCACCTACGGCCTCGCGATCACCGGGCTAATGTGCATCCCCCCCTTCGACGAAGCGCCGGCGCCGCACTTCGCGCTGCTGGCCAAGATTGCGGAGCGCAACGGCCTGGCCACCCTCTCCATGGGCATGAGCGCCGATTTTGCGACCGCGATCGCGTTCGGCGCGACGCATGTGCGCGTCGGCAGCGCCATCTTCGGCCACCGCGAGAAGGCGGCGTGACCGGCGGGGAAGCGCGCGTGCATGTCCGCGAAGAACGCCCATCGGACATCCAAGCCATCGCGCAACTCAATGACAGGGCTTTCGGCGGCTCGTACGAATCCGAACTGGTCGACCGCCTGCGCGCGGACGGCCTCGTCGCCGCCTCGCTGGTGGCGGAGGACGAGGGCCGCATCGTCGGACACATCCTGCTGAGCCGCCTCGATGTGACGGTGGGCAAGCGAAAGCTGAGCGCGCTGGCCTTGGCGCCGATGGCCGTCCTGCCCGAGCGGCAGCGCCGAGGCATCGGCTCTACGCTGGTGCGCGCGGCGATCAAGGCCGCGCGCGACGCGTCTGCGGACGTCATCGTCGTGCTTGGGCATCCGGCGTTCTACTCGCGCTTCGGCTTCTCGGCCGCGCGCGCGGCAAAGCTCGCGGCGCCATTTTCCGGCGACGCTTTCATGGTGCATGAAATCACCCCGAGCGCGCTGGGGGACGGGAACGGCACC
>JBDHSU010000144.1:0-9592 GCA_039808325.1 Variibacter sp. | reverse complement strand
GTGGTGGCGCGCGCCTTCGATATCGCGGTCAAGCTCGAGGGGCTGCATCGCCACGCATCCACCCACGCGGCCGGCATCGTCATCGGCGACCGGCCGCTGCACGAACTGGTGCCGCTCTATCGCGACCCGAAATCCGACATGCCCGTCACCCAGTTCAACATGAAATGGGCGGAGCAGGCGGGGCTCGTGAAGTTCGACTTCCTCGGCCTCACCACGCTGACCGTGCTCGACGTCGCGGTGAAGCTGGTGAAGCGGCGCGGCATCGACATCGATCTGCTGCATGTCCCCCTCGATGACGCCAAGACTTTCGATATCCTGTCGCGCGGCGAAGTGGTCGGCGTGTTCCAGGTGGAAAGTGCGGGCATGCGTCGCGCCCTCGTCGACATGCGGCCCGACCGCTTCGAGGACATCATCGCGCTGGTCGCGCTCTACCGTCCGGGGCCGATGGCGAACATCCCGAGCTACTGCGCGCGCAAGCTCGGGCAGGAAAAGGTCGAGTACCTGCATCCGCGCTTGAAGCAGTATCTCGAGCCGACCTACGGCATCATCACCTATCAGGAGCAGGTGCAGCAGATCGCGCGCGAGCTCGCCGGCTACAGCCTCGCCGAAGCCGACATCCTGCGCCGCGCGATGGGCAAGAAGATCAAGGCCGAGATGGACGCGCAGCGCGGCCGCTTCCTCTCCGGCGCGACCGAGCGCGGCGTCGACAAGGCGACGGCGGAAGCGATCTTCGACGCCTGCGCCAAGTTCGCCGAGTACGGCTTCAACAAGTCGCACTCGGCACCGTACGCTTTCATCACGTACCAGACCGCGTACATGAAGGCGAACCATCCGGTCGAGTTCCTCGCGGCGTCGATGACGCTGTCGATGCAGAACACGGACAAGCTGGCGGAATTCCGCGACGAGGCGAACCGGCTCGGCATCAAGGTCGAACCGCCGTCCATCAATCACTCCGGCGCGACCTTCGATGTCGAGAACGGCGCGATCCGCTATTCCCTCGCGGCGTTGAAGGGTGTTGGGGCGCAAGCGGTCGAGACGATCGTCGAGGCGCGCGGCGACAAGCCGTTCCAGGATCTGGCGGATTTCGCCGGCCGCATCAATCCGCGCGCCGTCAACAAGCGCGTGCTGGAAAGCCTGGCGGCGGCCGGTGCGTTCGACGCGCTGGAACCGAACCGCGCGCGCGCCCATGCTGCGGTCGACGCGATGCTTGGCCACGCGCAGCACCGTTTCGAGGCGACGAGCATCGGCCAGAGCGAACTGTTCGGCGGCGGCGGGACGCGCGAGCAGCTACCGGTCCCGTCCGTCGCGCCGTGGCTTCCGGCCGACCTGCTGCAAAAGGAATACGACGCGATCGGCTTCTTCCTCTCAGGCCATCCCCTCGATGACTATGCCCAGGCGCTGAAATCGCTGCGGGTTTCCTCCTACGCCGAGTTTGCGCGGCAAGTGCGCGCGGGGGCGACGGCCGGGCGTGTCGCCGCGACGGTGCTTTCGCGGGCGGAGCGCCGCACCAAGACCGGCAATCGCATGGGCATCATCGGACTATCCGACCCGTCCGGCCACTACGAAGCGGTGATCTTCGCCGAGGGACTAGCGCAATATCGCGACGCGCTCGAACCTGGAAAAGCCGTCGTGCTGTTCCTTACCGCGGAGGCGCAAGGCGACGAGGTGCGTTCGCGCATCCAGACGGCTGAGCCGCTCGATCGCGTCGCGGAGAAAGTCCAGAAGGGGCTGCGCGTATTCGTGCGCACGCCGGCGCCGATCGAGAGCGTCAAGCTGCGCCTGCAACAGGCGCGTATCGGTGGCGCCCGCAACGGCGGCGGCGCGCGCGCCGCGCCGAGCGCGAGCGGCGACGGCGAGGTCAGCATGGTGGTGCTGCTGCCGGAAGCCGAGGTCGAGGTGCGGCTGCCCGGCCGCTTCAATGTCTCCCCGCAGATCGCCGGCGCGATCAAGGCGGTACCGGGCGTGGTGACGGTCGAGGCGGTCTAGCAGGGCGGCGGTCATCGGCCGTTACGCCGGCCATGATGAGCGAGACGGTGATCGCTCGCGTTCCGGTCGCCAGGATGAGAAAGAATGTGTTGCCGAGTGTTCGACGATGCTGCCGGCATGGGAGCGGCGGCGGTCATGTGTCGAACCGTGTCCATTTGTCGGGGAGCAAGCGCTCCTGCGGCAAGAAACGGCGCTTGTACTCCATTTTCCGCGACCCCGAGACCCAGTAACCTAGATAGACGTAGGGCAGGCCGAGCGCGCGCGCACGCGCGATATGGTCGAGGATCATGAAGGTGCCGAGCGAGCGGACATCGAGTGTGGGATCGTAGAAGGAATAGACCATGGAAAGGCCGTCGCTCAGAATATCGGACAGCGCGACGGCGATCAGCGGCCCGGTGCCGCGCCCGGTGATACCGGTGTCAGGCCCGCGGCGGCGGTATTCGATGATCCGCGTTTCGACGTGGCTGTCCTCGACCATCATCGCGTAATCGAGCACCGTCATGTCGGCCATGCCGCCGTCGCGATGGCGGCTGTCGAGATAGGCGCGAAAGACCGCGTATTGCTCCGAGGTCGGGGTGGCGTTGCGCATCTCTCCGACGATGTCGGCATTGCGGTCGAGGATGCGCCGCATGCCGCGCGACGGGCGAAAGTCGTTCACGATGACGCGCACCGAGACGCACGCCTTACAGCCCTCGCAGGCCGGCCGATAAGCGATCGACTGGCTGCGGCGGAATCCGCCATGGGTGAGGACGTCGTTGAGGCCGCCGGCGCGCTCGCCGACCAGATGCGTGAAAACCTTGCGCTCCTCCTTGCCCGGCAGATACGGGCAAGGCGAGGGCGCCGTCAGGTAGAACTGCGGGGTATCGCGCGAGTGCTGCGTCACGCCGGCTTTCACCTCGGACGGATTTCGCGGGGCCGCCCTTCGCTACAGGGTGTAGCCGTGTTCGGCGGCAAAATCGAGGGCGGCGAGGTCGCGCTCGCCGCCCGTTTTGACGCAGAGGTTATCGCGGCGGTCGACGCAGCGCCCGCGCGCGGGCCTCGTTGTTCACCACGATCGTACCGAGCACCATATCGTGGAGGAGCCGCTTGCGGGCATTGAACAACGGCACCAGCAGGATGAGCGGGGTCAGCGCCGACACCGAGATCCAGTAGGCGATGGCATGCACCGCGCCGAGCACGAAGTAGGCCGGGGAGCCGTACCAGGTCCGCATTTCGAGGTCCATCACCCGCATCCCGACCGTCGCCGACTTCGGGCTGCCGAGCGTCCAGCCATAGTAGACGATGGCCCAGATCACGGCGCCGGGCGTCAGCAGCCAGAAGGCGAACCACCCGAGCCCCAGTGTCAGCAGGCCGAAAACAAGGATGAACAGCGACGCGAACAGCACTGGCAGGCCGATGACGAACACGTCGATCAGGAACGCAATGACGCGGCGCGACAGCACGCCCTCGAAATATTCCGGCTGCGTCGCCGGATCGTAGGCGTGCGGCCTGACTTCGAAAGAGACACCGATGCGCTTTGCTTCGGTTTCGGCCATGGCGCCCTCCTCGGATGCCGGTTGAAAACGGGCATAGACATGGGGGCCCGCAAGGTTCGCTGCAAGCGCGGCGGGTGAAGGGTTAGGGCCGCCGAGAGGGCGGTCACCCTAACCCCGACCCTTTCCGCGGCGGAGAGGGGGACGATGCCGTGCCGTTGGGGAGCGCGGCGCCATCGCGGAAAAGGCGCGAGAATGCGATATGGACGCGGCAGGTTCCTGTTCTACGCTGCCCAACCTGTTCTACGCTGCCCAACCTGTTCTACGCTGCCCAAGATGCGTTGGCTCGCTCCCATCCTGACGATCGTTGCGCTCGCGCTCGTCGGCTGCATGGGGTCCATCGATCCAGAGCAGCGCCTTCTTTGCGGGGCCGTGGCGGAGGCGCTGCATCCCGACGGGACGCAGATCACCATGCGCGGCGCGGAGCCGGCGGCGCTCGGCCGGCAGGGCCTGCGCCTCGACTACACGGCGCGCGAGCCGGGCGATGATGAGGCGCGGCCGCACTATGTCGTTTGCGGCTTTGCCGGCGGCGCTTTCGACCCCGATCGCGGCGACCTCGTCGCCGTGGACACCGACACCGGACCGCTCGGGGAAGCCCGCTTCATCTACCTCAAGCGGTTCGGCTTGACGGATGTCGGGCGCACGGTCGCGACGCAGGGCCTTCCGCAATGGCCGTTTTCCCTCGCCTATGCCGCGCAGCAGGTCGTCAGCGGCGTCCCATTGGCCGCCATTTATGCGCTGCTCGCCACCGCCTACGCTCTGATTTACGGCCTTGTCGGCCGCCTCAATCTTGCCTTCGGGCAGATCGCCGTCATGGGCGCTTTCGGGGCCATCGGCGGGGTCGGCGCGGCCGTCGCCTTCAGTCTTGAAAATCCGGCGGCGGGGCTCGCGGTGGCGCTCGTTGTCGCGGCCGGCCTGGCCGCCGGGTGGAGCTGGGTCGTCGGCGCTATGGTGATCGCGCCGCTGCATGCCCGTTCGCCTCGAAGCCAGCCGATCCTCGTCGCCACCGTCGCCGTGGCAGTGACGATCGAGGAGGGTCTGCGCCTGTTCCAGGGCGTGCGCGACCACTGGGTCCCGCCCACTTTCAGCGCGCCGATCGGCCTCACCGCAGCCGGCCGTTTCGTCGTCACGGTCACTCCGATGCAGATCGGCATCGCGCTGGCGGCCTTCGGGGCGGCCATCGCGGTTCTGCTGCTGCTGCGGCGCTCGCGCTTTGGGCGAAACTGGCGGGCGTTCGCCGACGACCCGCTCGCCGCGGCGCTGCTCGGCGTTGCGCCCGGCCGTGTTCTTGCCGGGACATTCCTGCTCGCCGGACTGATGGCCGGGCTCGCCGGGTGGATCATGGCCGTCTACTACGGCAATGTCAGCGCCGCGATGAGCACGATGCTCGGCCTCAAGGCGCTGGTCGCGGCGGTCGTCGGCGGCATCGGCTCGGTGCCCGGCGCCTTCGTCGGCGGCGTCGTCATCGGCCTGGTCGAGGCGTTCTGGTCGGCCTATTTCGATATCGGGATGCGCGATATCGTGGTCTACGCGATTCTGATCGCGATCTTCGTGCTGCGTCCGGGAGGCCTGTTCGGGTTCTCCGGGCCTCGGCCGCGGGATGTCTAACCCGGGCTCGTCAAGGGAGAGGTCGTGCCTATCACGCTTGCCGATATCGAGCGCGCGCGCCGCACCATCGAAGGCGCCGTGCTGCGCACGCCGATGCTCCCGGCCCCGCGGCTTTCGGAGCTGACGCAGGCCGAGGTGTTCGTCAAATACGAAAACCTACAGGTCACCAACTCCTTCAAGGAGCGCGGCGCGCTCAACAAGCTCGCATCCCTGGAGGACGCGGACCGCGAAAGCGGCGTGATCGCGATGTCGGCCGGCAACCACGCCCAGGCCGTCGCCTACCACGCGGCGCGTCTTGGCATCCCGGCGACCATCGTCATGCCGGTGACGACGCCCTTCGTAAAGGTCGCCGCGACCGAAGCGCACGGCGCCCGCGTCGTGCTCGACGGCGAAACGCTGAGCGAGGCGCAGACGCGCGCGGAAGCGATCGCCGACGAGCAAGGTCTCACCTGGGTCCACCCTTACGACGATCCGCTGATCATCGCGGGTCAGGGCACGGTCGCGCTCGAGATGCTGGAGGACGAGGCGGACCTCGATACGCTGATCGTTCCGATCGGCGGCGGCGGCCTGATCAGCGGCATCGCCACGGCGGCGCGCGCGACCAACCAGGATATCGAGATCGTCGGCGCCGAGGCGGCGCTCTATCCGTCGGTCTGGAACGCGCTCAACAACCGCCATCGCACCATCGGCGGCGCGACGCTGGCGGAAGGCATCGCGGTCAAGAACGTGGGCCGCCTGACGCTTCCGATCGTGCGCGAGCTTGTCTCCGACGTCGTGCTGGTCGACGAGGCGCATCTCGAACGGGCGGTGAACGTCTTCCTGACGCGGCAGAAGACGATCGCCGAAGGCGCCGGCGCGGCCGGGCTCGCGGCGATGCTGGCGCAGCCGGAACGGTTTCGCGGCCATAAAGTCGGCCTTGTTCTGTGCGGCGGCAATATCGACCCGCGCATTCTCGCCGCCATCATGGTGCGCGAATTGCAGCGCGATAGCCGCATCGTCTCGTTTCGCCTCACGATTCCGGACCGTCCGGGCATTCTCGGCCAGATCGCGACGCGGCTCGGCCAGCTCGGCGCCAACATCCTCGAGGTCGACCACAAGCGGATGTTTCTGGACGTTCCGGCAAAAGGCGCGAAGCTCGATGCGACGGTCGAGACGCGCGACGCCGATCATGCCGACGCGATCTTCGCCGCGCTCGAGGCGGACGGCTATCAGCCGCTGCGCATCGACGCCGGCGACGCTATGGAGTGAGCGCGCTTTCGAGAATGCCGGCGCCGGGCTTGATGCGTCCTTCCTCGACGGCGTGGCAGGCGACGACGGCGGGTGCGGACGGCAGCAGCGCCGGGCGCTCGACGCGGCACCGCTCGAAGGCATACGGACAGCGCGGATGGAAGGCGCAGCCGGACGGCGGGGTGATCGGATTGGGAATCTCGCCCTCGACCGCCTTGCGCCCGCGCCCGGTGAGATCAAGATCCGGTACGGCGTCGAGCAGCATGCGCGTGTAAGGATGGCGCGGCGCGCGGAAGAGCTCGCGCGCGGGCGAGACCTCGACAAGGCGGCCGAGATACATCACGCCGATGCGCGTCGCCATGTGCCGCACGACCGCGAGATTGTGGCTGATGAAAAGATAGGTGAGGCCGAGCTGCCGCTGCAGGTCGCGCATCAGGTTGAGGATTTGCGCCTGCACGGATACATCGAGCGCCGAGGTCGGCTCGTCGCAGACGATGAACTCCGGCTGCGCCGAGAGAGCGCGCGCGATGGCGATGCGCTGGCGCTGGCCGCCCGAGAACTCGTGCGGATACTTGGCTCCATCGGCGGGATCGAGCCCGACGAGGCGCAGGAGTTCGCCGACGCGTTGGCGCTGTTCCTCGACATTCCGCGCGACCGAAAAGGCACGCAGCGGCTCGGCGATGATGTTCTCCACCCGCCAGCGCGGATTGAGGCTGGCGTAGGGGTCTTGGAAGATCATCTGGATACGCCGGCGCAGCCGTTCACGCTCGCTCGAACGCCGGCGATGAGTCATGGATACGCCGTCGATCGTCACTCCGCCGCTGCTCGGCGGCACGAGGCCGACCACCATCTTCGCGACCGTCGATTTCCCCGAGCCGGATTCGCCGACCAGGGCGAATGTCTCGGTGCGCGCGATGGAGAAGGTGATGTCCGCGGCGGCGGTGAGAAGCTGAACGGGCGCGCGCTCGACCACGCGGTTGAGCCAGGGTTTCGAGACGTCGTAGATGCGCCCCAAATTCTCGACGATGACGAGCGGTTCGGTGCTCACGACGCCGCCTCCGCCGGCTGCGACGCCTTGTCGTAAAGCCAGCATGCGGCCGCCGAGCGTTCGAGCGGGATGAGCTGCGGACGCTCGAGGCGGCAGCGGTCGAAGACGTGGGCGCAGCGCGGATTGAAGGCGCAGCCGCGCGGGATGGCGTTGAGGCGCGGCATCGCGCCCGGGATCTGCGTCAGCCGGTCCGCTTCGCTGTCGAGCTTCGGGATCGCCCCCATCAGCCCTCGCGTGTACGGATGGTAGGGCGACTTGACGACGCCGCGCACCGGGCCGATCTCGGCGATACGGCCGGCATACATCACGGCGACGCGGTCCGCCGTCTCCGCGATCACGCCCATGTCGTGGGTGATCAGCATCACGGCGACGCCGTGCTGGGCGCAGAGCCGCTTGATCAGCGCGATGATCTGCGCCTGCACCGAAACGTCGAGCGCGGTGGTCGGCTCGTCGGCGATCAGCAGTTCGGGCCGCGCCGCGAGCGCCAGCGCCAGCACCACGCGCTGGCGCATGCCGCCGGAGAACTGGTGCGGATAGGCGTCGATGCGCGCCTTGGCAGCGGGAATGCCGACTTCGTTGAGCAGTTCGAGCGCGCGGGCGCGCGCCTGCGCCTCGCTCATCTTGCCATGCGTCAGGATCGTTTCGACGAGTTGCTCGCCGACGCGATAGAGCGGGTCGAGGCTGGTGAGCGGGTCCTGAAACACCATGCCGATGCGCTTGCCGCGGATGCGCCGCATCGCCTCGTAGGGGAGGTTGTCGATGCGCTCGCCTTGCAAAAGGATTTCGCCGCCGGCGATGCGCCCCGGCGGCTCGAGCAGGCCGATGACGGCATTGCCGGTCATCGACTTCCCGGCGCCGGACTCACCGACGACGCCAAGGACCTCGCCCGGCATGATGTCGAAGGAGACGTCGTCGACGGCCGTCAGCGTGCCGCGCCGCGTCGGAAACTCGACGCGAAGGTTGCGCACGCTGAGGACGGGGGCGGTCATCGCAGTTTCGGGTTCAGTGCGTCGCGCAGCCAGTCGCCGACGAGATTGACCGCCAGCACCAGCGCCGCGAGCGTGATGCCGGGGAAGATCGCGATCCACCATTCGCCGGAGAACAGGTAGTTGTTGCCGATGCTGATGAGGGTGCCGAGCGAGGGCTGGGTCGGCGGCAGGCCGACACCGAGGAACGACAGCGTTGCTTCCAGGATCACCGCGAGCGCGAGGTTGATCGTCGCGATGACCAGCACCGGGCCGATCACGTTCGGCAGGACGTGGCGGAACAGGATCTTGATCGGGTGGATGCCGATGAGGCGCGCCGCGAGCACGTAATCCTTGCTCTTCTCCACCATGGTCGAGCCGCGCACGGTGCGCGCGTACTGCACCCAGAAGGAGAGGCCGATGGAGAAGATCAGCACCCAGAACACCATCTCCTCGTTGCGCTGGCCGCCGACCATGGCGCGCACCGAACCGTCGATCAGCAGCGCGATCAGGATCGCCGGGAAGGTGAGCTGCACATCGGCGACGCGCATGATCACGGTGTCGACGGCGCCGCCGCGATAGCCGGCGACGAGGCCGAGCACGATGCCGACGACGGCGGCGAAAGCCACGGAGAGGATGCCGACGGAGAGCGAGATGCGCGACCCGTAGAGAATGGTCGAGAGGATGTCGCGGCCCTGGTCGTCGGTGCCGAGCAGGAAATCCTTGTTGCCCTCTGCCATCCAGGCGGGCGGCAGGTTGGAATTGAGCAGGCTCAGTTCCCGCAGATCGAACGGATTATGCGGCGCTATGAGGGGCGCGAAGACGGCGCCGAGGACGATCAGCAAGGTAACGATGGCGGCGGCGATGGTCACCTTGGAGTGCAGAAACGAATAGAGGATGTCGCTGTCGCGCAACGCCGCCCAACGCTGTCGCTGCGGCGCCGCGGCGGCGCCTTCGAGCGGAGTGGAAGGGGCCGGCGCGCTCATGTCAGGCCGGCCGCGCTTCGACGCGGATGCGCGGATCGATCACGGCATAGAGCAGGTCGACGATCAGATTGATCACGACGAAGATGAAGGCGACGAGCAGGAGATACGCCGCCATGATCGGGATGTCGGCGTTTTGCACGGCCTGCAGAAAGAGCAGCCCCATTCCCGGCCACTGGAACACCGTCTCGGTGATGATGGCGAAGGCGACGACCGAGCCGAGCTGCAGCCCGGCGATGGTGA
>JBDHSU010000143.1:0-9605 GCA_039808325.1 Variibacter sp. | reverse complement strand
CGCATGCTTTTCCGAAAACCGGTTTCCACTTTTCGGGATCGTGCTCCAGGGGGGACGGCCTCGAAAGCGTCCCCGTCGGTGCCGAGCATGACCTGGTCCTCGACCGTTAGGGCGATAAGCTTCCGCCGTTGACGTGGACCGTCTGTCCGATCATGTAGGATGCGGCATCGGACGCCAGGAATGTCGCGACGGCGGCGATTTCCGCCGGCTGTGCGATTCGGCCGATGGGAATTGTCTTTGCTCTCTCGGAAATCTCGGCTTCCGTCGCTCCGTAACGTGGTTGCGCTGTATCCGTTGTTCCCGGTGCAATGGCATTGACGCGAACGTTGTAAGGGATCAATTCAAAGGCCATCGCACGCGTCATCGACACGATCCCTCCCTTGCTGGCGCTGTAATGGACACCGCGCGGAGAACGTCCCGCTATTGCCTGCGAGGCGATGTTAATGATCACGCCCGGCTTCTTGGCCGCGATCATCGCCTTCGCGGCGGCCTGAGCACAGAAAAAACTGCCCTTCAAATTGACGTCGAGGACAAAATCCCAATCAGCCTCTCGCATGTCCAGCATCGGCACGCGCGGAAATACGCCGGCGTTGTTGATGAGAATGTCGACGCCACCGAGTTGCTCGACGCTGCGTTCAACGAGCCTCGCGGCGTCGGCGACGATTGACACATCGGCTTGTAATGCGATGGCGCGTACACCGTGACTTTGAGCGGTGCGAACAACGTTCTCCGCGGCTTTTACATCGTCCAAATAGTTGACGGCAACGTCGGCGCCGGCTTGAGCGAATGCGATGGCCATTGCCTCGCCGATGCCCTGCTGGGCACCCGTGACCAACAGCCGCTTTCCTTTGAACATCGAGCTCATTTCATCCTAGCTCCCAATCAATGAACTTAGCGGGACCGGGCTCATCAATTTCCGTTTATCCGCATGGCCCCGCAGACTGAAGCATGACCCCGCAGACCGAAAGAGTCGCTATTTTTTCGATCAACCGGAGTGCGTCGCCGGCATTTTGCAACCGAACGACGAGCGAGGTCGGCAACGTTATAATTGCCGCGGACGCTGAAGAGCTAATGGGCCTGATCGAGAGATCGACGAATGAGCTCTTATCAAGAAGCTCATTGCGCGCCGACTGGTGGAAGGACTCGATGCGGCTGCTTAGCATCGGGCCGCCCGGCACGAGATCGTGAAGACGCTCCGTAAGGAAAGATGGCCTGGGAGCAAGTCGGTGCGGATGTCTTAGTGATCGCGGCCGGACCGCTTGTCCGTGTCGCGCGCGATGTAAGGCAGGAGCATGGCTGCCGATTTTTGGATTCTGTGGGCTGTGCGATGAATGAAATTGGAAGATGGATAAAGATTGGACATCGGGAATTTTGAAGGCATTATCGCGTGTAGCTTGAGGAGGGATTTTCCATGATGGATCAAAATCGGGACTTATTCGCCTCATTAGCGACAGGCTTGTCGCGACGATCGGCGCTGCGGAGTGGCGCTGCGCTTCTTGGTGGAACATTTATTGGCGCGCAACTCGGCCCCTATGCGACGCGCGCGGAGGCCGCCGGCAAGCAGCCGACTCTCACCATTGCGCTCCCTGGGAATCCGGAAACGATCGATCCGCATCAATTCCGCTCGGTGTTGACGGCCTCCATCCTCGGATGCTGCCTCGAGACGCTGCTCACGCGCGATCCGGCGACGATGGAGCTGCGTCCGCTTCTGGCGACGTCGTACCGCAACATCGATCCGAACACGTGGGAGTTCAAGCTCCGGCAGGGCGTCAAATATCACGATGGGGCGGAGTTCAACGCCGAGGCCGTGAAGTTCAATATCGAACGCATCATCAACTCGCCCCTCAACACACTCGGCAAGACCGTCTGGCCTCCGAGCTTCGGCCAGCGCGTCGAGATCGTCGATCCCTATACGGTGCATATCGTCACCAAGAATCCCGATCCCTTGGTGCCCAATCGGCTCGCGGCCGAGTCCCTCAGCATGGGATCGCCAAAAGCGCTGGCGAACTACAAGGACAAATTCGTCGGGGACGGCCTGATCGGAACCGGTCCGTATAAGTTCGTCGAGTACACAGTCGGCCGGCACGTCGTTCTCGAGCTCAACCCGGACTATTGGGGCGAAAAGGGCGCAACGCAGAAGTTGATTTGGGAGATCATTCCCGATCCGGCGACTCGTGTCGCCGCGCTGCAGCGCGGCACGATCGACATCGTGGTCAATCTGCCGTTTCCCATGTTGTCGAATGTCGAGCAATCGGCCGATCTGGCGGTGTACTCACGTCTGGGCTCGAGTATTCACGGTATCCTGCTCAACGCCAACCAAACCGAGGCGCTCAAGGACAAGCGCGTGCGCCAGGCGCTTAACTATGCCGTTGATCGCGAAGCGATCCTGAAGAATCTCTACAAGGGCCACGGCCAACTCCTCAACACGCCGGTCGCGAGGCAGGTCGAATATTCGATTGATCCCGCGCCCTATACATACCAGCCGGACAAGGCCCGTGCGTTGCTCGCGGAAGCAGGCCTCAAAGACAAACTGGAGTTTACGCTCTGGCAGTCGACCGGACGCTATGAACTCGGTGTCGAGACAGCGCAGGCGATCGCCGGCTATTTCGAAGACGTCGGCGTCACCACCAATCTGCAACTGCTCGAATGGGGTGATTTCAATGCCAAGGCCGGGCGTTCGCAGCTCAAGGACGGGCTCTACTATGCCTTCGTCAATGGTGTCTGGGATCCGGACTATGTCCTGCAGCGATTTCTGCCGACCTATCCGACGTTCCGTTACTTCAATGCGACCGGTGAACTGAAGAATAATCTTGAAACGTTTAGCCACACCTTCGCCAAGGACGAGCGCGCCAAGCTCGCGGCGACCTGCCAGCAGGAGCTGCATGACGAGGCTGTGTGGGTTTTTCTCTATCAGCTCGATGAGAATTTCGGACTGAAGAAGAAGGTGAAGGGCTTCCAGATGCGCCCCGATCATTTGATCCTCGTGCGCGACGCCTATGTCGAAGCTTGATCGCATACACGGACGAGGTGCGTTGGTTGCCCAGCGCACCTAGAGCCTTTTCGGTTCTGATGGAACCAGAACCGAGGCCCCATGCTTTTGTTTGATCGCATTTTCTTGACGTGAACCGGTTCCGCTTCGCTCGAAAATGCTCTGGGCGTCGCGGAGAGAGGAAGCGATGGCAGGCTTCGTCGGACGGCGGCTGTTGCAAGGCCTGATAACCATCCTCGGGGTCGCCGTATTCGTCTTCATGCTTCTGCATCTGTCGGGCGACCCGGCGCTGGTCATGAGTTCGCCCGACGCAACGCCCGAACAGATTCAGCAAGTGCGCCAGAGCATGGGGCTCGACCAGCCCCTCTACATTCAACTGGCGATCTATCTTAAGAACATTCTGGCAGGCGATTTGCGCCAGTCGCTGCGCTTCAACCGCCCCGTCGTCGACCTGATCGCGGAACGTTTGCCGCATACCATCACGTTGACAGTCGCGGCGATGGTGATCGCGGTCGCCATCGCCATTCCCGCGGGTATCATTGCGGCGATCAAGCGCAACTCGTTCTTCGACCGCCTGATGATCGCCGGCGCGATGGCGGGCCAAGCCATTCCGATCTTCTGGCTCGGCCTGATCTTGATTCTGATATTCGGTGTAAAGCTCAAGGTTCTCCCGGTTTACGGGCAGGGGGGATTGAGCCATCTGGTGCTGCCGGCGATCACGCTCGCAACGATCGTCATCGGCCGCCTCACCCGCATGGTGCGCTCCAGCATGCTGGAGGTGCTCAATCAGGACTTCGTGAGGACGGCGCGCGCCAAGGGCCTTTCGGAGACGCGCGTGCTCGTACTGCACGGCTTGCGCAATGCCGCATTGCCGATCATCACGCTTCTCGGCCTGCAACTCGCGCAGTTGCTTGGGGGAGCGGTGGTGACGGAATCGATCTTCGCCTGGCCGGGTGTCGGCAGCCTTGTCGTCGAAGCGGTCTTCAATCGCGATTTTCCCGTCGTCCAGGGCGTGACGCTGGTCATCTCGGCGATTTTTGTGATCGTCAACATGCTGGTCGATATCAGCTATGTCGCGCTCGATCCACGCGTGAGGCTTGAGACGTGAGCTTGTCCGCAGCCATCATCAGCGCTCGGCGCTGGCGTTTTCCGCGTTCATCGTGGCTAGTTGTTCTTGGCGCCGTTCTCTTGGGTCTGATGGTTCTCGCCGCCGTTTTTGCCGGCTATATCGCGCCACGCGGACCAAACCGGATGGACCTCGCGCGCCATCTCGCGCCGCCGGCTTTCCTTGGCGGTACCAGCGCCCACTGGCTGGGCACCGATGCACTGGGCCGCGACATCTTCGCCCGGCTTCTCTACGGCGCGCGCATTTCACTGACAGTCGGTCTGACGTGCGTCGCGATCGCAGCGCCCATCGGCATCGCCGTGGGCCTCGTGGCGGGATATGTCGGCGGTCGCACCGGCGACGTGCTGATGCGGCTTGTCGACATTCAACTCGCCATTCCGACGATCCTGCTCACCATCGCTCTCGTCACGGTTCTGGGACCAGGTTTGGAAAATGTCATCGTCGCGCTCAGCGTCACCGGCTGGCCGACCTATGCCCGGTTGATCCGTAGCGAAACGCTTGTCGCCATCCGGCAAGACTATGTCGAGGCGGCGCGGGCCGCCGGGGCCAGCCATCTGCGGATCATCTTGCGTCATATCCTTCCGAACACGCTCACCCCCGTCATCGTGTTCGGCACGTTCGCCGTGTCCGACATGATCATCCTGGAGGCGACATTGAGCTTTCTCGGGCTTGGGGTTCCGCCGCGGGTGGTGACGTGGGGCAGTATCTTGAACGATGGCCGCCTCTATCTGGAAACGGCGTGGTGGATCACCCTGTTTCCGGGTCTCGCGATCTTCATTTCCGTGCTCGGCATCAATCTGATCGGCGACTATCTGCGCGATCGGCTCGACCCGCGCCTGCGTAACGCGCTTTGAACGCAGCCGACTTAGTCACAGGACTTACGCCTCTCCGCAACCAAACCGAAGGAACAGAAAATGGCTCGACTTCCAGCCGTCGACCTCGCAAAAAATCCCCATATCGCGGATGTATTCGCCCGCGTGGAGAAGAGCCGCGGGTGGGTTTCGAACCTGATGCGCTCGATTGCGCACTCGCCGGAGGCGCTCCAGCACTACTCCGCGCTCGGCCACTACGGCCGCTATGGGACGGAACTGACGGAAGTTCAGCGTGAACTGACAATCGTCGTCACGGTGCGTGGTGTTGAGTATGGCTGGGTTCACCACGGCAACCTCGCACGCCAAATCGGCGTCACCGATGCGCAGCTCGACCAAATCAAACAGGGCAAGACGCCAGGCGATTTCGGCCCCGCCGAGCGCGCGCTGTGCGACTACCTCTTCGCCTACACGGCATGCAAGGGCGTCGACCAGAAAACGTTGGACGCGATGCTGAAGCATTTCTCCGCGCGGCAGATCGTCGATGTGGCGTTACTGAGTTCCTACTATATGGCCGCCGGAGCTCTCATCATCGGTCTCGACGTTCAGCTCGAAGGGCCGGAACTCCTCAAGACCGAGCTCGAATGGCAAAAGAAAACCATGACGGCTGCGAAGCCGGCCCCGTCTCTTGGATGAGATCCGCGGCATGACAGCGGCCCTTGAACGAGAGAGCGCCTTTTTTGCGATCGAGGGGCTGCGCACGGTATTTCCGACAATCGACGGCGAATTCGCCGCCGTCGACGGCATCAGTCTGTCCATCTCACGGGGGCGAACACTTGGGATTGTCGGCGAGAGTGGCTGCGGAAAATCGATCCTCTCGCTGTCGGTGATGCGCCTCGTCCCGCCGCCTGGGCGTATTGCGGGCGGCCGCGTTCTCCTTGACGGAACCGACCTTTTGACGCTGCCGCCCGCGGCGATGCGCGATGTCCGCGGCAACCGCATCGCGATGATCTTTCAGGAGCCGATGACGAGCCTCAATCCGGTCTACACGGCAGGCCGTCAGATTACGGAAGCGATGCGCGCTCACGATTCCATCGCCAGCGCCGCGGAGCTTCGCGCGCGGGGTATCGAAGCTTTGCGCCAGGTTCGCATCCCGGCGCCGGAGCAGCGCTTCGACGAGTACCCGCACCAGATGTCGGGAGGTATGCGTCAGCGCGTGATGATCGCGATGGCGCTGGCGTGCAAGCCGGATCTGCTCATTGCCGACGAGCCGACGACGGCGCTCGACGTCACGGTGCAGGCGCAAATCCTCGATCTGTTGCGCGAGCTCCAGCAGGAAACGGGCATGGCCATCATCCTGATCACGCATGACCTCGGCGTGGTCGGCGAAATGGCGGACGAAATTGCCGTGATGTATGCGGGCCGCGTCGTGGAGCATGCGGCGGCGCATGCGATCTTCGACGACCCGCAGCATCCCTACACGCTTGGTCTTCTCGGCAGCATTCCAAAGATAGAGACAACGCAAGACCGCTTGCTTGCGATCGAAGGAAGCGTGCCGCCGCCGTTCATGCTGCCGGACGGCTGCCGATTTCATCCGCGCTGCGTATTCGCGGCGGCGGACTGCAAAACGATCGACCCGGCGCTTCGGCCGCTGAGCGCCGCGCACTGCGCCGCCTGCATCCGCGCACCAATCGAGGAAGCGGCGTCATGAGCGTGCCGTTGTTAAAGGTTGATAACCTCAGCAAATATTATTCGATCCGCGCGCGCGCCGACAAGGCCGCGACGGTGCTGCGCGCCGTGGACGGCGTTTCGTTTCACCTCGATGCGGGCGAGACGCTGGCGCTGGTCGGGGAATCCGGCTGCGGTAAGTCGACCACCGCGCGCCTCGCGCTTCGGCTGATCGAGCCGACCACGGGGCATATCCAGTTCGAGGGCCAGGACATCACGCAGGCGAAGGGCGACCTGCTGCGGCGCCTGCGCCGGCGCATGCAGATCGTCTTTCAAGATCCCTTTTCATCGCTCGATCCACGCATGCGGGTCAGCCAAGTGCTGGAAGAGCCGCTGATTATCCACGGCATCGGCACTCGGGCGACCCGCCGCGCGCGCGTCGAAGAACTGATGCAATTGGTTGGCCTCTCCCCGCATTACGCCCGGCGCTACCCGCATGAATTCTCGGGCGGCCAGCGCCAACGCATCGGCATTGCCCGAGCGCTGGCGCTGGAGCCGACGCTCGTCGTGTGCGACGAGCCGGTCTCCGCTCTCGACGTCTCCATCCAGGCGCAGATCGTCAACCTGATGAAGGACCTGCAGGCGCGCTTGTCGCTGTCCTACCTCTTCATCGCGCATGACCTCGCGGTGGTAAAGCATGTGGCCGACCGGGTGGCGGTCATGTATCTCGGGCAAATCGTCGAACTAGCGCGGAAGGAGACTTTATTTGCCCAGTCGCGCCATCCGTATACGCGCAGTCTCATGGCTGCGATTCCGCGGCCCGGCATCCGCAAGACGGAGCGATCGCTGCCGAGCGGCGACGCGCCGAACCCGATCGATCTTCCGCAAGGATGCAGATTTCATACACGCTGCCCCTACGTCGTCGATATCTGCCGCCGCGAAGCGCCGCCGTTGGCGCCGTTCGCTGCCGGTCATCTGACAGCCTGTCATCGCGCTTTTGAGCTTCCGCCGCTCTTGCATGCGGAGGCTGCTGCCGTGTCTTCGATAGCGGAGAAGCGGATGGCGCTTTATGCCGAGGCTCGCCAAAGGAGTGGCGTTTCGATCGCCAACTCAAAAGCTTCGGCGCCGCGTTGAGAGAAATCAGCGCGTATCGAAAAAGGTCGGCCACACAGAGTCTATTCGGATACCGTTTGGCAGTCCTGTTGAGCCGACTGACGAAAGGGAAGGCCGCTTGTCATTACTTTCTTCGAGTTAGATCGGTATGACCGGAATCGACGATCAAATCGTCCACCGCGATATGAAGGAATCCCCGGCTACAGCGTTCGACCCTCGTCCTCACGCGATAAACGGACGACAGCATATCGGTGGTGATGACGGCCTCCGGCGAGCCTGCACCCCAAAGATTCCCACCGGTCATGACCACCACGTTGTCGGCCCACCGCGCCGCGAAGGTGAGATCGTGCAACACGACAATGGCGATGCGGCCCTCACTAACGTAGTCGCGGACCATGCTCATGACTTCGAATTGATGGTGAAGGTCCAACGCGCTGATTGGCTCGTCGAGCATCAGAAGCGGCGGCTGCCGCACGACCGACTGCGCAAGGCTCGCAAGCTGGCGCTGCCCGCCGGAGAGACGATACAAGGGTTCAAGCGCGAGGTCGGCGATGCCGATCCGTTCGAGCACGCCGACTGCTTGGCGGACCGGATCGTCGCCGCTCGGTTCGCGTCCGACGTTAAGAGAGCTCAAGAGTCCCTCGAGCACGGTGAGCCCGACGCCTTGCGGCAAAGTCTGCGGCATAAAGCCGATCAGCGCGGCTCTTTCCGCCGCCGTCATCTTAAGAAGGTTGCGCTCCGCGAGCGCGGCGCGTCCTCGCGCGGGCAGGAGCCCCGCGAGCGCGCGAAGCAAGGTGGACTTTCCGGCCGCGTTCGGACCCACGAGAGCCGTGATCTCGCCGGCGCGAAGGCGCGGCAAAGCGATGCCGTGAATAACAGGCCGGCCGCGATAGCCGGTCGATAGTCCTTCCACGGTCAGCGAGATTTCGCTCACCGGCGCCCCCTGGGGCCGAGGATAAGCGCAAAGAAGACGGGCAGTCCGATGATCGCCGTCACAATGCCGATCGGGATGAGCGCGCCGGGTACCGCCACCTTACTGATGGTCGATGCGAGAGACATGATCGTGCCGCCGCATAGCGCGCTCGTCAGCAAATAGAACCGATGGTCTTCGCCGATCATAAGTCTTGCAATGTGCGGCCCCGCCAATCCGACAAACCCGACGGTGCCAACCAGCGCCATGGCTGTGGCGGTGAGCAGGCTGATCCGTATCAGCGAGAAGAATCGCAGCCGATTGACGTCGATGCCGACGCTGCGTGCCCGCTCCTCGCCCAACCTCAACGCCGTCAGCGGCCATGCCGCGCGTAAGCTGAAGGGGATGACGCAGACGATGATCAGCGCGAAAGCCTGCAGCTTCGGCCAGTCGGCGCGCGACAGGCTGCCAAGCATCCAGAAAACGAGTTGCTGAAGCGCCTGTTGGCTGGCGACGAACTGGATCAGCGCGACCAGGGCGTTGAATGTGAAGAACAGTGCGATGCCCATGAGGACAATTCCATCGGCCCCCATGCCGCGCACCGTGACGAGGGATTGCAAAAGAAAGATCGATCCGAACGCCAAAAGAAAAGCATTGCCTGCGACGATCCAGGTCTGTGGCACGCCCGGAAAGCCGATACCCAACACGATAGCCAGCGCCGCGCCAAACGCCGCAGCGGAGGAGATGCCGAGGGTGAACGGGCTCGCCAAGGGATTGTTGAGAACGGTCTGCATCTCCGCTCCGGCCAGGGCCAGCGCCATGCCGACCAGGACTGCCGCTAACGCCTGAGGGAAGCGCACGTCCCAAATGATGGTGGCGACCGTTCGATCGACGGCGGAGGGATCGAACACCGCGCGAAGCGTCTCCATCGCGCCGAGAGACGCCGGGCCGGACGCCAGGTCGATGACGAAGGCGACCGCAAGCACGATT
>JBDHSU010000142.1:0-9683 GCA_039808325.1 Variibacter sp. | reverse complement strand
GTCCCTGTCGGCGCGCTCCCCATCGTCACCGATCAGTTCGCGACAGTGACCGTGGTGCCCGAGAGCGAGATCCGGCGCACGCCGGGCAACACGCTCGGCGATCTCCTCTTCTCGAAGCCCGGCATCACCGGCTCGACCTTCGCGCCGGGCGGCGCCAGCCGGCCGATCGTGCGCGGCCTCGATAACTACCGCGTGCGCACGCAGGAGAACGGCCTCGCGACGAACGACGTATCGGACCTCAGCGAAGACCACGCCGTTCCGATCGATCCGCTCGCGGCGCGGCAGATCGAGGTGATCCGTGGGCCGGCGACCTTGCGCTACGGCTCGCAGGCGATCGGCGGCGTCGTCAATGTCGATAACAACCGCATCCCGACCTTCATTCCGCCGCGCGGATTCGCCGGCGAAGTCCGCGCCGCCGGCTCGACCACGGACAGCGGTATCGAGGGCGGCGTGCTGCTCGACGCCGGCGCCGGAAATTTCGCCGTGCATGCGGACGCCTTCGGGCGGCGCGCCGACGACTACGGCATCCCAGGCTATCCGTACCTCAATCCGCCCTCCCCCGCGCCGGCAACGGACGGCCGCCAGCCGAATTCGTTCGCGCGCACGAATGGCGGCTCCATCGGCGGCTCGTACATATTCGATCAGGGCTTCTTCGGTCTCGCGGTCTCGCAGTTCAACGCGCTCTACGGCATTCCCGGCATCGAGGCGACGGAGACGCGCACGAATATCGACATGCGGCAAACGCGCGTCACCGGAAAAGGCGAGTACCGTCCGCTCGACACGCCGGTCGAAGCCATCCGCTATTGGCTCGCGCTGACCGACTACAAGCACGACGAGATCGCCGACGAGGGCGGCTTCTACGGCGTGCAGCAGTCGTTCATCAATCGCGCGCAGGAAGGCCGCGTGGAGGTGCAGTTCCGGCCCTATGTCCTTCCCTTCGCGCAAGTGACGACGGCGGTCGGCGTGCAGGCCGGCCACCAGGCGCTTTCGGCGCCGGGACTCGAGGGTGGCCTGTTCGATCCCAACGATTCGAAAAGCGTCGCCGCCTACATCTTCAATGAGTTTCGGTTCTCGCCGACCTTGCGGGCGCAGATCGCGGGGCGCATCGAACATGCGACCGTCGACGGCACGTCACCCGACTTCCCGGCGAACTTCCTGCCGCCGCCGGACGATCCGGCAAGCCAGGTTCGCAACCTCAGCTTCACGCCGAAGAGCGCGTCGTTCGGCGTGCTGAAAGACCTGCCCTACGGCCTCGTCGCCAGCCTGACGGCGCAATATGTCGAACGCGCGCCGCGCGCCGGCGAACTTCTGTCGCGCGGCGTGCATGAGGCCACCGAAACATTCGAGATCGGCAATCCCAATCTGCAAACGGAAGTCGCGAAGACGCTCGAAGTCGGACTGCGGCACGCGGCCGGACCGTTCCGCTTCGAGGCGACCGCCTACGCCACGCACTTCGACAACTTCATCTACAAGCGCCTCACCGGCGTCACCTGCGATGACGATTTCGCGTCATGCGGCGCCGGCGGCGGCGCGTTCAATCAGATCGTCTATTCGCAGCGCGCGGCCGACTTCATCGGCGGCGAATTGCAGGCGCAGGTCGACCTCGCGAACGTCGCCGGCGGCGTCTTCGGCGTCGAGGGACAGTACGACATCGTGAGGGCGACCTTCACCGACGGCACCAACGTGCCGCGCATTCCACCGCAGCGCGTCGGCGGCGGCGTGTTCTGGCGCGATGGCAACTGGTTCACGCGCGTCGGCCTGCTGCACGCTTTCGCGCAGAACGCCATCGCCGACAACGAGACGCCGACACCAAGCTACAATCTCCTCAAGGCGGAGGTGAGCTATACGCACCGCTTCGCGCCGGCGCCCGGCGGTCCGCGCGAAATGACGCTCGGCGTCGTCGGAACGAACCTTCTCGACGAGGAGGTGCGCAACGCCGTCTCGTTCAAGAAGGACGAGGTGCTGCTGCCCGGACGCAGCGTGCGATTTTTCACGACGGTAAAGTGGTGAAGGAGCGTCCTCGTCATTCCGGCCGAGCGCAGCGAGAGCCGGAACCCAGAGTCCGCAAAGAAGCGAAGGAAATTCGGCGCGGCGGCACTTTCTTATGAACCGAGCGCCATCGAAAGCATGATGATTCTGGGTTCCGGCTCGCGGCGGCTTCGCCGCCTTGGCCGGAATGACAACAAGAATGTCATGGCCGGGCTTGTCCCGGCCATCTCGACCGGAAGGGCACTGACGTCCCTAAGCGTCATCGCCGGGACAAGCCCGGCGATGACGACGTTCTATGATGTTGGACGTCGCGGCGCTCAAGCCCGCGCGATGTTGCCGAGGCCGATGAGCCCGATGCGATCCATCTCCGCCTGCTCGCGCGCATTCTCGACGGCGCGCTCACGCTGCTGGTCCCGCTCATCGAGCAGTTCGACCTTCTTGAGCTCTTCGAAGGCCTCGCCGAGCGCCGCCTGCGCGTCGTCGAGCTGGACTTTCAGTTCGTCCGCCGAGCGCTTGAGGTTCTGGCGGCGGTTCATCGCCGCCTTGGCATAGGTCGGATAGGCATAATGCGCGGGGTCGTGAATGCCGGCGCGATCCTGTTCGGTTTGGATCTCGCGATCGAGATCGGCGGCCATGCGTTCGAATTCGGCGATCATGCCTTCGATCTGCGCCACTTGGCGGCGCCTATCGTCGACCTGAAAGCGCTTCAAGCGAACCAGCGTCTCACGCGACTTCATCGACTCATACTCCCCCACACCCGCCGCCTCTGCGAACGCTGCGCCGACCTCTGAAACACAGAGCCGACGTAGGTTTGCGCGGCTGCATGAAGGCCAAAGCTGCCATCACAAAGTTAGTTTTCTGTTTCCAAGCCGTTGAGAATGCGTTCCAGGCGCTCGTACCCCTCCCGCAGCTTGGTCGATTCGCCCTTGCCCTGGGCGAGAAACGCTTCCAGCGGCGCGTGCAGGCCGATCGCCTCGTCCACTTCCGGGCTCGACCCGGGCCGGTAGGCGCCGAGCCGGATCAATTCCTCCATATCGGCATAGGTCGCCATCACCTGGCGGGCGCGGGTGATGGCGGGAAGGAAGGCCGGGTCGGCGGCGCGCGGCATGGTGCGGGAGATCGACTTCAAGACGTTGATCGCCGGATAGCGGCCGCGCTCGGCGATCGAGCGCTCCATCACGACGTGACCGTCGAGAATGCCGCGCACCGCATCCGCCACCGGCTCGTTGTGATCGTCGCCGTCGACCAGCACGGTGAAGAGGCCGGTGATGGTGCCGGCGTCCGTCCCCGGCCCCGCGCGCTCGAGCAAGCGCGGCAGTTCCGTGAAGACCGTCGGCGTGTAGCCTTTGGCGGTCGGCGGCTCGCCGGCGGAGAGCCCGATTTCGCGCTGCGCCATCGCGAAACGGGTGACCGAATCCATCAAAGCGAGGACATCTTTTCCTTGGTCGCGGAAGAACTCGGCGATGGCGAGGGTGAGATACGCCGCCTGGCGGCGCATCAGCGCCGGCTCGTCCGACGTCGACACCACCACCACCGAGCGGGCGAGCCCCGCCTCGCCGAGATCGTCCTGCAGGAACTCCTGCACCTCGCGGCCACGCTCGCCGATGAGGCCGATAACGCAGACGTCGGCGGCGACGTTGCGCGCCAGCATCGACAGCAGCACCGATTTGCCGACGCCCGATCCCGCGAAGATGCCCATGCGCTGGCCGCGGCAGCAGGTCAGAAACGTATTCAGCGCGCGCACGCCGAGATCGAGCGGCGCGCCGACGCGACGCCGCGCATGCGCCGGCGGCGGCGTGTTACGGAACGGGCACGGCACGCCGCCGAGCTGCAGCGCGCCCTTGCCGTCGATCGGATCGCCCATGCCGTTGACGACGCGGCCGAGCCAGCCCGGCGACGGGCGCACGGCGCCGGGGACGCCGGAAACGATGGCGCGGCAGCCGCGCCGCACGCCGTCCAAGGACGCGAAAGGCAGGAGCAGCGCGTTTGAGCCTGCGAACCCGACGACTTCGCAGGGAATGGAGCGCGCGTGGCCCGGCTCGATGACGATGCGCGAACCGACCGACATCGCGTGGATCGGTCCGGCGACCTCGACCATGAGGCCGCGAACGCCGACCACGCGCCCGTAAACCTCGGTGCCATCCAGTTCCGCGATCTGCTCCGCCAGCGCCTTCATGCCCAAAATCCTAACGAAGCGGAATCAAATACCGCAGCTTAACGGACCGTTTACCCGCTTCGTTAATCATCCGTGGATAACTCGTTGGGATCACCGGCGGTCCGCCGTTCGAGAGAGGGTGAGTCGCAAGAGTCGGATAACTCGGACTCTTAAAGTGAAACATGAGACAGGAAATGGCCGTAAAGCTTGGGACTCACAGTAGCTTAGCGCAATTTCGTCGAAATTGCGCCGGGGCTTCTTGCACCCGAGAATCACATTCTGTTAACCATTTCCCGGTAACGTTTCGAATCGGTTTTTCCCACCGCGTAATCAAAAGGCCGCCCTGTGGCGTGCCGACCTTAAGCCCCTAAGCGGCGAGGAAGGGGACTGGCATGCGCGTCCTGTTAATCGAAGACGACCGCGCGACCGCGCAATCGATCGAGCTGATGCTGAAGTCGGAAAGCTTCAACATCTACACGACCGATCTGGGCGAAGAGGGCGTCGATCTCGGTAAACTGTACGATTACGACATCATTCTTCTTGATCTGAACTTGCCGGACATGTCCGGCTACGAGGTGCTCCGCTCCCTGCGGGTCTCGAAGGTCAAGACGCCGATCCTGATCCTGTCGGGTCTGGCGGGCATCGAGGACAAGGTCAAAGGTCTCGGCTTCGGCGCCGACGATTACATGACCAAACCGTTCCACAAGGACGAACTGGTGGCGCGCATCCATGCGATCGTGCGCCGGTCCAAGGGCCATGCGCAGTCGGTCATCCAGACCGGCGACCTGATCGTCAACCTCGACACCAAGACGGTCGAGGTCAACGCCGCGCGCGTCCACCTCACCGGCAAGGAGTACCAGATGCTGGAACTCCTCTCGCTGCGCAAAGGCACGACGCTCACCAAGGAGATGTTCCTCAACCATCTCTATGGCGGCATGGACGAGCCGGAGCTCAAGATCATCGACGTGTTCATCTGCAAGCTGCGCAAGAAGCTGGCGAACGCCTCGGACGGCAAGAACTACATCGAGACGGTGTGGGGACGCGGCTACGTGCTGCGCGAGCCGAACGAAGAGGAAGAGCGCATCCCCGCCTGACGCGCGTCAGGGCCGAGGATATACGAACCCCGCCGTCCCGGCGGGGTTTTTGTTTTGAGATCACGGCTTGGCGCCAACCTCGCTGACGGTCCAGGCGTCGCCAGCGGGCGTGAACGCATACGGAATGGCGTTGGTGGCGCCGGGCAAAGCGCCGATCAGTTGCTCCTGCAGCGCGAGAAAGACGCCTCCGTGGCTGACAAAAAGAAGCGTCTCGCCGCCATACGCGTCGAGCCACTTCGTCACGACGCCGCGCGCCCGCGCGCAGGTCTGCGGCCACTGTTCCGCATCTGGAGGCATGACCCTGTTGACAGGATGGTGAGGCGGAATGCCGTGCTCCCGCCTGACCTCCGAAAAAAGACGTCCCTCGAAACTGCCGAACGCGCGTTCCATCAGGTGATCGTCCACCTCGACCGGCAAGGCGAGCGCCGACGCGACGATTTCAGCCGTCCGCAAGGCGCGCTTCAGCGGACTGGCCACGATCCGCTGGATGCCGCGCCCAGCGAGTCGCTGCGCCGCGGCTTGCGCCTGCGCGAGGCCGGTTTCGTTCAAATCGGTATCGGTGCGGCCCTGGATCCGTCCTTGGGCGTTCCAATCGGTCTGGCCGTGCCGGAGAAAAAGAAAGGAGCGGGCGGGAATCATCCGACCACGATACCGTATCCGTCGCCACGGTGCGCAGATGTTCAGCAATATTGGCGTTTTGTCCGGGTATGCTCGGCATGTGACGTTTGCCCGACCGAGCGAAATCGACCCGTCATCCTGAGGTGCCCGCGACGCGAGTCTCGCACCTCGGGATGACGGAGAGAGGGCGAGGGCAAGTCTTCCGAGCGTTCACTTCGCGTCGTGGAAGATGATGCCGACCGTATGCCGGCGTCCGCTCCGCAGGCGGCTGACGCCGTGGCGCATGTTGACGCGGTAGGTCCCGCGCGTTCCTTGCACGGGCCGATGATGCACGGGAAAAATGACGCCCTGCCCTTGCGTCAGCGGCACGACCTCGACGCGCGACTGCATGCGCGGCCGCTGCTCCGTCAACGCGAACTCGCCGCCGGCGAAATCCTCGCCGGGGCGCGACAGGAGAAACGCCACCTGCAGCGGGAAGACATGCTCGCCGTAAAGGTCCTGATGCAGGCAGTTGTAATCGCCGGGACCGTATTGCAGCAGCAGCGGCGTCGGCTTCGTCTGTCCCGCGGCATGGCAGCGCGAAAGAAACTCGGCATGCGACGCGGGATAGCGGATATCGATCCCCATCGCCTCGTTCCACCGCTGCGCGATCCTCGCCAGCGGCGGATAGAGGGCGCTGCGCAGCGCCGCGATCGCCTCGGGTAGCGGCGCGGCGAAGTACTTGTACTCGCCGCGGCCGAAGCCGTGCCGCGCCATGACGACGCGGCTGCGGAACGGCGCGTCCGAGGGATAGAGCGCGGCGAACGCCGCGCACTCCTCCGGCGTCAGCAGCGCCCCGGTGAGCGCGCAGCCGTAAGCGTCGAGATCGGCTCCGATGCGATCCCAGTCCAGCTCCGCCGCGCGCGCCGCGACGTCGGCTACATCGGAGCAGGCGGCGGAGGGCCGCGCATTCGCCGCAATCATGCCGCCACTCCCTCGCGCGCGAGGAGCGCGCGCTTGCGCTCGACGCCCCAGCGGTAGCCGGAGAGCGCGCCGTCCTGACGCACGACGCGATGGCACGGGATCGCGACCGCCAGCTTGTTCGCGGCGCAAGCCTGCGCCACCGCGCGGACGGCCGCGGGCTGACCGAGACGGACGGCGATGTCGGTGTAGCTCGCCGTCGACCCGGCCGGAATCTCGCGCAGCAGCGCCCAGACGCGCTGCTGAAACGCGGTGCCGCGAACATCGAGCGGCAAATCGAGACCTTGCCCCGGCGCTTCGACGAAGCCGACGACCTTGGCGACGAGCTGCTCGAAATCATGATCGCCGCCGATCAGTTCCGCTTTTGGAAACTGATCCTGAAGGTTGCGTACGAGCGCATCCGGATCGTCGCCGAGGGCGATCGCGCACACGCCCTTCCCGGTCGCCGCGACGAGAATCGAGCCCAGCGAGCATTCGCCGACGGCGAAGCGGATGGCGGTTCCCTTGCCGCCGCGCCGATAAGCGCTCGGCGTCATGCCGAGGCGCTCGCCGGACGTCGCGTAAAAGCGGCCGTTGGAATTGAAGCCGGCGCCGTAGATCGCCTGCGTCACGGTCTCGCTCGTCGTCAGCCCGGCGCGCACGCGGCGCGCGCGATGCGCGACGACGTAGGATTTCGGGGTGACGCCCGTCTGCTCCTTGAACACGCGGTGGAAATGAAAGCGGCTCATTCCCGCCGCTTCCGCCAGCGCATCGAGGCTCGGCGCGTCGTCGGCCCGTTCGATCGCGCGGCACGCATGGGCGATCACGGCCGCCTGCTGCTCTTCGCGCGTCGCTTCGTTCGGGCGGCAGCGCTTGCACGGACGGAAACCCGCGCGCTCGGCCTCCACGCATGTCGCGTGGAACGCGATGTTCTCGCGCAAGGCCGGACGCGCCGCGCAGGACGGCCGGCAATACACGCCGGTGGTGCGCACCGAATAAACGAACCGGCCGTCGGCGGCACGGTCGCGGCGGCGCACCGCCGCAAGGCGCGCATCGTCGTCGTCGAAACACAACGCGGCGGCGCGGCCGCTTTCCGGGACGGGAGACAACATGGCTTCGCTCCTCATGGCTTTCGATGTTTTCGCGAACGAACGGGTCCGTCCGTTCTTTGATCCCAATCTAGCCATCGCGGCGCCCGGCTCACTCCGGTCCTTGCTCTCGAATTCGGAAAAATCGCCGTGGGTCAAAAGTGGCCGTCGGAGCGGGGAAATTCAACGGCTTACTGGGAAGCAATGTCCTTCGTTGTCATTCCGGAAACCGCGACGATCTGGCTGCCGTCGCCGGCGCCCTGGTCGGCGGCGCGTGGGGCGCGAAAACCTGCCTGATCGTCTGCGCCGCGGGCTTTCTATCCCAAATGCTGGTGATCTTCTGTTCGCAAGTACCGGAATTACGCCGGCAGCCCGCGTCGGCCGCATAGGCATTGCATCGCGCTTCGTGCCATAGTCGGGCGGTGAGCAGCCATTCCCCTTCGGGACGCGACGACAGCGCCCTCATCGAATCTTCCGCCGCCTGGACCCGCCTCGCCTTCTCGCTCCTGATGAGCACGATCGGCGGCGTCGGCCTGTGGTCGGTCGTCGTCGCCCTGCCGGCCGTCCAGGCAGAGTTCGGCGTCGCGCGCGCGGAAGCGTCTCTTCCTTACACGGTCGCCATGGTCTGCTTCGCCGTCGGCGGCGTCGTGATGGGACGCCTGGTCGACCGCTTCGGCATCATGTGGCCGCTCATCAGCGGCGCGATACTGCTCGGCCTCGGTTACATGCTGGCGGCGTCGGCCGGCACGCTCTGGCAGTTTGCGCTGGCGCAGGGCCTGCTGATCGGGTTCGGCGCCGCCGCCACCTTCGGCCCGCTCGTGTCGGACATCTCGCAGTGGTTCACCCGGCGGCGCGGTATCGCCGTCGCCATCTGCGCCTCCGGCAACTACATCGCCGGCGCGATCTGGCCGTCGATCCTGCAGCACTTCATCTCGACGGCGGGCTGGCGCGCGACGCATTTCTGGGTCGGCGTCTTCTGCCTCCTGACCATGCTGCCGCTCGCGGTCATCCTGCGGCGGCGCATTGTCGCACCCGCTCCGACCGCCGCCGCCGTCCACGCGGCAGGGCAGAACGCGCTCGGCCTCTCGCCGGGCGCGCTGCAGGCGCTGCTCGCCATCGCGGCCATCGCCTGCTGCGTCGCGATGTCGATGCCGCAAGTCCACATCGTCGCCTATTGCGGCGACCTCGGCTACGGCGTCGCGCGCGGCGCCGAAATGCTGTCGCTGATGCTCGGATTCGGCGTGGTGAGCCGCATCGCCTCCGGCTTCATCGCCGACCGCATCGGCGGTGTCGCGACGCTGCTTCTCGGCTCGGCGCTGCAAGCGGCGACGCTGCTCCTCTACACGTTCTTCAACGGACTGACGTCGCTCTACGCGATCTCGATCCTGTTCGGCCTGGTGCAGGGCGGCATCGTTTCGAGCTACGCCATCATCGTGCGCGAATATTTCGCCCCGCAAGAGGCGGGCACGCGCCTCGGCATCGTGTTGATGGCAAGCCTGGGCGGCATGGCGCTGGGCGGCTGGATGTCCGGCGTGATCTTCGATTTCACCGGCTCTTATCGCGCGGCGTTCCTCAACGGCCTCGCCTGGAACATGATCAACGTCGCGATCATGCTGTGGCTTCTCAAGCGGCCGCGGCCGCGCCTGGCGGCGGCATAGAGCGGGATGAGGAAAGTGTGGAGCGGTTTTCCGCCCGCATCCCGCGCTAAGTTATGAGAATCGATCACGTTCATGATTGTGGATCGATTCGATCCAAAATCATCGTGATCGAGCGCCGGCGCGACCGGGGATCACGCCTCAG
>JBDHSU010000141.1:0-9764 GCA_039808325.1 Variibacter sp. | reverse complement strand
CGTTCAGCTTCTTCCGGATATGGCGAGCGTCGTGCGACGCCGCGGGGCGGTCACCGTTCTCTTGGTGCTCGGTGCGTCCGGTGGGACGGCTAGAGTCTGATCCAACAGCATTGAATCGGACTGGTCGTTATCGTTTTGTTTGACCATGGTCCCCGGGTCGAGCCCGGGGGCACGCTTTTCCGAAACCGGTTCCACTTTCCGGGATCATGCTCAAAGGTCAGACCAGGACGCCCGTCGGCCACGGC
The DNA here is from genome assembly GCA_039808325.1 of Variibacter sp. Taxonomy (GTDB): domain Bacteria; phylum Pseudomonadota; class Alphaproteobacteria; order Rhizobiales; family Xanthobacteraceae; genus JAFKKS01. The sequence goes on along the minus strand of JBDHSU010000141.1, from coordinate 9,519 downwards.
CGCATATTGTCGTTGACGGCGCGGACGCCGGGGGTCGTCTCGGCGGCGACGCGGATGGCCTTGCGTTCGCTCGCGGAGTTGACGATGCCCCACAGATCGACCACGCCCTTGTGGACGGTGACGTTGAGCAGGCCGGTATGCGCCCAGCTCTGCGCCCGCAGATGCGCGAGCAGCTTGTCGCGGATGGCGGAGTCGGAGAGGGGGATTTCCAGCGTCTGCCCTGCGCTGACGATGGTGTGCAGCAGGTTGGCGCGGCTGATGAGGCCGACCAGCCGGCCGTCCTGGACAATCGGCACGCGCTTGATCGCGTGCTTCTCGAGCAGGCCGGCGATCTCGTGCAGCGGCGTCTCCGGGGACGCCGTGATCACCTCGCGCGTCATCGCGTCGGACACCTTGCGGGTGTGCGCCTTGACGTAGTCGTCGGCCAGCGTGTCCGGGCTGACGAAAGCGCGCAGCCACCACGAGCGGCGCTTCTCCGTGCCGGTCTCGGCGCGGTGCAGCAGGTCGCCTTCGCTGATGATGCCGACGATCTTCCCGTTGTCGGCGACCACGGGCACGGCGCTGATGCCGTAGCGGATGAACATCTCCGCGACGCTCTTGATGGATGCGTTCGGGCTGGCGGTGATCACCGGGGCGACCATGATATCGCGCGCTTGCATTGGACCCTCCAAAAGTTGCCGCATCCTAGTGCCGCGCCGGCCGGCGTTCTTTGAGGTGAATCAAACGCTCGCCGGGCCGCTCGACCGTCGGCTCCTCCTGCCCGGCGACGGCCACGCCACTGATCCAGATCAAGGCAGCCCTCTGGCGCCGCCGTATTTGATCCATCCGGCCGGTGATCCTGTCACCGGCAATGCGGGATACCTTCGAATGACCGATGGAAAATCCAGGCGCGACGCGGCATTGATGCCTTACTTAACTGCGTTGAATCAGATCCGTCGTTCTTCCTATTGTTTGATTGTTTGAGCGTGATCTTTTCCGGAAACCGGTTTCCGCTTTTCGGGATCATGCTCCAGGCGGAATCAGGCCGATGTGGAGCGATGCTGCCGCATATCGAACGGCCCCAGTTCGTGTGAGCGGCGACGTCATGCCGCCCACGAGCAAAGATGCTCCGTTTTGGACCAGGAATATCGACGAGCTTCTGGCGGCCCTGGAGGCCAGGCCGGATGGCCTGACCGAGGACGAGGCCGCCGCGCGCCTCTCGCGCTACGGACCGAATCTCGCAGTGGTCAGTATTCGGCGCAACCTCGCCGCCAAGCTGGCAAAACGAATCGTCGAGCCGCTTGTCGCCATTCTTCTTATTGCGGCGGCCATCTCCGGCATGACCGGCGACTGGCAGAGTTTCCTCATCATCGTGATGATCGTGACCCTGTCGATCGTGCTCGACATTGTCCAAGAGCAGAAGGCAGAGACCGCCGTCGATGCGCTGCGGCGTTCGGTGGCGGTGACGGCGGCGGTCCGACGCGACGGGCGCGTCAGCGAGCGTCCGGTGGGCGATATCGTGCCGGGCGATATTGTCGAACTGCGCGGCGGCGACCTCGTTCCGGCCGATGGCGTCGTATTAGCCAGCAGGGGCGCGCTCGCCAACGAGGCGCCCCTGACAGGGGAGCCGTACTCCATTGAGAAACGGCCCGGCCCGGCCGAAAGCTCAGTGCCGGCCGAAGCCTTCAACGCATTGTTCGGCGGCACAAGCATCGTCGGAGGGGAGGCGACGATGCTTGTCGTCGCGACCGGTGGGGCGACGCGCTTTGGCGAGATCGCGGCCCTGGTCCAGGAGAAAGTTGCTCCGACCGCTTTCGAGCGCGGGGTGCACGCGCTCGGCATGCTGATCTTGCGGTTGACCGGGTTTCTCGTGCTTTTTGTCCTTCTCACACAGCTCATCCGTCACGGCCTGTCACTGGAAAGTTTCCTGTTCGCGGTGGCGCTGGCCGTAGGGCTCACGCCCGAGCTGCTGCCCATGATCATGACGGTCACCCTGTCGCGCGGAGCCGTGCGCATGGCGGCGCGTCACGTGATCGTCAAGCGCCTCTCGGCGATCCACGATCTGGGCGCCATGGATGTTCTATGTACGGACAAGACTGGAACGTTGACGGAGGCCAAGATCGTTCACACCGGCAGTTTCGACGCCGATGGCGCTGACAGCGCGACTACGTCCCGGCTTGCCCGCCTCAATAGCCGGTTTTCCAGCGGCATGCGGAGCAACCTCGACGATGCCTTGCTCGCGGCCGGACCGGTCGACGATAAGGCATGTCGTCTCATTGATAATGTCCCGTTCGACTTCGACCGTCGCCGCGCGTCGGTGCTGGTGGACGAAGCCGGCACGCGCCAATTGCTCACGAAAGGCGCGCCGGAAGCGCTGCTTTCCCTCTGTACGCGCGTGGAGTTGGCGGATGGCCGTGTCGTCGCGCTCGATGCCGCGAAGAGAATGCGTATCGAGGCACTGCTTGACGCCAGAGGCCGGGAGGGATTGCGTCTTCTTGGTGTCGCGCGCCGCCCGATGACCGCCGATTGCGCCAACATCGGCCCGTCCGATGAGAGGGAACTCATATTCGTTGGCTGCGCCGTATTTGTCGATCCTCCCAAGGCATCGGCGACCGCCGCCGTGGACCGCCTGTGCCGCGCGGGAGTGCGCGTGAAGGTGATATCGGGCGATGCGGCGCCGGTGGTGCTGCATCTGGTCGAAACCCTTTCCTTGCCCGCGAGCGGTCTCGTCACGGGAGAGGAAATTGCAAAACTCTCCGACACGGCGCTGGCGGCGCGCGTGGAAGAAGCCGATCTGTTCGTGCGCGTTTCTCCCGAACAGAAAAGCCGCATCGTGCGCGCCTTGCGCCGCCGCGGCCACACGGTCGGTTTCCTTGGCGACGGAATCAATGACGCTCCGGCTATTCATGCGGCCGACATCGGCATTTCTGTCGATGGCGGGACAGACGTTGCGCGTCAAGCGGCGGACATCGTCATGCTGGCTCCCAATCTGGGTGTGTTGGCGGACGGGATCGGAGAAGGCCGGCGCACATACGCCAACATCATGAAATATGTGCGGATGGGAACGAGTTCGAATTTCGGCAACATGCTTTCGATGGCGCTGGCTTCGTTGGCGCTGCCGTTCCTTCCGCTGGCGCCGCTTCAAATCCTGCTCAACAATCTACTTTACGATATCTCCGAGGTCGGCATCCCCTTCGACGACGCCGACAAAGAGGATGTCGCCCAGCCGATGGCCTGGGACATGAATAGCGTGCTCCGCTTCACGCTGATCATGGGGCCATTGTCCTCGTTTTTCGATATCGCCACGTTCGCTCTGCTCTACGTGGGGTTTGCCGTGGATTTTGACGTGTTCAGAACCGCCTGGTTTGTAGAGTCGATCGTGACGCAAATCCTCGTGATTTTCGTCATCAGGTCGGCAAAGCCGCCGTGGATGAGCCGGCCTCATCCAGCGCTCATTGCGAGTTCCCTCGGAGCGCTTGCGGTCGCGTTGCTGCTCGCGCTCACGCCGGCGGGGCAATTTTTCGGTTTCGTGTCTCCGCCGCCGCTCGTTCTTGGCGCGATCGCCGTGGTCAGTATCACCTATCTGGTGGCGGCCCAGGGATTTAAGCATATCGCTATGCGTTCAAGCCGTCCGGCAAATCGACAAAGCGCGGTCGCCTGACGGCGCGCTGTCGTACCCTCGGTTCCACCGTCGGACCGCCGCCGCCGAATTTCCCGTCGCGGTGGCGGCGGATCGTCTGCGGCCGCTTTTGCGCCGGATCGATCCGCGCCTCCAATACTTCGCGAAAGGAGGTTGGAACTGGCAACGGGCGCGTGATGAGCAATCGTCCAGGAGCCGAAACTGGCGCCCGTGAAAAAACCCTTCCAGTCGTGTTTGGCTTTTCCGGCTTTTTCGAAGGAGAGGTTCGGTCCGCTCATAGACCGAGAAATTTGAAGGGCTTGGCTTCTTTGAATTGGTCGTTGGCCATGCCGGAATAGATACGCATCTGATCGGGGCCGAGATCGAGCCTCATGACCTTCCCGGTCTTTTCGGAGAAGTCGAGTTTCGTCAGGTCAACCCAGAATATGTTTGGCGTGAGCGCCGACTCGAAGAAATACAGCTTGCGCTTCTGGTCGGACACCGTGCGCCAACGGGTCGATGAGATGTTGGGTTGATCGGGTGTGGTGATGCCGAACGGAACTGAGACGTTACGGATCACGCTGAAGACGCTCGCGATAGCCTCCACCGGCTTCTCGCTCTTCGGAATTGCGTTCACATAGAAGGAGGCGCGCGCGAAGCGGTCTGATGCGCGGTTCGTACCAGGCAGCATGACGGTGCCGCCGATCTGTTTCCAGTATTCCTCCATCGCGAGCTGCTTTTCGAAGATCGGCGAGTTCGTCATCACCTGATAGTCGCGGCTATGATGGATGACCTGCTTGCCGTCGATATATTCGATGATCGCGCTGTCGCCGGTCGCGTCCGAGAGCGAGAGGTGCAGCGTGGCGAGCCTGTCCTGGCCAGGCACCTTGTCCGTGACGATGGTGAAGGGGGTCTTTGCCAGCGCATCGACCGCGTCCCGCACGGTGGCGAAATTGTCGAGCACATATTGCGCCCAAGCCGCGATCGACAATCCGGGCGACTTGCCGTCGTATTTCGGGTAGGCGGACTCGACCAGCCACAGCACGTTGGCGACGAGGCCCCTCTCGTTCATGCCGTCGGTTGTCGAAATATCGTAGCCCGACGCAATTACGCTGCCGTATTTCGATGTCCACCCGATGGAGTTCGGTCCGGCTTCGCCCGACCGTTGCATGCCGCGTGGAAATACCCAGAGGTTCGTGCCGATATCCACCTTCCAGTCCATCGAGCGCGCGGTGATGACCTCGCCGCTGGCGCCATGGTAGACGAAGCGCGTGCAAGCCTCGGCCGTGGGGGAAAAGAGCATATTTGCGGAGACGAAGACGGCGGCGCAACGTGACGCGCGCGAACACTTCGGTGACATCGCGAACCCTTTCTCTGATCATTGCGGGCGCATCTTAGAGCCTGTCGACAAAGATACGACAGGGGCGCCGCGATATATCAAGTCATTCGACCGCGCCCATGGGAGACGAGGCGTTCGATACCAACTCGTGTGTCTATAGGCGATCGGACCCGGTCTCAGTTCGTTCCAACTATGTCTCCGCCGGACTCTGAAAAACCAGTGATTGGTGTGCGATGAAGAACGGGGCAAGTGAGGTCGTTAGAATTCTCCAACGCATCAGAGATGGTGGCGACATTACTTTTGATGATGCCTACCAGAAGGTCAATTGGAATGTGTCGAACGAATTGGCCCCACTTTTACAGGAAATTTATCAACAATTGCAGATGTTCGGGTCCGACAAAGATATCCGATCGAATGACCAAGAGTATGATGCAACGTACAGGAATAAAATGAAGGACTTTCTCGAAAAACTTGAGAGGGCGCTGGAATAGCGTGTGAAAATTTCCGGGAACGTATCAATGCAAGCGCGAAAACGGGGGCTATCCTCTCCCGCCATTCGTATCGCTTCGGCGGGCGCGCCGCGGCGCGACGGTTAGCTGCGCCCCCGAAGCAGCTCGCGGCCAACCTCTCAGGGCAGAGTCAGCAACGAGCTTTTGCTGTCGTATCAAAAATTGAAGACGACAACTATCTACGTCACGCTCGATCGGGTCGAGGCGATGGCGACCGATCCCATCTTAAATGACGCCGATTGGGCCGATCTGATACTTCGCAGCGTTTTCGGGCGTAGAGTGCACGGTTCGGTCCTTCGCTTGGGACGATCTCGCTAATGCGAGCTTTTGGGAGCCGCGCCCGGCTGCTTCGACCACTGGGCATACCATGCCTCGAATAACTTCAACTGCGCTTCGGCATATCCGCGCTGGCTGTCGGTGAGGGCGTCGGTTTCGTTAAAGTGCAGCTTGTATTCGAGGTTTCCCTTCAGCACCATCAAGTATTTGAAGTAGAGCACCAGATCCGGGCTTTCGTCGAAGGAGGACAAGATAGCGAGGGCCGCCTCCAGTTCCAGCGCGTGTTGCCGCGCTTCGACATCCCCCTTTGCGGCCGCTTGGCTGAGGCTAAAGAGATGCAGCACCTCTTTTGGCAAAACGCAGCCGATGCCCGTGATGGCGCCGGTCGCTCCGCAATTCACGACGCCGTGGACGACACAGGTATCCACTCCGATCATGAGTGAAACATCGTCATCGCGGCTGGTGATGTTCTCGGCCGCATAACGCATATCCGCCGCGCCGCCAAATTCCTTGAAGCCGACAAGGTTCGGGTGCTCTGCCCGCAGGGCGAAAAATAGGTCCGCGCGCGTCGCAAAGCCGTAGTAGGGGCTATTGTAAATCACCGCCGGTAAGTCGGACGCAGCCGCAAGGATCGCCTTGAAGTGATTCTTCTGCGCAACGATGACACTACCGCGTGAGAGCACCCTGGGAATGACCATCAGGCCATGCGCGCCGACTTTCTGAGCATGTGAGGCGTGCGCGACTGCTGCGGCCGTGTTGACTGCGCCCGTGCCGGCGATGACCGGAACGCCGGCTTTAACCAGGCGCTCGACGCCCTCCATGCGTTGTGCGTCGGTAAGCAACGGCCAGTCCCCCATCGAACCGCAATAGACGACCGCAGACATGCCGGCCGCGATCAATTCTTTTCCTTTTCGTACGAGAGCATCGAAGTCGGGTTTGCGATCCTCGGTACAGGGGGTCATCAAAGCAGGCATGCAGCCTGAAAAAACCTGTGCGCGCATCATGTTGTCCTTAGATGAGTTATCGAGGCGTCGCGTTAGGCGGACGGCCTACACCGAAAGCTTCAGGCGAACGAAATGGATATCGGTTCACGTAGAAAAACGCGATAAAATAAAGACTCGAAGCAATTCGGTTTCATAGAACGATGGATTGATTGTCGAATGGGAGGTGGAGGCGTCCGACGAGCGGCGCCCCCTATTGCGCGAGCTTACTTAGCTGCTTCCAAGACATAGGGAGCGGTTATCAAGTGTTGCCTCTCAACTCCCCCAAACGTCTCTGTAAACCCGCATCCAATTGCCACCCAGCACCTTCTTGACGTCCGACTCGGAGAAATCTCGCTCGAGCATGCGCGCCGTGAGATTGTAAAGCGTGCGTGGCGTTTCGATGCCGGCCGGATAGTAGTGCGGGGGCGGCGGATAGGCGTCGTCCCGCCAACGACCATTAGTGATCGAATAGTTGTAATAAGTCTGAGCTTCTTCAAGCGTGCATGCTTGGTCCATGCTTGGATAGTAATCGATGCCCAGACCCGTATGATCGATGCCGACAAGATCTGCGATATAGGCGATATGGTCAATGAACTGGTCGATCGTAGGTCGTGTGCCATCGGCGACAAATGCCGGAAAGCCCACCGTGCCGACCAAGCCTCTCGTTGCCGCGATCGCCTTGATCTGATCGTCCTTAATATTGCGTGCGTTATTGTGAACCGCGCGACAATTGGCGTGCGAGATCACAGTCGGCCGCGTTGAGGCTTCAATGGCTTCCATCGTAGTGCGATAGCCGGTGTGAGAGCAATCAACGATAACTCGCGCTGCATTGCACTGACGCACGAAGTCCAGGCCGAAATAGCTCAGTCCCGCGTCAGTTCGTTCCTGTGCGCCATCACCGATGCGGTTTTTGAGATTGTAGCAAAGTTGGATGATCCCAACCCCCATCGCTTTCCAGGCATAAACAAGGTCGAGCTCGTCTTCTATCGGCCCGGTTCCTTGAAAGTGCAAAATGATGCCCGTCTTTTTCTCGGCCTTGGCCCGTTCGACATCGGAAGCCCGCTTCACCAGAACGAGATCGTCACGCTCATCGATAAGACGCATCCAGGCGCCGATCCCTTTCAGGGCTTCTCCGGCAGGCTGCGCAATTCCGACGGTCGGAGCGATCGCCGTGGCGCCGCCTTCCTGGTACCAATTGATGAACTGCTTCTTCTGCAAAAGCGGGCAGACGGCGTCGATCACAATCGCCTCCCGATGAATCCGTTCCGCATCTTTTGTCATCTATGCGTCTCCCTTGGGTCGATGATTAGAGTGTCAAGGATTGGGGTTAAGCCGAGTACAAATGACATTCCACGGAGCCGGATTCGTCGTGGACGGTCGACGGTCGCGTCGACGAGCAGATGTCGAGACGCGATTTACATCGCGGATGCAAGCTGCAGCCGGACGGCGGATTTCGCGGATCGGGAAATTCGTCGGCAAGCCGCGTTTCCGGCAATCCAAGGTCGACATCCGCCGTCAGCACGGCCGCCAGCAGAGCCTGCGTATAGGGATGCCGCGGCGATTGAAACAGAAAGTCGGCCGGACCTTCTTCCACGATCCGGCCGAAATACATAACGGCCGCTCGCGTTGCCAGAGCTTCGACGACCGCGAGGTTGTGACTGATCATCAGATAGGTGAGACCGTATTCGTCGCGCAAATCCATCAGCAGGTTGAGAATCTGCGATTGAACCGAGACATCCAAAGCGCTGGTCGGCTCATCGAGGATTAGAACCGAAGGCTTGATGATCAAGGCCCGCGCAATCGCCACACGCTGGCGCTGACCGCCTGAAAGCTGATTCGGGTAGGCACCGAGAATGCGTTTCGGCAATCCGACACGCTCTAGCATTGCAGCGCACATCTCCCGCTGGGTTGCCCGATCCGCGATTCCGTGGACGCGCAACGGCAGGGTCACTATGTCCGCGATGCGTTGGCGCGGATTCAGAGACGAATAGGGGTCCTGAAAGACAGGCTGGATCTTTCGCGATATCTCCCTCGCTGAGATATCCTTGAGGAGCTGTCCCCCAACGAAGACTTCGCCGGATGTCGGCTCAAGCAGGCCGAGCAGGAGTTTCGCGACGGTACTCTTCCCGCATCCTGATTCGCCAACCAGGCCCAGGACTTCGCCGCTCCTCAACGCCAGGGAGATATCGTCGACTGCGGTAGTGGATTGGGACCGTCGGAAGAGGCCCGCGCGGCCTTCGAAGCGCCGCGTTACGGAGCGAAGTTCGAGCACAGGGTCGGCAGGAGCACTCATGCGCAATGACTTCGCATGAGGTGGTCCGGCTCCAGCAGGCAGCGATAAAGATGCTCGGACGACTCCGCTCGTTCGGCGATCGAGCCGCGGGCGCAAGCCGGCATCGTATGGCTGCATCGGTTGCGAAAGCTGCACCCTTCCAGCGTGCCGATCAACGTCGGAACCCGCCCGGGGATCGTCCCCAAACGCTGACCGCCGCGAGCGGCGCTTGGCGCCGGTAGACAATCGAGAAGCCCTTGAGTGTAGGGGTGAGATGGCTGCGTCAATACACGGCGAGCTGTGCCTGCCTCGACGATCTGTCCGCCATACATGACGAGAACGCGATCCGCGATCCTGCTAACCAAGCCGAGATCGTGGGTGATCAGCAGCAGCGTCAGTCCGAATTCTTCGCGCAAATCGGCCAATAGGCGCAACACCTGCGCTTGAATTGTCACATCCAGCGCCGTCGTCGGTTCGTCTGCGACGAGAAATGATGGATTGCACATCAGCGCCATGGCGATCATGACGCGCTGGCGAAGGCC
>JBDHSU010000140.1:0-9974 GCA_039808325.1 Variibacter sp. | reverse complement strand
AGCTTGCCGGCGGCGACATTTACCCGGCGCTGGAGAAGGGCACGATCGACGCGGCCGAATGGGTCGGACCTTACGACGACGAAAAGCTCGGCTTCCAGAAAGTGGCGAAATACTATTATTACCCCGGCTGGTGGGAAGGCGGGCCGGCCCTGCACAATTTCATCAACCTGCAGAAGTGGAACGAACTGCCGAAGCACTACCAATCGGTCATCCATTCGGCATCGCATGTCGCCAATACCTACATGGTGTCGCGCTACGACGCGGCGAACCCGGCGGCGTTGAAGCGGCTGGTGGCGGGTGGGGCGCAACTGCGCCCGTTCACGCAGCCCGTCATGGAGGCTTGCTACAAGGCGGCGAACGACGTCTACGCCGAGACCGCGGCGGCCAACCCCGACTTCAAGAAAATCCTGGATGCGGTCGTGCCGTTCCGCAACGAGCAGTATCTGTGGTGGCAAGTGGCCGAATATTCTTTCGACACCTTTATGATCCGGGCGCGGGCCCGCGGCTGATCGCGAAGCAAGCCAAACCCCGGAGACATCCCGTCTCCGGGGTTTTTCATTGTGTTTTCTTCGTTTATCACCGTAATGTCGGGCTCCGGGCTTCGGTGGTGCTGCTTCCGGCGGCACTTCTTCCGGCACGCCAATCAGTTTCATATGGGATCTAAAACTCATGAAGAGACGTGAATTCATCAAGAGCGCCGGCGTCGGCCTGGCTGCAGCCGGCGCGGTTGCCGCACCCGCGATCGCCCAGTCGATGCCGGAAGTGAAATGGCGCCTCACCTCCAGCTTCCCCAAGTCGCTGGATACGCTTTGGGGAGCGTCGGAAGTATTTTCGAAATACGTCGCCGAGACCACCGACAACAAGTTCCAGGTGCAGCCCTTCGCGGCCGGCGAAATCGTGCCCGGCCTGCAGGCGATGGACGCGGTCGGCAACGGAACCGTCGAATGCTGCCATACGGCCGCTTACTATTACGTCGGCAAGGATCCGACCTTCCCGCTGTTTTGCGCCGTTCCCTTCGGCCTGAACACGCGTCAGGCGAACGCCTGGTTCCTTGATGGCGGCGCGCAGAAGCTGATGGACGACTTCACCAAGAAGTTCAACATCATGAGCATTTTGGGCGGCAACACCTGCGCGCAGATGGGCGGCTGGTTCCGCAAGGAGATCAAGACGGTCGACGATCTCAAGGGCCTCAAGATGCGCATCGCGGGGCTGGCCGGCACCGTGATGCAGAAGCTCGGCGTCGTGCCGCAGCAGCTCGCCGGCGGCGACATCTACCCGGCGCTGGAGAAGGGCACCGTGGACGCGGCGGAGTGGGTCGGCCCCTACGACGACGAGAAGCTCGGATTCCAGAAGGTCGCGCAGTATTATTACTATCCGGGTTGGTGGGAAGGCGGCGCCTCGACCCACTTCATGTTCAACATCGGCAAGTTCGAAGAGCTGCCGAAAGCCTACAAGGCCATCGTCCACGCCGCCGCGGCTGTCGCGGGCGCCGAGGAAATCGCGCGCTACGACGCGCGCAACCCGGCGGCGCTCAAGCGGCTGGTTGCATCCGGCGCTCAGCTGCGCCCGTTCAGCCAGCCGGTGATGGAGGCCTGCTACAAGGCGTCGAATGAAGTCTATGCCGAAATCTCGGCGAAGAACGCGGACTTCAAGAAGGTCTATGACAACATGGTCGCCTTCCGTAACGACGAGTATCTGTGGTGGCAGGTCGCGGAATACACCTTCGACACGTTCATGATCCGCATGCGCGCGCGCGGCTAGATCACGATGACTTTGGATCGATCGATCCAAAGTCATGACCGTGATCGATTCTCATAACTTGGAGCGGGATGCGGGCGGAAAACCGCTCCACACTTTCCTCATCCCGCTCCAGCCGCCCCGACGCTTTCAAACAAAACCCCCGGGCGCTCGCGCTCCGGGGGTTTTTCTTTTGGCGTCGTCGTCCCCACGCGATCGGGGAGGAGCGCTACTGGATTTTCGGCGGCCCAAGGTCGAGCGGCGGCGGCAGGTCGATCTGCGGAAGCTCGATCTTCACCTTTGACGGGTCGATGGTGGAAGCCGCCCCCTTGTAGTGCATGACCATGCTCGGGAACAGGATCACCAGCAGAACCATCACGACCTGAATGAAGACGAACGGCACGGCTCCCCAATAAATTTGCCCGGTCGTGACGCCTTCCATCTGTTTCCCGCTGACGCGATCGATGTAGCGCCCGCGTGGCGCGACGGACCTCAAATAGAACAGCGCGAAGCCGAACGGCGGGTGCATGAACGACGTCTGCATGTTCACGCCGAGGATGACGCCGAACCAAATGAGATCGATGCCGATCCGCTCCGCGGCCGGGCCGAGCAGCGGAATGACGATGAAGGCGATCTCGAAAAAGTCGAGGAAGAACGCCAGGAAAAACACGAACATATTGACGAAGAGGAGGAAGCCGATCTGCCCGCCCGGCAGCGACACGAGCATTTCCTCGACCCAGCGATGGCCGCTGACGCCGTAGAACGTCAAGGAGAAGACGCGGGCGCCGATGAGGATGAAGATGACGAAAGCCGACAGCTTCGCCGTCGATTCCGTCGCTTGCCGCAGGAGGTCGAACTTCAGGCGCCCCTTCATCGCCGCAAGAATGAGCGCGCCGGTGGCGCCCATGGCGCCGCCCTCGGTCGGCGTCGCGACGCCGATAAAGATCGTGCCGAGAACGAGGAAGATGAGCGCGAGCGGCGGCACCATGACGAAGGTGACTTGCTCGGCCATGGCGGAAACGACGCGGAAACCGGTGAACCGTCCGATCAATCCGGCGATCAATGCATAGATCGCGCCTGCCGCGAACGCTTCCGAAGCCAAGCCCCAATTCTCGTGGCCGTGGCTCTTGAGATAGTACCAGAGCCCGATGAGGGCCGCCGTGACGATCGCCGTCGCCCACACATATCGCGTGCCGAAGAGCCGGTTGAAGACCGAGCACATGAACGCGACGGTGACGGCGACCGACATCGTCAGCACGACGAAGTCCGCTCCGCCGCGCACATCCGTCTGCTTCATCACGTAATAGGCGATCACGAACGAGAAGACGACGAGGATGCCCAATTGCCATACGCCGCGCGCCCCGCTCGGTTCGCGATAGCCGATGGCGTCGACGGGGAGGCCGGGCGCGGCCTTGGGGAAGAATGTCGCGACGATAAAAACATAGGCCGCGTACATTCCCGCGAGCACGAGGCCGGGAATGAAGGCGCCCTCGTACATGTCGCCGACCGAACGCCCGAGCTGATCGGCCATCACGATGAGGACGAGGGACGGCGGAATGATTTGCGCGAGCGTGCCGGACGCTGCGATGACGCCCGAGGCGAGCCGGCGATCGTAGCCATAGCGCAGCATGATCGGCAGCGAGATCAACCCCATCGAGATGACGGACGCGGCGACGACGCCGGTCGTCGCGGCCAGCAGCGCGCCGACAAAAATCACGGCATAGGCCAGGCCGCCGCGGATGGTGCCGAAGAGCTGCCCGATCGTATCGAGCAGGTCCTCCGCCATCCCCGATCGTTCGAGGATCAAGCCCATGAACGTGAAGAACGGCACCGCCAGCAGGGTGTCGTTGTTCATGACGCCGTAGACGCGCTCGGGCAACGCTTGCAGGAAGTCCGGTCGGAACAGGCCGAGCTCGATGCCGAGCAAGCCGAAGATGAGCCCGTTGGCCGCCAGCGAGAAGGCGACCGGGTAACCCAGCAGCAGGAAGAACACGAGCGACACGAACATGATCGGCGCCATGTAGTGGATCAGCAGTTCCACCATGGTTGTCTCTCCCCCGTCCTCGGCGCGTCAGCGGATGTCGGTTTTCGGAGCGTCGGCGAGCAGGCGCTCGACTTCGCTCTCAGCGGACGCAAGATGCCCGCCGCCGGCGCCGTAAGGATCGGGAATGAGGCCCCGCATCACAGCGATGCGTTTGATCAGTTCGGAAATACCCTGGAACAGGAGGAAGAAGAATCCCAGGAACACGACGCCTTTGGCCGGCCATTGCGGCAGGCCGCCGGCATTCATCGACTGCTCGTTGATCTCGAACGAGCGCTCGAAGAACGGCGCCGAGGTGATCAGCATGATCACGCACAGCGGAATAAGAAAAAACGCGTGCCCGATGACGTCGATCCAGTTTCGCACCCGCTGCGGGAACATGTTGTTGACGATGTCGATGCGGATGTGTTCGTTCGCAAGCAGCGTCCAGGGAGCGCACATCAGGAACACGATCCCGAACAGCACCCACTGCAATTCGAGCCACGCGTTCGACGACATGTCGAACAGCTTGCGGACGACGGCGTTGGTCGCGGACACGATGACCGCGGCAAGGATCAGCCAGCTCAAGACCTTGCCGATACGCAAATTAATTGCGTCGATGACGCGGCTAAAAGCCAAAAGTGCCTGCACGCTTCCCCCGCTGAAGTTGCCCGGCGCTGCGCAATTTTAGGATTACGCTTGCGTCGAGCTTTGGCCCCCTCCGAACCAACCTCTCGGTTATTTTACCCCATACAATGCGCGAGGCGTCAACCTGGACTTAGGTTTGCCCGGTTGCGATCGCCGATTGTCGCTTCCGCGCCCCGATTGAGGCACTGAGCTTTAGCGGCCGGGGGTGGCGCGGCTCGTCACCTCCTGACCTCGCACCGCCTCGCGGTGGAGCGCGTAGACGCCGCTGCCGACGATGAGGAGGGCGCCGGCGAGGGACCAGCGGTCGGGAATTTCACTGAAACCGACGTAGCCGGCGAGACCGGCCCAGAGGAGCGCGCTGTAGCGGAACGGGGCGATGAGCGAGACCGTGACGCCGCGGAAGGCCATGACCACGAAGAAATTTCCGGTCGCGAGGAAGATTGCGGCGATCGCGAGAAGCGACAGCGGGGTCGAGGGCATGGCCGGCCATTGTTCCGTCAGGCCAAGGAGGGCGCCCGCGATCGTGACCGATACGGCGGACATGAACGAAATCACGATCGTCGGGATGCCGGGGTCGAGGCGCCGCGTGAGGGTGTCGCGCGAGGCCGAGATGAACGCGCAGACAAGCCCGACAAGGGCCCACGCGTCGAAGGCGCTCGGCGTCGGCTTGACCACGAACAAGGTGCCGATGAAGCCCACGGCGATGGCCGTCCAGCGCCGCCAACCGACGATCTCCTTATAGAAGATGACGGATAGCGCCGTGATGATCAGCGGCGAGACCAGGAGGATGGTCGACAGCGAAGCGAGCGGCATATGAATGACCGCCGAGGTGAAAAGCAGCGCCGCCAGGGCTTCGAGCACCGCGCGTGCACAAACAAGACCATTCGCGCCGCGTCGCAATGCGCGGGTATAGCCCCACGCGATGAGCAGCGCGCCGACCATCACCGTTGTCATGACGCCGCGTACGAACAAGACCTGACCGACAGGGTATTCTCGCGCAACGAACTTCGTGATGGCATCGTTGGCGGAGAACGCTGCTGTCGCCGTCAAGAGTGCGAGGATGCCGCGGCGGTTCGCCGGTGCTAACGCCACCTGTTGCGGTCCTTGGGAAACGGTGCGGCAACGAACTCCGTTGCGCAGCGGCCGGGATCAGCCGCCGGTCACACTCATATGGCGCGATAGTGCGGGCCGCCGACTGCGCCGGTCGATGACGAAATCGTGGCCCTTGGGCTTACGGGCGATCGCCGAATCGATCGCCGCGTTGAGCAGGTCGTTGCCCTCGGACATGCGCAACGGCGTGCGCAAATCAGCGGCATCGTCCTGTCCGAGGCACATATACAACGTGCCGGTGCACGTGAGGCGTACGCGATTGCAGCTTTCACAGAAATTATGCGTCAGCGGCGTGATGAATCCGAGCCGTCCGCCGGTTTCCCGCAGGCGCGCGTAACGGGCAGGCCCGCCGGTGCGATAGTCGATATCCTCGAGCGTGAAACGCTCTGAAAACTGCGCGCGCACAAGCGAGAGCGGGAGATACTGATCGAGCCGGGCTTCGCCCACATCGCCGAGCGGCATGACCTCGATCAAGGTCAAATCCATGCCGCGGCCATGCGCCCATTCGGCCAGGCGCGGCAATTCATCCTCGTTGACCCCACGCAAGGCGACGGTGTTGATCTTGACCTTGAGGTCGGCGGCTTGCGCGGCCTCGATGCCCGCCAGGACCTTACCCAATTCGCCCCAACGCGTGATGGCCCGGAACTTGTCCGGATCGAGCGTGTCGAGCGAGACGTTGATACGCTCGACGCCGCACGCCTTGAGGTCGGCCGCATATTTGGCGAGTTGCGAACCGTTCGTCGTCAGGGTCAATTCGTCGAGGGCGCCACTGCGCAGATGCCGCGAAAGAGACTCGAACAAGGTCATGATGCCGCGCCGCACGAGCGGCTCGCCGCCGGTCAGGCGCAGCTTGCGCACGCCGCGCGCGACGAACGTGCTGCAAAGACGGTCGAGTTCCTCGAGGGACAGAAGGTCGCGCTTGGGCAGGAACGACATGTTTTCCGCCATGCAATAGACGCAGCGGAAATCGCAGCGGTCCGTCACCGACACCCGCAGATAGGTGATCGCGCGCGCGAAAGGGTCAATCAGCGGCGCCGGATTGCTCGTTACGATCGGGTCCATTCCTTGATCTTTCAGCGGGCCAAGCTCGCACCCCCGCTCCTGCAATATGAAAGCTGCAATGGAAAAATTAAAGGGGGTTCAGATAGTTATGTTGTCTCATAGAGCCGATCCAGCATTGCGGCGAGGCGGCCTCTCTTATATCGCTGGGCCCTGAGCCGACGAATGAGGACGGAGCATGGCAACGGACGCCGCTTCAGGGGCCTGGCCTACTGAAATCAGACTGGCGAAGGATCGCAAGACGCTCTCGGTGGCGTTCGAGGGTGGCGAAAGCTATGCGCTCCGCGCCGAATATCTGCGCGTCATGAGCCCGAGCGCCGAGGTCCAGGGTCATAGTCCGGCGGAGCGAAAGACCGTCCCCGGCAAGCGCGATGTGGAGATTTTGGAGATCATCCCGACCGGCAATTATGCCGTGCGCCTCAGCTTCGACGACATGCATTCGACCGGCATCTATAGCTGGTCGTACCTGCGCGAACTCGGCCGCGAGGAATCGCGCCGCTGGCAAGGCTATCTGGATGAGCTGGCGGCGCAGGGGCTTTCGCGGGAACCTGCCGGGCGTTAGGCCGATCGCATCAGCGGCGCACCTGGGAGTGCCGCTGATGCGCGGGATTCAGTCCATTCAGCGTAGAATGATGACCTTGGCGCCGACCTTCACCCGATCATAGAGGTCGATGACGTCCTGGTTGGTCATGCGGAAGCAGCCGGACGATACGGCCTGGCCGATCGTTTCCGGCTCGTTCGAGCCGTGGATGCGGTATAGCGTCGAGCCGAGATACATCGCGCGCGCGCCAAGCGGATTTTCGATGCCGCCCTTCATGAAGCGGGGCAGGTCGGGGCGCCGCTTCAGCATTTGCGCCGGAGGCGTCCAGCCCGGCCATTCCTTTTTCGCCGAGACGTGCTTCACGCCCGCCCAGGTGAAGCCGACGCGGCCGACACCGATACCGTAGCGCAGCGCCTGTCCGTTCCCGAGGACGAGATACAAGCGCCGCTCGGTGGTGTTGACGATGATGGTCCCCGGTGCCTCCTTGGTCTGGATCGCGACCGTCTGGCGCGCGATCGGGCCGGACCCGCCGCCGATGCCGAGGAAGTTCCATTTGCCGAGTTGGCTACTCGGCGCCCCTCCGGTGAAACGCCCCTCCCGATCCCAAGAGGGATCGGCATGAGCCGTTACCGAGCCGGCAAGCATCGCGCCTGCCAAAAGTACCGCGCCAGCCGCACGAAAAATCATAAGAGAGCCCCAAAGGTTGACGAGCCACGAATCCGCCCCGAACGCGACGTGTCCCCAAGCCATCGGATTGATGGCCATAGAAAACGCACGCAAACAACCCTGGAGCGCGTTCACATTGCCGTTGCGGCGCCCTCTTTCGGACAGGTGTTGCCGCACTGCAACGGCGAGCGGCCGCATGCCGGTTGCTCGAGCAAGATCCCGAAAAGTGGAAACCGGTTTTCCGGAAGATCATGCTCAAACAAAACGATAACGACGGGTCTGATTCAACGCCGTTGGATCAGGCCCTAGATCGCGATGATTTTGGATCGAATCGATCCAAAATCATGAACGTGATCGATTTTAATAACTTAGAGCGGGATGCGGGCGGAAAACCGCTCCACACTTTTCCTCATCCCGCTCTAGGTCTGGCCGGTCCGGATGATGCCTTGGGCTTCCAGCGCGTGCCGCGAGTCCTCGGACATGATGCGCGCCAGAATCTCGCTGTTGTGCTCCCCGAGCCTGGGGGCAGGGCGAGCGAGGATTCCCGGTGTGCCGGAAAGCCGCGGCACCGCTCCGTGCATCGGCAGCCATCCGATGTCCGCGTCGGGCACCTCGATCATCGATTCACGCGCGGCGACATAGTCATCCTGGGCGAGACCCGCGGCATCCATGATGGGGCCGATCGTGACGCCGGCCTTGTCGAAGTGGGCGAGATTCTCCGCCGTCGTTCTCGCGGCGATGAAGTCCGCGACGATGGCGTCGATGGCTTCGATATTGTTGAGGCGATCGGCATTGGTGCGAAATCGCGGATCGTCGATGAGTTCAGGGCGGCCGATGCTCCTGAGCAGTTTTTCGGTCATGCCTTGCGTCGAGGCCGACAGGCAGACCCAGCCGCCGTCTTTCGTCGGATAGGCGTTGCGCGGCGCGGTATTGGTGCTGCGGCTGCCGGTGCGCGGCTTGACCTCGCCGGTCAGGCGATAGTTGGCGATCTGCGGCTCGAGCACGGCCAGCATCGGGTCGAACAGCGAAACGTCGAGCACCTGGCCTTGACCGAACTCGCCCTCGGCGGCGCGCAGCGCGATCATCGTTGCCGCCGCGCCATAAAGCCCCGCATAGGCGTCGCCCATGAACATCGGCGGAAGGACTGGCGCGCGGTCGGCATAGCCGTTGATCGCGGCGAAGCCGGAGTAGCCTTCGACCAGCGTGCCGAAGCCCGGTTTATGACGATACGGACCCGTCTGCCCCCAGCCTGACACGCGCACGATCACGAGCTTGGGATTCGCGGCGAGAAGCGTCTCCGGCGCGAGCCCCATTGCTTCGATCACCCCGGGGCGAAAGCTTTCGACGAAGATCGCGGCATCGCGCGCAAGCTTGCGCACGATCTCCTGCGCCTCCGGCGCGCGCAATTGCAGGCAGACGCTTTTCTTGTTCCGGCACCACGTCTTCCATGTGGTCGAGACGCCCTTCACGCGCCAGGCGCGCAGCGTGTCGCCTTCCGGCGGCTCGATCTTGATCACCTCGGCGCCGTGGTCGGCGAGAACCTTGGTCAGCACGTTGCCGGCGACAAGGCGGGAGAGATCGACGACACGCACGCCGTCGAGCGCGCCCTTCGCCTGCGGATCGAAAGTCTTGCGTGTGTATTGCGTCACGCCGAGGCCTCGTTCACGCGCACCGCGCGTTCGTCCGCCCAGGCGGCGACTGCGCGGGCTCGCGCGAGGAAGGGAGCGTCGATCATCTGTCCGTCGACGAGAAACGCGCCGATACCGTTTTCTTCCGCCGCCGCGGCCGCGGCGACGATGCGTCGCGCCTTTTCAACCTCGGCGGCGGCCGGCGCGAACGCGGCGTTCGCGATCGGCACCTGCGAGGGATGAATGCAGCTTTTCCCGGCGAAGCCGAGGGCGCGCACGGCCTCGCATTCGGCGCGGAACCGGTCGGGATCGTTCACGCCCGCGAAGGCGCCGTCATAGGCCGGAACGCCCGCCTCGGCGGCGGCAAGCCGCACGGTCATGCGTATATGCGCGAGCGCGGCCTCGTCGCGGCGGTCGATGCCGAAGGGCTCGAAGAGATCGGCATAGCCGATCTGTAGCCCGCAGACGCGCGTGTCCGCCGTCGCGATCTCGGCGGCGAGCCGCACGCTCTTCGGCGTTTCGATGTTCGCGAGGATGCCGATGGGCAAGGGGAGCCTTGCCGCTT
>JBDHSU010000139.1:0-10006 GCA_039808325.1 Variibacter sp. | reverse complement strand
TCGCCGACTGAGCCGCCCCGATCCGGAATCGTCGCCTCCGCGCATGCGCCGAACGGCCGCGTCACGCTTGCGTCGGCCTGGCGGAATGCCACCTATAGGCAATCTGCAACCTCCGGACCCGCCCTGCGGCACGCGCGACCATGAGCAACGATCGGCCAGACCGGCCCCCCGTCGACAGCCGCCGGCCGCCGCCGCAGGCAGCCTCGCGCGCGGAGGTCGATGCGTTTCTGGCCAAGGCCCGCGCGACGGCCCCGCTCGTCGAAGCGGGCCAGCGCGGCCGCCTTCTCTTCGCGCTCGACGCCACGATGAGCCGCCAACCGACGTGGGACACCGCCTGCCGTCTGCAGGCGGACATGTTCAGCGCCGCCGCGGCCGTCGGCGGCCTCGACGTTCAGCTCGTCTATTATCGCGGCTTCGGCGAATGCCGCTCCTCGCGCTGGGTCTCGCAGCCGGAGCGGCTGGCCGATCTGATGCGGCGCATCGATTGCCGCGGCGGACATACGCAGATCGGCAAAATCCTCGCCCATGCGCGCCGCGAAACCGCGCAGGCCAAGGTGCAGACGCTGGTCTTCGTCGGAGACGCCATGGAGGAAGCCATCGACGACCTTGCCGCCGGCGCCGGCGAACTCGGTCTCCTCGGCGTCCCCGCCTTGATGTTCCAGGAAGGAACCGACGCGACGGCGGAGCGCGCCTTCCGCGAGATCGCGCGGCTGACGCGCGGCGCCTATTGCCGCTTCGATCCCGGCGCGGCCGAGACGTTGCGGGCGTTGTTGCGCGCCGCCGCCGTCTACGCCGCCGGAGGCGTCAGGGCGCTGCGCGACCTGTCGCAACGCCGGGATAGCGGCGCGACCCTGCTGCTGCGGCAACTGGGTTAGTCATGCCTCAGTTGCTCCTCGGCGCCGTCGTCCTCTTCCTGATCCTATGGGGCCTCAAGCACCTGTCGAAGGCCGACCCGCGCCGCGTCGCGCGCGGCGTCAAGACCGTGGGCGGCCTCGGCGCGCTCGCCAGCGCGGCGGCCTTGCTGGTCACCGGACGGGCCGCCGTCGCCGTCCCGCTCGGCATCGCGGGGCTTGCGCTGCTCGGCCTATGGCCGGGCGGCGCGCGCGGAGGGTTCGGCGGGCGCTGGAACAAGAGTTCCGGGCAGGTGTCGCGCATCCGCACCGCCTTCGCGGAAATGGAGCTCGACCACGACAGCGGGCAGATGCGCGGACGCATCCTCGCCGGTCCCTACGAGGGTCAGTCGCTCGATGCGCTCGATGTGAAAACGCTCGTCGGCCTGCTTGGCGGCATCGACGAGGAAAGCCGTGCCCTATTGGCAGCGTATCTTGACCGCCGCGATCCCCGCTGGCGTGAGGACCCGCAGCCGGATGCGGCAACGGGGCCCAGCGGGGCGTCGTTTGGCGGCGGGCCAATGACGCAGCAGGAGGCCTATCAAATCCTTGGCCTTCAACCGGGAGCGAGTGCCGACGAAATCGGCCGAGCGCACCGGTCCCTCATGAAGAAACTGCATCCCGACCAAGGGGGCTCGACGTACCTCGCGGCCCGCGTCAACCAGGCCAAGGACGTACTGCTTCGTCGACATCAGTGACGGACTCCTAACGAAACGATCACCGTCGACAGCCCCTACCGATTGATGCCCCGCCGTCATTCCCCTGCCCTCAGTTCCTGAGCGCCAGGCACGCGATTTCATTCCGCTTCAAAGCCTTGCAAGCGGCCTTCGCGCGATCTTCGTTGAAACCCGCGAAACGGGCGCGATACAGCGTCGCCTCGCCCTTGATGATGCGCTCGGTGAACGGCTCCGCGCGATCGAGCCCGCCCGCGCCCAATTCCTGCACCGACTTCAACCGGTCGCGCGCCTGCTCCTCTCCGGGGAACGCGCCGACCTGGATGATCCACTCGCCGCGCGCATGCGGCGCTGGCGCCGCCGCGGCCATGTCGGCGGCAGGGGCGGGAGCCGCGTCCGCGACGGACGCCACCTGTTGCCGCGCCGTGTTCGCCGCGTGTTGCGCACCGCGTTTCACGACCGAGAGCGTCTTGACCACTTTGGGCTGGATCGGCGCCGCCGAGCCGGGCGCCGGCGCTGGTGTCGGCACCGGCGCGGCAAGCGCCTCTTCACGCCATGCCGGAACCCGCGCCGGAACGCGCGCATCGGCGCTCGCGACGGCAACCGGCGCCGCGGGGGCGCTCGCCTCCGCGATCTGCGGCGCCGTGCGGCGCACCGACGCCTCCCTGATCGTGCTTTCGAGCAACTGCCGCATGCGCGCGTCGCGAACGCGGCCCGAATTGCCGCCGAGGACGACGCCGATCAGATAGCGGCCGTCGCGATGCAGCGACGTGACCAGATTGAACCCGGACGCGCGGATGTAGCCGGTCTTGATGCCGTCGACGCCTTCGACGCGGCCGAGCAGCCGGTTGTGATTGCGAATGGACCGTCCGCGGAACGCAAAGGAGCGCGTGCTGAAATAGCGATAGAGGCGCGGGAAGCGCTCTTGAATGGCGCGGCCGAGCCGCGCCTGATCGCGCGCCGTGGTGATCTGCTCGTCGTCCGGAAGGCCGGAGGCGTTGACATAAGTCGTGTGCGCCATCCCGAGCGCGCGCGCCTTGCGCGTCATCATCTTGGCGAAGGCGCCCTCGCTCCCGCCGATCGCTTCCGCGATAACGACGGCCACGTCGTTGGCGGACTTGGTGACGATGGCCTTGATGGCGTCTTCGACCTCGATCGTCTGGCCCGGACGCAATCCGAGTTTCGAGGGCGCCTGTACGGACGCATGCGCGGAAACGCGCAAATCCGTATTCATCTTCAGCCGTCCCGCCTCGATCTGCTCAAAGAGCAGATACAGCGTCATGATCTTGGTGAGAGAAGCCGGATGCCGCAGGCTGTCCGGGTTGGACGCATGCAGCACCTTGCCTGAATTCGCGTCAACGACGATCGCCGCGTACGGCGGATGGTACGCACTTTTGATGCGCTTATGGTGGTGGCGGCGCCGTGCGTCAGCGTCCCCCGCCGCCATCGCTACGACCAGAACCGCAACAAGACCGATAACCGCCCAGCGGGCTCCTCGAATCCCTCGGATACCATCCCCGGCTCGAAGTGCCATCCTCATCCCCGTCCCTCAACCGCGAGCGCCGCACCGCTCGAACTCTGTTACGCCGGCTCCTTTTTGGAGCCGCTGGGAAGCCGCCCTATCACCGTTGACGGCCATCATTGTGGCCGCACAGCAACAAATTTAGACGTTAGAATGAGGCCGTTGCCAAACCGTTAAACCTTGTTTCAATTGCGATTATTGCTTTGCACAATAGACTTGCCGTATATTGTGCAGCGCACTAAATTCAAGCGAACGCCGCGGACTTAGGCCCCTTTCATCGCGGCCAACATCACGAGGACGACGATGGTCAAAACCTTCGATGAAATGCAGAAGCTCGCCCAGGATGGCGTCGAAGCGGCGGTGAAATCGCTGGGCGCGGTTTCGCAGGGCGCGCAGGCGTTGAGCGCGGAAGTGTCGGAGTATGCGCAGAAGGCGATCGACGACACGACCAGCGCGACCGAGCGCTTCCTCAGCGCGCGGACGCTCGAAAGCGCCGTCGCCGTCCAGACCGACTATCTGAAGGCGGCGTACGAAGGTTTCGTCACCCGCTCGACCAAGATCGGCAGCCTTTACGCGGACCTCGCGAAAGATGCCTACAAGCCGATCGAGACCTACCTCTCCAAGGCAACGCCGGCGCTGTAACGGCGCGAGACCGTTGGAGTTCGTCCCCGTGTCCATGAAACGGTGAAGGACTCCGGGTTTCGATTTGGCGTGCTTTCTTCGCGCGAACCGAATTCCACTTCCTCGAAAACGCTCCCGACGTGAAAAAGCCCGGCCGATGCGCCGGGCTTTTTTGTTTGTCGCACACACCGCCGCCGCGCAATGGGTCGCCGCCTACTGGCCGCTGCTCTTCCCCCGCCGCCTATTGAGATGCTCCAGGGCGTGATCGGCGCGCTGCCGGCACGTATCGTGCAAACTTTGAAGTTGCTCTTCCGTCAAGTCCTCGGCGTCGGCGAGTCGATCGTCGGCGTCCTTCACCGCAAGGATCAGTTCGCCGAGCTTCACCTGCATCGCCATCTGATCGCGGTTCTGCGTGTTCTGAATGAGAAAGACCATGAGGAAGGTGACGATGGTCGTGCCGGTGTTGATGACGAGCTGCCATGTATCGCTAAATCCGAAAAGCGGACCGCCGATCGCCCACAGCACGACGACGGCGACCGCTCCCAGAAAAACAACCGGTTTCCCGGCAAATGTCGCGGTCGCCTGGGCGACGTGACCGAACCAAGCGTTCAGTCCGCCGTCGTCATGCGGCCTTTCCTTCTGACGTTCGCTCATCCGGATGGCAACAACACACAATAAAAAGGGCGCCCCGGCAACGCCGCGACGCCCTTTTTGGTTCCGAAATTGCAGCGCTATTTCGAGATGCGCAGGTTCGCGAGATTCTGCGCGATCGTCGTGAACACCCCGTTCAACTCCGACGCGTTCTTCACGTCATAATACATGTCGGCGCGGCTGGCGCAGTTCTGCAGCAACGTGGCGTTTCCGTTGATGACGCGCACGGTGTAGATCTTGATGTTGGCAGCCCTGATGTTGGCGCAGACTTTTGTCGTGCGCGTGTCGATCGAACTCTGGTTCGAGCTGAAACGGTTCTGCGTGTTGTCGCCGTCGGTCAGCAGGATCAGCACCTTGTCGAGATCCGGCGCCGGGTCGGACGCCTCGGTCAGCGGGTCCGTCTTGGTCAGCGCGTGCCATCCCCACACGGCGCCGATCGTCACGTTGGTATTGCCGTTCGGCGTCATGCTGTTGATCTTCTTGCCGAGGGTCGACGTCGGATTCGAAGCCGTGAGGTCGGCCGAGACCCAGTTCGTCGTGATGTCGGTCAGCGGCATCAAGGTCGCCGGCGGACAATAGCTCGTCTCGTGCGGCTGGAACTTGGTGTCCACGGACGACGGCGCGGTATCGTCGACGTCGTAATCCTGCTGCCGATCCCAGACGCAGCCGCTCCAGTTCGAATGATCGCTCGCGGTCCAGGTGCCGCTGGCATTCTGACAGGACGTTTTGTTGGAGGGCTTCGACCAGCCGTTATAGTTCCTGCACGTGCCGTTCTTGGAGTCCCAATCGGTCCAATCGAGCCAACTCGCGCTCGCATACGACGTCCCGATGTTGACGTCGGTGGTGAACGGCACGATCGCGACCTTGATGTCGTCCTTCTTGCCGGCCGCCTTGAACAACGTGTCGAGAAGGCTCTTCGCCGCCTTCTTGAGCTCCGTCATCTTGCTGCTGCTGCTCATCGAGCCGGTGTTATCCAGCGCCATGACAAGCTCGAGACGCTTGATGCCCCACGACACCTCGGAACTGGTCCGGATCGCGATCGTATTCTGACCGAGAATGCGGGTGAACGTGGTGTCGAGCGACGACGCCGCGTCGATCTTCAATGTGAAGCTGCCGGCCTGCACGACCGTGAACGTCGGCGTGAGGGTAATCGCCGGAGCGTCTGGTCGATTTAAGATCGCCGTGAAATAAGCCGTCGCTTTGTCCTGGATTTGCGTCTGCGTTAGGCCGTTCGACTCCTTCGACATCATCAGCGCCGTGGCGTCGAGGGCGGCCTGGATGTCGGAGCGCATCGTACCCGCGCGACTATAGTCGACCGCGACGCCGACGAGGCCGAAAACAGGAATGATGGCCAGCGCGAACAGCGGCAAGACATTGCCGCGCTCCGATCTGACGAACCGAGCGAATGGCTTAGCCTTAGCAAACCAACCGACGAGCATGGCGTCCACCCAATGCGAATGATTGATTCAAAATGTGCCAGAGGAAAATTGAAAAACCGCTGCGCGGATATCTCAATTTTTATGCGATTTGCCTTTTTCTAAGGGAAACGCCCCATAGGATTTACATACGAGCATGCGGCGATCGGTGGCGGCTACTGCGATATCCGCAAATTGGCGAGGTTGTTCGCGATCAGGCTAAACACATCATTAAGCTGCGCCGCGTTCTGAACGTCGTAGTACATCGTCGGATTGCTAGCGCAGCTCTGAAGCAGCGGAGCGTTCCCGTCCAGGACGCGGATGGTGTAGAGCCTGATGCCGGCGGCATTGACGTTCGCACACGCAAGCTTCAGCCGATCGTCGATATCCGCCGCAGACGACGACCAGCGATTCTGCGTGTTTTCCCCGTCCGTCATCAGAATGACGATTTTATCAAGGGCTGGCGACGGCGCGGCCGCCTGGTCGAGCGGAGCATTGGCCGTCAGCGCATGCCATCCCCACTCCAGCCCGATCGTGATGTTGGTGGTGCCGTCCGGCGTCATCGCGTCGACCTTGTCGTGTAACGCCGTCCAGTCGGTCGTGAGCGGAACGATCGACGTCAGAAGGCCCGAACTTCCGATGTTGCAGGCCGACGCGGGGAACAGCGTTTCAAGACGGCCCGCGGCCGGGCCGGTGTCCTTGGTGTCTTCCGGTTGCGCCCGATCCTGGACACAGCCGCCCCAGGCGGCGGGGTCGACGGCGTTCGCGGTCCAGTCGAACCAGGGCTTGCTCGCGTATGAGGTTCCGAGATTGACCACCGTGTTGAAGGGGACGATCGCCACCTTGACGTCGTCCGGCTTCTTCGCCGCCCCTTTGAGCGTGTTGAGAAGATTGTGCGTCGCCTTCTTGAGCTCGGTCATCTTGCTGTTGCTGGCCATCGAGCCCGTATTGTCGAGGACGAGCGCCACTTCCAGCTTGCGGTCCCACCACGTCACTTCCGATGTGCTGGCGATATCGACGGAGTCGATTCCGAGGATGCGGGTGAAGGTGGTCTCCAGGCTGCCGGCAGCCGCCAATTTCAGCGTGTAGGCGCCCTGCTTCGACGAGAACGTCGCCGTGATGCCGATGTCATTGGTATCGTTCCGTTGAAAATTGCTCTTGAAATATTTCTTGGCCGCCTTCTTCAACTGAGCCTTCGTGAGCGTCAGCGCCTCCTTGGAAAGCATCAAGCCCGAGGCGTCGAGCGCGGAGCGCATCTCGGTCCGCGCCATGGCGGCCCGGCTATAATCGAGCGCGACGCCGACCGAACCGATCAGCGGAATCACCGCCAGGGCGAAGAACGGCACCACGTTGCCCTTGTCGTTCTTTCGAAAAGAGGAACGGCCCATCGTGCAATCTCTACGTAAAAACGATCGCAAAAAAATTGTCGCCGCCGAGGCGGGCCAACCTCGACTTCATACGCTTCGCGGATTGACGTTCTCTTTCCGTCCGGACGCCGCCCCGGCCGAAATCGCAGAATGCTTAAGGATTGCTCAACGGCGGGCGGAAGGCCGGGGGCCGGGCCCCGCCCTGGCAAGGCGCCCTTCGGATAACTATTATTAACCGCGTTTCATCCGGGGGCATTTTGCGGCATGATTCCCAGGGGTGAAGCCGACATGGCCGGGCGACCGGCCCGGCCGGGCGCGCAAGGCGACAAGGGACATGAGACTGGTGGACATTGCGATGATCAGCCTTCCCGCGAGGCTCGCGGACGACGATCGCAGGAAGCGCAGCGACGGCGGAGCCGGGACGGCCATCATCACCAAGACGAAGCCGCAGACGAAGCGGCCCAGCCTTTATCGTGTCCTATTGTTGAACGACGATTACACGCCGATGGAGTTCGTCGTGCACATTCTCGAGCGGTTCTTCAATAAGGACCGGGAGGCGGCGACGCAGATCATGCTGCACGTCCACCAACATGGGATCGGCGAATGTGGAATATTCACGTACGAGGTCGCAGAGACGAAAGTGACGCAGGTGATGGACTTTGCCCGCAAGCATCAGCATCCTCTCCAGTGCGTCATGGAAAAGAAGTAAGTCGAACGGATCACCAAGAGGCCTGAATGCCCACTTTCTCACGTAGCCTCGAGCAGTCGCTGCACCGGGCGTTGGCCCTCGCCAACGAACGGCACCACGAATACGCGACCCTCGAACACCTTCTCCTGGCGCTGGTCGACGACCAGGACGCCGGCGCGGTGATGCGCGCCTGCAATGTCGACGTCGACAAACTACGCCGCAACCTCGTCTCCTATGTGGAGTCCGAGCTCGACAATCTCGTCATCGAAAGCAACGAGGATTCGAAGCCGACGGCCGGATTCCAGCGGGTGATCCAACGCGCGGTCATCCATGTCCAATCCTCCGGGCGCGAGGAAGTCACCGGCGCCAATGTGCTGGTCGCGATCTTCGCCGAGCGCGAAAGCCATGCCGCCTACTTCCTGCAAGAGCAGGACATGACGCGCTACGATGCGGTCAACTACATCAGCCACGGCATCGCCAAGCGGGCCGGCCTCTCCGAGTCGCGCCCCGTGCGCGGCGCGGAAGAAGAAACCGAGACCAAGAACGGCGAGGACGGCAAGAAGAAGGCCGATGCGCTCGACGCCTATTGCATCAATCTCAACAAGAAGGCGCGCGAAGGTAAAATCGATCCGCTGATCGGCCGCGACAGCGAGATCAGCCGCACCATCCAGGTGCTGTGCCGCCGCCAGAAGAACAACCCGCTGTTCGTCGGCGACCCCGGCGTCGGCAAGACGGCGATCGCGGAAGGACTTGCGCGCCGCATCGTCAACGGCGAGGTGCCGGACGTCCTCAAGGACTCGACGGTCTTCGCGCTCGACATGGGCACTCTTCTCGCCGGCACCCGCTACCGCGGCGACTTCGAGGAGCGCCTCAAGCAGGTCCTCAAGGAGATCGAGGCCTATCCCGGCGCGATCATGTTCATCGACGAGATCCATACCGTCATCGGCGCCGGCGCCACATCCGGCGGCGCGATGGACGCGTCGAACTTGCTGAAGCCCGCGCTCGCAGCCGGCGCCGTGCGCTGCATCGGCTCGACCACCTACAAGGAGTACCGCCAGTACTTCGAGAAGGACCGCGCGCTGGTGCGCCGGTTCCAGAAGATCGACGTGAACGAGCCGACGATCCCCGACGCCATCGAAATCATGAAGGGCCTCAAGCCCTACTTCGAGGATTACCACCGGCTGAAATACACCAACGAGGCGATCAAGGCGGCGGTGGAATTGTCCGCGCGCTACATCCACGACCGCAAGCTGCCGGACAAGGCGATCGACGTGATCGACGAGTCGGGCGCGGCGCAGATGCTGCTGCCGGAAAGCCGGCGCAAGAAGACGATCGGCCTCAAGGAGATCGAGACGACCATCGCCACCATGGCGCGCATCCCGCCGAAGACGGTATCCAAGGATGACGCCGAGGTGCTGCAAGCCCTCGAGGAGACGCTCAAGCGCGTCGTCTACGGCCAGGACAAGGCGATCAGCGCCCTCTCCGCCTCGATCAAGCTTGCGCGCGCGGGGCTGCGCGAGCCGGAGAAGCCGATCGGCTCCTACCTGTTCTCAGGCCCGACTGGCGTCGGCAAGACCGAGGTCGCGCGTCAACTCGCGGCGCTGCTCGGCGTCGAACTGATCCGCTTCGACATGTCGGAATACATGGAGCGTCACACCGTCTCGCGGCTGATCGGCGCGCCTCCGGGCTATGTCGGCTTCGACCAGGGCGGCCTCCTCACCGACGGCGTCGATCAGCACCCGCATTGCGTGCTCCTGCTCGACGAGATCGAGAAGGCGCATCCGGATCTGTTCAACGTGCTCCTGCAGATCATGGATCACGGCAAGCTGACGGACCACAACGGCAAGCAGGTCGACTTCCGCAACGTCATTCTGATCATGACGACGAACGCGGGCGCCGCCGATCTTGCCAAGGCAGCCTACGGCTTCACGCGAACCAAGCGCGAGGGCGACGACGTCGACGCCATCAACCGGATGTTCGCGCCCGAGTTCCGCAACCGCCTCGACGCCATCGTCACCTTCGCGCATCTCAGCCAGGAGGTGATCGGCAAGGTCGTCGAGAAGTTCGTGATGCAGCTCGAGGCACAGCTCGGCGACCGCGATATCACCATCTCGTTGTCGGATGAAGCGTCCAAATGGCTGGTCGAGAACGGCTACGACGAGCAGATGGGCGCGCGGC
>JBDHSU010000138.1:0-10035 GCA_039808325.1 Variibacter sp. | reverse complement strand
GTCTCGACCGTCACCGCGCCCGTATGGTCGAGCCGCACGCGGGCCGCCGACTTGGTCAGCAAATTGTTGCGGAAAGCGGCAGCGACACCCATACCGACGAGAAGGTCGCCATCCCGCTCGCCTCCGGGCTGGGGATGACGCCTACTCCAGCCGAAGCGCTCTGCGCCAGTGCGCAGGCATCCGATCAGGTTTCGTTGCGAAAACCGCCGTTCCGGATGTTCCGGATCGACCTGAGTGTCGTTGAGAATGCGGAACTCGACCGGGTCGAGCCCTAGCTTCTCCGCCATCTCGTCGATCGCAATCTCCAGCGCCATCATGCCGGAGGCTTCGCCCGGCGCGCGCATGGCATTGCTTTCGGCGAGGTCGAGCACGGCAAGCCGCATCGCGGTCATGCGGTTCGCCCCGGCATAGAGAAGCCGCGTCTGGCTCACCGCGGTGTCCGGGTCACCGCCCGGCAGATCGCCGGACCAGCTCTCATGGCCGATCGCTGTGATCTTCCCGTCGCGCGCCGCGCCGATGCGAATGCGTTGGATGGTCGCCGGCCGGTGCGTCGTATTGTTGATCATGAGCGGGCGCGTCAGTGCGACCTTCACGGGCCGCCCGGCCGCGCGCGCGCCGAGCGCGGCGAGCAGCACATCGGCGCGCAAGAATAGCTTGCCGCCGAAGCCGCCACCGATGAATGGCGATAGGACGCGGACCTTGTTCTTGGGGATGCGAAGCGTGTCCGCAAGATCGCTTGCTGCCCACGCGATCATCTGGTTCGACGTCCAGACGGTGAGCTTGTCGCCATCCCAGGCGGCGGTCGAAGCATGCGGCTCCATCATCGCGTGCGACTGGTCGGGGGTCGTGTAGGTCGCGTCGAGCTGGACCGGCGCCGCGGCGAACGCGCCGTCGAAGTCGCCGACGGCCGTATCGGCCGGCCCGCCGAATCCGGGCTCGGACTTGATCGCGGACGACTTTGCGGCGGCAAGGTCGAAGGCGCCGCCGGTCCGGGTATATTTCACGCGAACGAGATACGCGGCGGCGCGGGCTTGCTCGAATGTCTCCGCGACGATAAGCGCGACCGCCTGATGATAGTGCTCGATCTCGGGTCCGCCGAGCAGCGTCGCGGTATTCCGCGGCCCTTTGCCGAGCTTGCCCGCATTGTCGGCGGTGACGATCGCAAGCACGCCGGGCGCGACCTTGGCGGCCGCAAGATCGATCGAGGCAATACGGCCCTTGCCGATCGCCGCGCCGATAACGTAGCCATAGGCTTGGTTCGGCACGACGTCATGCCGTTCATAGGCGTAAGGCGCCATGCCCGTCGTTTTGAGCGGGCCGTCGATCCGGTCGGTCGGCCGGCCGATGACCTTGAGCTGGTCGATGGGATTGGTCGTCGCAGGCGTGTCGAACCTCATGGCTCTACCGACCTCTCGCATCCGTGAGCACGGCATCAAGCGTTCGCTCGATCAGAGGCAGCTTGAATGCATTCTCGTCGGTCGTCTTCGCGCCCGCGAGCAACTTCGCGGCGACGGCGCGCGCGCCGCGCGGCATCTCGGCTTCAGCAGCCTCCACGCGCCATGGCTTATGAGCGACACCGCCGAGGGCCACGCGCCCGGTGCCGTCTCGCCGCACGACCGCGCCGACCGAGATCAGCGCGAAGGCGTAGGAAGCGCGGTCTCGCACCTTGCGATAGATGTGCGTTCCGCCGAACGGCTTCGGCAACGTTACGGCCGTAATCAGTTCGCCAGGCGCAAGTGCCGTCTCGACATTCGGCGTCTCACCAGGCAGCCGGTAAAACTCGCCGAGCGGAATGCTGCGGGCCGAGCCGTCCGTGCGCACCGTCTCGACCGTCGCGTCAAGCGCACGCATCGCCACCGCCATGTCGCTCGGGTGTGTCGCGATACAGGCATCGCTCGTTCCCATGATGGCATGGTTGCGGCTGAACCCGCCGATGGCGGCGCAACCGCTGCCGGGCCGCCTCTTATTGCAGGGCTGATCGGTGTCGTAAAAATACGGGCAGCGCGTGCGCTGAAGCAGGTTGCCCGCAGTCGTCGCCTTGTTGCGCAGTTGCCCCGAGGCGCCAGCCACCAGAGCGCGCGAGAGCAAGGAATAGTCGCGCCGCACGCGCACATCCGCGGCGAGATCGGTGTTGCGCACCAGCGCGCCGACGCGCAAACCGCCTTCCTGCGTCTCTTCGATCTTGTCGAAGGCGAGGCCGTTGACGTCGATGAGATGGGAGGGGGCCTCAATCTCCAGCTTCATGAGATCGAGCAGGTTGGTGCCGCCGGCGATGAATTTTGCGCCCTCAACCCGTGTCGCCGCTGCGACAGCCTCTGCGGGTGAACGCACGCGCTCATAGGTGAAGGATTTCACACTTTCCTCCCGGCCACCTCGGCGACGGCCTCCATGATGTTGGAATAGGCGGCACAACGGCAGATGTTGCCGCTCATCCGCTCGCGAAGCTCGATCTCGGTGAACTCCGGCGCAGCCATCAGATCCCGGCTCACATGGCTTGGAATGCCGGTCTTGATCTCGTCGAGCACCGCCACCGCCGAACAGATCTGGCCGGGCGTGCAATAGCCGCACTGAAAGCCATCGTACTTCACGAAGGCGGCCTGCATCGGATGCAGGTTCTCCGGCGTTCCGAGCCCTTCGATGGTGGTGATGCTATCGCTTTCATGCATCACCGCGAGCGTCAGGCATGAATTGATCCGGCGGCCGTTGACGATCACGGTGCAGGCGCCGCATTGGCCATGGTCGCAGCCTTTCTTCGTGCCCGTGAGGTGCAGATGCTCGCGTAGCGCATCGAGGAGCGTCGTGCGCGGATCGAGCGCCGCCAAGCGGCGCTCGGCGCCGTTGACACGCAGGACAACATCAGACGTGCCGGAGGGCGCGTCCTGGGCCGCCTCGGCTGATAGAGGTTCGGACATGAGTTGATCTCCTACCAGGGCGCCACCGGTGACGGCGGCGGTGGCCAGCAGATCGCGCCTCGTCATGCCGTGTCCGATCTTTGATTTTCGTTTCATGCGTTGTCGTGCTCGCGCAACGGTCGCAGCAACAGGACGCGCCTGGAGGCCTGAGAATTGCGAGGCCGCATTGCAGTCAGGTCAGCGCAAGGGCCTGACTCGCGCATTCAATTGTCTCTGTGCCGCCTCATCATCAACGAGGATCCGCCAATAGGGTTCCTGCGCACGCAGCTCCTCCTTCGGCGCCGATTCCCGTAGCGGATGCGGTTGGCGGTCACGCCATTGATCTGATGAGCCTTACTCCCTCACCTTCGCCGGTTGCACGGGGTCAAGCGCAATCGGGAACGAGACGGGGGAACACAAGACGGGGAAGAAGAAGGCAACCTCCCCATAAGGGCGGCGGGCCATAGTATCTATTGGCTCGGCTGCGGGAGTGGTGCAAACGGGGCTAGAGTGCAATCTTTTGCCCGCCCCTACTCGTCGCAACCACCCGTCACGAGATCGCCTGCCGCCATGATCTGATATTCCGGAGCGCGTGAACGAGCGGCTTCATCCCAGCCGCGAGAACAAAAAAGCGGCACCGTCATGCCAGGAACCGTGATGCGCTTGAGCAGCCAGTCACGGTGCGCCGGCAGCAACCAGTTCGCTTGCTGCTCATCGGCAAGACCGCCGCCGTTCCAGTCGAGCGCCGCCTCTGCGACCACTTCACCACGATCGAGACGCTCACCCCGAACAGTTCGGCCGTCTCACGGCATGTGCGGCCCAATGCGACAGACGCTGCGACCCGTCACGAAGATCATTCGAATAAGCTCGGACCATCCATGCTGGCCTCCAATTCCAGACAGCATGTTGAATCAGAACAAGATCCCAAAGGGAATCCCATTCCGAATTCAATCCAGCAGAAACAGACTCTAAAGGGACTCCAAACCGAAGCTTGCGAAGATGCAGATTAATCCGGCCTGTTTCTGTCAGCTCGTTTGCGGACGGATGCGCGCTTTCACAATACTCGTTCAGCTGTGACACCCAACTGCGCGACGCCCAACCGATACCTAAGCCATTCACACGTTTCGCATGCTGATCGTGGAGAGATATTCCACACAGTCCTCGACCGTCCGGACATCGCCAAGCTTCGCACCGATATCGAACAGATTGTATTGCACGGCGGCGGGAATACGGTCGCCGACGCATTCCTTCACAGCAACAGGCCGGAATCCGTGCGCCAACGCGTCCTGAATCGTCGCACGCACGCAACATGACGCCGTCACGCCAGTGACGAGAACCGTGTCCACGCCGATGGACGTGAGATAGTTATGCAGATCGGTGCCGGCAAACCCGCTTGCATTCTTCTTGACGATGACGCGCTCACCGTCGAGAGGCGCGATCCTTGAATCGATCTTCCACAAGTCGTTGTCGTCACTCTGCTTCATCGCCGTCAGCGGCGCCTTGGCTGGCCATATGCCAAGGTCGGAGTTCGGATCCTTCGGATCCGTGTTCTGATAAGCTGTGGTGACGTGGACTACCGGATGGCCATTGGCGCGCGCAGCTTTTTGCAGGCGCTGCACGCCGGGGATGATCTCTTCGTTCATCTTGCGTTGATCGCACGTGAAGGGGCTTCCAGGCAGTGTCCAAGCATTAGCCAGGTCGATGGTGACGACGGCCGGCCGGCGCCCGAATCCAAAGCGGCCACAGAATCCTCGCTCGTTATAGAGCTGCATCGCGGCGCTGAACGCTTTCTCAAGTGCAGCCTCGACATCGCTCCAGTCTTTGCTCATGGGATCAACGGCCATTTTCCTCTCCTATAATGGTACGCATGAACGGCGGCACCCGAGCCGAAGGCGGCGCCGGGTGTCAGAAGGTGTTGAGCACCGCGCCGCCGGGGCGGCTCAGTCTCACGTTCAGCGGCGTTGCGCGCTTCACGAATGCGCCCCTTCGGTTGCCTGCCGCGATCCGAAATAGGCACGGTTGATGGTCTCGTCCTTGAGAAGCTCGGCGGAGGAGCCGCTGAAGATCGTTTTGCCTTGCGCGATCACGACGCCTCTGTTGCAGCAACTCAACGCCTCACCGATCCTCTGCTCCGAGAGAACGACGGTGAGACCGACCTCTCGCAGCTTCTCGACCGCCTGGAAGATCTGCTTCAGCACGAGAGGAGCGAGGCCCAGCGATGGCTCGTCGAGAAGAACGAGACGCGGCTTCATCATGAGCGCGCGTCCGATCGCGAGCATCTGTTGCTCGCCACCCGAAAGCGTCCCGGCGAGCTGGCTTCGACGTTCGCGCAGCCGGGGAAAGAGCGAAAAGACCAGATCCTGCTGCTCCGCCTTCGAAAATTGAGGTTTGAGCGCAGTCGCACCGAGATCGAGATTTTCGGTCACGGTCAACTCGCGAAAAACCCGCCGTCCTTCCGGAACATGCGCGATGCCGAGAAAGGCCCTGCGCGAAGGAGCAATGGCGCCGAGATCGGATCCTTCAAAACGTATGCTGCCGGAGGCGACTTTCGCCAGACCGGAAATTGCACGCAGAATGGTGCTCTTGCCAGCGCCATTGGCGCCGAGAAGTGCGACCGTTTCGCCAGCTTCCACATGCAACGTGACGTCGGAAATCGCCCGAACATCACCATAGCCGGCGCTGACATGGTCGAGGGACAACATCAAGCCGCCTCGTCACTGCCGAGGTAAGCACGAACGACATTTTGATCGATCAATACATCATCCGGCGCGCCGTCCGCGATGAGCGTCCCCGTATCGAGAACCACCATCCGATCGACAAAGCGCCGCAAGGACGGGATGGTGTGATCGACGATGGCGATCGAAACGCTCTGCGACCGGGCCCAGCGCAGCGCCTCAATAAGACGGTCGATTTCCGCCACGGCCAGCCCGGCGAACGGCTCGTCGAGCAGAAGGACCTTCGGCGAAGCAGCCATGGCGCGTGCCAGCTCCACAATGCGGAGCTCATAGTTCGTGAGGATGGTTCCCTGCCGCTCGCCGATATCGTGCTGGCCGAGCGCCGCCAATACAGTGCTGGCCCGCGCTGCTAGCGCAGCAGGATTGCCGCCCAGGACAACCCCGCCGACCATGACGTTTTCGATCATGGTCATCTCCGGAAAGGGCCGTGCCGTCTGAAACGTGCGGCCGATGCCAAGTCGTGCAATCGCATTCGGACGCAGCCCGTTCAGCCTGCGCCCGCCGAACGTGACCTGTCCGCTCTGTGGTTTGACGAAGCCGTCCAACACATTGAGCAAGGTCGACTTTCCGGCCCCGTTCGGGCCGACGATACCAAGGATCTCGCCGGGCCGGATTGCCACGGAAACGTCCTGCAGCGCGCGCACGCCACCGAAGATGACGGTAATGTTTTGAGCCTCGAGAGCCGGAGGTGCGGAGCGCGTTTCCGCCGCATGACCTTTAAATTCGGAACTGGGCGCGGACTGCGCACCCGCAAGCGGCCCCGCGCGAAAGAACGCAAAACGGGAGGCGACTTGCCGAATTGATTGCGCCATCTGACTGCGCACGATGCCGTCGGGCATAAACAGCATCACGATAAGCGCCATGGAGCCGAGAAGAATTCCGTCCAAGCCGGGAGCCGATGAGCCGAAATAACCGCGCAAAAGCTCCGTCGCCGGGAACAGCATGGCAGCGCCGATCACTGGCCCCCACACGGTGCCGAGGCCGCCGAAAATCGAGAAGATCAGCGGCTGTGCCGAGACGTGCAGTCCGAAGCCGCTTGCGGGCGTCATGACGAGAACCACCACGGCGTAGAGACCGCCGGCGAGCCCCGTGAGCACGGCACTCAGAATGAGTGCGCCGAAGCGAAAGCGAAACGCCGATACGCCGGAGGCTTCCGCCGCTTCCTCGTTCTGTCGCAAGGCGGCAAGGCCCATGCCGAACCGGCTATCTTGCGCCAGCATGGAGATCGCAACGGTTGCCGAGAATGCGAACCAACAGATCAGTGGCATGATTTTCGGATTCGCAAATTGGAGATAGAGCATCGGACGCTCGCGCTCCAACGGCAGAAAAATTTCCTGCAACCCGGCCCACTCCGCGAAATACAACGCAGTCACCGGTATGGCCAACGTCGCAAGGCCAAAAAAATACCCACGCAGACGGAAAGTCACGAGGGCGACCAGCACCGCCATCGCAGCCGCCAGGATCATCGCCGCAACAAGGCCGACGGCCGGCGTGACACCGAAGGTCGTTGTGATCAGAATGGTGGCGAAACCACCGCAACCAAAATAGATCGCGTGCCCAAACGACACGAGGCCGCCGAAACCGCTGAACAGGTTCCACGCTGACGCGTACATCCCCCAAAGAGCAAGAAGCGCGACGAGAAGCAGCGTGTGCGTATCGTGCGACGATGCAATAATGGCGCAGCCAAGCAGCGCGAACAGACCGGCTTTGATCGCGATGGACGCGGACGCGTTCATGCCTAAACCCGCGCCGCCTGTTTGCCGAAAATGCCCTGCGGCCGCAGGATGATGGCAAGCAAAAAGATGAGGAACAGGACGGCGTTCTGGAGCTGAATGGGCACGAACAGATTGCTGGCCTGCTGAACGATGCCGATCAGCAGGCCACCAAGAAATGAGCCCATGAACGAGCCAAGCCCGCCCAATATGACGCCGGCATACATGATGATCAGAAAGTCGAGACCGACAAACGGATGAAACGGATAGTAGGTCGCGATGAGCGCGCCCATGAACGCCGTGAGCGCGAGGCTTATGCCGAAAGCGATCCCGTAATAGCGCCGCGTCTCGATACCGACGAGAACTGCGGCCACCGCGTCATCGGCCGCGCCGCGCATGCGGGCGCCGATTGACGTCCTCTTCAAGATGAGCTGGGTCACCACCACGGCGGCAAGGCCGAGCGCCGCAATGAAGAAACGACCCTTGTTGATGAAAAGCATGAAATCATCCGACCCGAAAGTCCACGCTTCGGTGGTCGTGGGATTGCTAATCGAGCGCGGAACCGATCCGAACAAGAGCAGCGCTCCATTCTGCAGGATGAGCGAGAGGCCAAGCGTCACGACCAGTTGCGATTGATGTGTGTGCGAGGTCGCCGACGCGAGGTCTGGGCTGATGCGGCTCAAGAGACCCACATGCAGAAGACGTCCGATCCCATAGAAGAGCGGGACCGCCATTAGCGCTGCGATAACCGCGGCAAGAAATGGAGTAACTCCGATCAGTGCCGTCAGCAGTCCAGCCGCAAGAAAGCTGAAATACATGCCGGCCGCCATGAACTCGCCGTGCGCAAAGTTCACGAAACGCATGATGCCGAAGATCAGACTGAGGCTGGCACAAAGAGCACCGTAAATGCAGCCGATCATCAGGGCAGCAATCATCGTCTGCGCCACGATCTCGAGTTCGGCCACGCCATCCCCCTTGTGAAATGCCGCATCGCGGCCGTTCGATGTAAAAAACGCGGCGAACCGCTGCCGGCCCGCCACGTTCCGTTTTGGACCGCTATTGCGACTTCGGCCAAACCGCGGTTGCCATCGCGGCCGATTCCGGCGCAACGGTGAACGGCTTTCCACCCTGCCATTGCAGCAGAACCATCGGGGCTCCCACGCGCCGCCCCATCTTATCGAAGCGGACATCACCGCCGACGAAATAGTCGGCAGGGCCGTTCTTCACGTTGGTGGCACGTATGGCGTCCATCAAGGTTTTGCGGTCGGCGCTCTTGGTCCGTTCCAATGCATCCTTGATCAGCCAGATCTGGCCATAAGACGAGATCATGTCCTCAGTGACCCATGGCTCGCCCGAACGCCGACGCAGTTGTTCCGCGAGCGCCGCCTGCTGCTTGCTTTCCCAGTTGCCGACAACAACAAACATGCCTTGCAAAAGATCGCCGCCGATATTCGACAGCATTTCAGGCGAGGCATTGCTGGGATTGACGGTCATTACGGGGACGCGCCCGCCGCCGATCCCGAACTCCTTCATCTTTTCCAGGATCGCCTTCGCGTCGCCGACGTTCACCGGATAGATGAGAAGAAGATCAGGACGCGCCCTGCGCACCTTCTGGATCGCCGAAGTCGCGTCGCTCAGCGGCGACGTGAACGTCTCATCGACGACGAGCTCGAGCCCCTGCGCCTTCAGGA
Source organism: Variibacter sp. (assembly GCA_039808325.1). Classification (GTDB taxonomy): domain Bacteria; phylum Pseudomonadota; class Alphaproteobacteria; order Rhizobiales; family Xanthobacteraceae; genus JAFKKS01. The sequence continues at coordinate 1,006 of JBDHSU010000138.1, read as the reverse complement.
CGTTGGACTTGATGCCGCCGACGAAAGATTGAACAGATAGCGTGCTGTCAGCAACGATACCGAACGTTTTCGGTCGTTTGCCTGTCGCGCGCTCCGCCAAAGCCATGATCGACGGCACGGATGCGGATGCGATTTCGCCCGACGTCGGCGACGTCTGCACGATGTAATTGAATCCCCGGCCCGTCAGCAGATCGGAATACGAAAAAGTGAGCCACGGCAGGCCGGCGCGCTCGGTCACCTCGGTCACGGCAAGCGTGTAAGAGCTCAACCACGCTCCAATTCCGGCGATAAGGTCCGGCTCCTGGCTGAGGAGGCGTTGCGCCGCGCTTTTGGCTTTCTCCGGGCTGTCGCCGGCATCGATCGTGACCAGCTTGAGCTTGGCCCCATTGAGCGACGCAATGCCGCCCTTGGCATTGATGTCCTCGACAGCAAGTTCCGCACCGGCTTTCATCAGTGCGCCGGAGCGCGCATTCGGTCCGGAAAACGGCGCGACCAGCCCCACCTTGAGCTCGGCCGGCTGCTGCGCCATGGCCGGCGTCATCGTAATCGCCGCGCCAACAACAGCGAGCGCGCCGACGAAGTACCGTCTCGTGATCGATTCCATATCCTGCTCCCCTTTCCTTAAAGTTCAGACCCATACCGTTTCGAGGAAACGCCGCCAGTTCAGACCGAGAATCTTGTCGACCACCGACGAGGGCAGCCCTGCCCGCTTCAGCGCGGCGACGATGTTCGGATAGTCGCGCAGCGACGCGAAGCCACCGAGAATCGGAGCCTCGCTGAAATCGACAAGTTTGCGCGCGTACCCCTTGTCGATCGTGATCCAGTGATACCACTCGGCCGGCTGATCCTGCGTGATGTCGGTTCCCATGCCGATGGCGTCCTCGCCGACCACGTTGAGAACGTGACGCACCGCCGCGGCGAAATCGTCCACGGTCGAGCCGACACCATTCGGCAGGAAATGCGGCACTGCCGCGACACCGACAAACCCTCCGCGATCGACGATGTA